>NZ_PJJW01000037.1:0-240627 GCF_002929675.1 Cryobacterium sp. M15
CACCCGGCCAGTCCCTGTCAAATCGGCCAATCCCAGCAATTTCCAGCGCACCAAAGCACACCACAAACACTCGAACAACCCGACCCAACCAGCAACACACACCCGGTGGAGGCTTACAATCCTAGCCCAACACCAGAGAACTTGAAACAAGAACCCGGCACTGATTTGACTAGAAGACGGTCCCACGTGAGGCCGAAAAGCACTGCGGCTTTCCGCACCTTTGGGGTACGTATAGATACATTACGGCCACCACACCCACCCGTCAAAACGCCCCCCACCCGGGCGTGTCGCGCCACCAGCATCCGCTCCCCCGAACGAAAGCCGGCCCGCGCCGGCCGGGCCGTGTCTCCGAGAGAGCTGGTTATGACTCGGGGGCGACGGCCACGAAGAGTTCGCTCACGGAGTTGTAGTACTGGTCGGTTCTTCCGTTGTGCGTCATACCGATGCGTAGGCAGACACGCTGCGACGGGCGATTACTCGGTGTCGTCACCGCAACAACACGGTCAAGTCCGGTTTTCCAGCCTTCAGCCAGTACAGCCGCTGCCGCTTCGGTCGCGTAGCCACGGCGCCACGCGTTCGGGTGAAAGTGCCAGCCGATCTCGGTGTCCCCCGATGGCTCGAGCGGTGTCGCCGCGCTCGATGCCGGGATGGACTTGAGCAGCAGGTTGCCGAAGATCTCGCCGGTGTCGGCATCCGTTACCGCCCTGATGGCATGAATGGGATGTTCCATGCCCTGCCAGCGCGAGATAACGGCGATCGCCTCGGCGCGCGAGGTCATGACGCGCGGATGCAACCCGATGTGCTGTTGCACAGACCATAGCGAGTAGAGCCCGAAAACAAAGTCGGTGTCATCCAGGGTCCAGGGGCGCAGCAGCAGGCGTTCGGTTCGAAGAGTTTCCACGACGACATCTTGCCATCCCCACCTGTTGCCCTGCGCAACCGACCCGCCCTCGACAACGTCGACTACCGCTGCGGGAAGAATATTCGTGGGGGCTGCGCGTTAAACCGAGCCGGTAGCGGATGACTGCGCCGCCGAGAACGCACTACTCGACGAAAATTCCCGCAAGCGTTTTCTTGCCGCGACGTAGAACCGCTACTCCCCCGGGAAGTACCGATCCTTCAATGGTCAGGTCGACACTCGTGACCTTCTCGTTGTTCAAGTACACCCCACCCTGTTGCACGGCCCGTCGGGCGTCACCGATACTCTTCGAGAGTTCGGTGTCGACGAGTAGCTGCAGCACCGTGGCGTGCGGCGACGTCGTGGTGTGTGGAAGTTCGCGCAGGGCGGCCTCGAGGGTATCGGGATCCAGCTCGGCGAGGTCGCCCTGGCCGAACAGTGCCTCGGCGGCGTGGATGGCAGCAGCCGTTGCCGTGTGCCCATGCACGAGGCTGGTCACTTCGAGGGCGAGCCGACGCTGCGCTTCACGCCGGAACGGTTCGGTTTCGACGAGCTCGGCGAATCGCTCGATGTCGCCCCGGGAGAGGAACGTGAAGACCTTGAGCCGAAAGACCACGTCGGCATCGTCGGTGTTGAGCCAGAACTGGTAGAACGCGTAGGGGCTGGTGAGATTCGGGTCGAGCCACACCGCATTACCCTCGCTCTTGCCGAACTTGGTTCCGTCACTGTTGGTGATGAGCGGGGTGCCGATGGCGTGCACCGTGCCGCTTTCGGCGCGACGGATGAGGTCGGTTCCGCTTGTGAGGTTGCCCCACTGATCGCTGCCGCCGGTTTGCAGCACACAACCGTAGCTGCGGAACAGCTCCAGGTAATCGAGGCCCTGGAGTATCTGGTAGCTGAACTCGGTGTAGCTGATGCCGGCGTCGGAGTTCAAGCGCGCGCTGACGGCATCTTTCTTGAGCATGGTGCCCACGCGGTAGTACTTACCGATTTCGCGTAGGAAATCGATGGCAGACAGCGGCGCGGTCCAGTCGAGGTTGTTCACCAGGGTGACGGCGTTGTCGCCCTCGGAGCTGAGGAACCGCGAGACCTGCGCCTGCAGGTAGCCCACCCATTCCGCGACGGTGTCGGTGGGGGTGAGCGTGCGCTCGGCGGTGGGGCGCGGGTCGCCGATGAGTCCGGTCGAGCCGCCGACCAGTCCCAGCGGGCGGTGTCCCGCCAGTTGCAAACGCCGCATCAGCAGCAGCTGCACGAGGTTGCCGAGGTGCAGGCTCGGCGCGGTCGGGTCGAATCCGCAGTAATAGGTGATCGGGTCACCATCGAGCAACGCCTTGAGCTCGGTCTCGTCGGTGGAGACGTGCACGAGGCCGCGCCAGTTGATCTCCTCCCACACCGAGTCGAAGGAGGGATCATTGGTCTGCTGGGCGAGGATGGTGGGGTCTGACACGCGCTTTAGATTATCAGCCGGGCCAGCTCGCCGAAGTATCCGCAGCATCCGTTCTTGTGCCGGTGTAATTTAGGTTAGAGACTATAATCGACTAGATTTAGCCTGTGAACTTAACTACATTGAATGCAGGACGGAGCCTGGGACCATGTTTGTCATCACCGCCGACCAGATCGGCAGCCGTAACGATCACGATCGCGCGCGCGAGATGATCGCGCAGCTCGTGGCACAGAGCCCCGAAGCGTTCGGCCTGCCGCCCGACCAAACCGCCGGCGATGAGATTCAGTTACTCCTATCGGCGGCCCGGCCCACGCTCGACGCGATTCTCGCGTTGCATCGTTCCGGCCATTGGAGCGTCGGGCTCGGTGTCGGAACCGTGCGCGCTCCCCTACCGGCGTCGACCAGACAGGCCACCGGCGGCGCTTTCATCGCGGCCCGAGACGCCGTGCTGCGCGCTAAGAGAACCGAGGCGCACTTTGCTCTCGAGGTCGATCCGACGCATGCCGACTCCCCCGGTATCGAGGCGCTCTTCACCATGATCCTGCTGCTGCGTCAACGCCGAACCCGGCAAGGCTGGCAGGCCGGCGACCTGTTCGAACGCGGCCTGGCCCAAACCGATATCGCTGCAGAGCTCAAAATCACGACCGGTGCCGTGAGCCAACGGCTCAAAGCGGCGCAGTATCGGGTTGAGCAGGCCGCGCGGCCGGCGTTGGTTAGGCTGCTGGAGCAGCTCGATCATCGCCCGACTGAAACGGATAACTCCGCATGACCTTCACCGTCCTCACATTTCTCTACTGGGTCGCCCTGCTCCTGGTCACGCTCGCCTCGCTCACCTGCGCCGCGATCGCCTTCAAACTGCACCGACAGCTTTTCGCGATTGCGGCCATCGGTGGTCTCGTCGTTGCCCTCGTGCTCGCCGCGGTGCCCGTTGGCACCGGCCCGAGCGCCTTCGGTATCGTGATCGGCATGCTCGCCCTCGCCCTCGCCGTGGTCGGGGGCGGCCCGGTTGCAGTACTAGCGCTTGATCTCGCCACCAACAACTCGGTACCGCCGGGCCAGCATGGCGGAATCATGGTGCTGAACGCCGGCAAACCGGCCCCGACCATGGCCGGGGTCAGCGACCTGGAGACGCACGAGGTGCTGCGCGGCGGGGTGACCATCGGCATCCTGGAACGCCTTGCCGTGGCCGGCGCGATCCTGGCCGGTTTTCCCGAAGCGATCGCCGTGGTCGTCGCCATCAAGGGCGTGGGCCGCTTCACGGAGCTAGCCGCGGCTGAATCGCGCGAGCGGTTCATCATCGGCACCCTGTCGAGCCTCACCTGGGCGTGCGCGTGCGCCGCCCTCGTGCCGATGGCCCTCGCCTAGCGGGCCGATTTAGCACCGCACCGTCGCAGGTTCGCACCGCCGATACGGCCTGCTCTACCGGCTGAGGACGGCCGTCAGGTCGCGTACGCGGGCCACGAGGTGGGCACGCTGCTCGGCGACGCGTACCGGAGCGGTTCCGCCGGCGCCGTCACGACTCTCGACCGACCCGCGGATGGTGAGCACTTCGCGCACCTGGGGAACGAGGTGAGGCGAGATCACGAGCAACGCCTCGTCGTCGACTTCGTGTAGGTCGAGTCCGTTGATCTCAGCGAACTTCACCAAAGAACCGGTGATTTCGTGCGCGTCACGGAACGATACATGGCGTTTGACCAGCCACTCCGCGACATCCGTGGCAAGCGAGAAACCCTGCGGAGCGAGCTCGGCCATGCGTTCGGTGTGAAAAGTGAGGGTGGCGACCATGCCGGTGAAGGCGGGCAGCAGCACTTCGAGGGTGTTGATCGAGTCGAAGACCGGTTCCTTGTCTTCCTGCAGGTCGCGGTTGTAGGCGAGCGGCAGACCCTTGAGCGTGGTGAGCAGCCCGGTGAGGTTGCCGATCATGCGGCCGGACTTGCCGCGAGCGAGCTCGGCGATGTCGGGGTTTTTCTTCTGCGGCATGATCGACGAGCCGGTGGAGTAGGCGTCATCGAGGGTGACGAAACCGAATTCGCGGGTGTTCCAGAGAATGATCTCTTCGGCCAGCCGCGACATGTCGATGCCGATTTGCGCGGTGATGTAGGCGAATTCAGCGACCAGGTCGCGGCTCGCGGTGCCGTCGATGGAGTTCTCGACCACGGCGGCGAAGCCGAGGTCCACGGCGACAAGGTGCGCGTCGAGACCGAGGGTGTTACCAGCGAGGGCGCCGGAACCGTAGGGGGACGCATCCGCTCGCCGACCCCAGTCCGCGAAGCGGTCCAGGTCACGCACGAGTGGCCAGCAGTGCGCCAGCAGGTGGTGCGCGAGCAGCACCGGTTGGGCGTGCTGCAGATGGGTGCGGCCGGGCATGATGGCGCTTTCGTGCGCTTCGGCCTGAGCGGCGAGGGCATCAATGAGTTCGATGACGAGCGAGGCGAGGATGGCGGCGTGATCACGCAGCCACATGCGCACGAGCGTCGCGACCTGGTCGTTGCGGCTGCGGCCAGCGCGGAGCTTGCCCCCGATCTCGACGCCGATGATACCGATCAGACCCCGCTCCAGCGCCGAGTGCACGTCTTCGTCGGCATCGGCGGGGAGAAAATCGCCGGCGATGACGGCGCGCTTGAGCTCTTCGAGCGCGCCGACCATCTGGGTGAGTTCGGTGTCGGTGAGATACCCGGCGGCGGCCAGGGCCCGTGCGTGCGCGCGGCTGCCCTGCAGGTCGTATTCGGCCAGCATCCAGTCGAACTGGGTCGACTTGCTCAGCCGCGCCAGTTCCGGCGACGGTCCCCCAGCGAAACGGCCGCCCCAGAGGGCGCCCGCCGCTCCGGCGCGGTTCGCGTTCTTCTCACTCGACACGCGCGCGCCCTACTTTTCGGCGGCGTCGCGGCGGGCCGCGATCTTGCTCGGCAACGACCACAGCTCGATGAATCCCTTGGCCATGGACTGGTCGAAGGAGTCGCCGGTGTCGTAGGTGGCGAGATTGAAGTCGTACAGGCTCGTCGTGCTGGAACGACCGGTGACGACGGCGGTGCCGGCGTGCATCTTCAAGCGGATGTCGCCCGTCACGTGCTTCTGAGTGTCCTCGATGAACACGTCAAGGCTCTTCTTCAGACCAGAGAACCAGAGACCGTCGTAGACGAGCTCGGCCCACTTGCTCTCGACACCCCGCTTGTAGCGGGCGACGTCACGTTCCACGGTCATGTTCTCGAGCTCTTCGTGCGCAGCAATCAGTGCGATGCCGGCCGGCGCCTCATAGATCTCGCGGCTCTTGATGCCGACGAGGCGGTCCTCGACGATGTCGATGCGGCCGACCCCCTGGTCACCAGCGAGACGGTTCATCAACTGAATCATCTGCAGCGGGGTAACCTTCTTGCCATCAATGGCAACAGGCACCCCTTGCTCGAAGGAGATGACGACCTCGGTGGGGGCGCGAGTGACCGATGGGTCCTGGGTATAGGTGTAGAGGTCCTCGATCGGCGCGTTCCACGGGTCTTCGAGGAACCCGGTCTCGACGGCGCGACCCCAGACGTTCTGGTCTACCGAGTACGGGCTCTTCTTGGACTGCATGATGGGCAGGTCGTGCTTGGCGGCGTACTCGATGGCTTTGTCGCGGGTCAGCGCGAAGTCCCGCACCGGGGCGAGCGAGGTCAGGTCGGGTGCGAGGGCCGCGACGGCCGCTTCGAACCGAACCTGGTCGTTGCCCTTGCCGGTGCATCCGTGCGCGACGCTGTCGGCGCCGAGCTCCTTGGCGGTGGAGGCCAGGTACTTGGCGATCAGCGGTCGGCTGATCGCCGAGACGAGCGGGTAGCGCTTCTGATACAGGGCGTTCGCCTTGAGCGTCGGCACGATGTAGTCGTTGGCGAACTCGTCTTTCGCGTCGATGACGATGGATTCGACTGCGCCGCAGTCCAAGGCGCGCTGACGGATCACGTCCATGTCTTCGCCCTCCTGACCGACGTCGACGGCGAGGGCTACGACCTCTTTACCGGTGGCATCCTTGAGCCAGCCGATGCCGACCGAGGTATCCAGTCCGCCCGAGTATGCGAGTACAACGCGTTCCGCCATGCTTCTCCCTAAATCTTGATCTGTCTAAAGTTTACGTTGTGGGCGCCGGTCCCCCGCCCGCCTGCCGTCCCTGCACTGCGGTCGGGGCCCGGGCCCCGACCGCGGGCCCAGTTTATAAACTGGGCCCCGGGCCCGGGCCCAGGCCCCGTCCAGAGGGCGAGGGCGAGGCGGTCAGGCCGCGTTTTGCGCGAGCAACCAGACCAGCAGGGCTTTTTGGGCGTGCAGGCGGTTCTCGGCCTCGTCCCAGATGATGCTCTGCGGCCCGTCGATGACATCGGCGGTCACCTCGTAGCCGCGGTCTGCCGGCAGGCAGTGCATGAAGTGGGCGCCCGGCTTCGCCAGGCCCATCAGAGTAGCGTCGACCCGGTACTGGCCGAGGTCGCCGAGCCGGGTGGCTTTCTCGTCTTCCTTGCCCATCGACACCCAGGTGTCGGTGATGACCACGTCGACGCCGGTGACGGCTTCGCGCGGGTCGGTGAACAAAGCGACCGAGCCGCCGGTGCGGGCGGCGATGGCTGTCGCATCCGCTACCACCTGGTCGGTCGGGGTGTAGCCGACCGGTGACGCGATGCGCACGTGCATGCCGGCGGTCGCTCCCGCCAGTAAATAGGACTGACCCATGTTGCAGGCACCGTCACCGAGAAAGGCGAGGGTCTGGCCGGCGAGGTCGCCGCGGTGTTCGCGGAGGGTGAGCAGGTCGGCGAGAAGCTGGCAAGGGTGAAAATCATCGCTGAGCGCGTTGATCACGGGCACGGTCGTGCCGAGCGCCATTTCCTCGAGTCCGGCCTGGCCGTAGGTGCGCCAGACGATCGCGGCGACCTGGCGTTCGAGCACGCGGGCCGTGTCGGAGGCGGTCTCCTTGCCACCGAGCTGGCTGTTCGCGGTACTGATGATGAGGGGGCTGCCGCCGAGGTCGGCGATGCCGACCGCGAAGGACACTCGGGTACGGGTGGAAGACTTGTCGAAAATGACCGCGACGGTCTGCGGGCCGGCGAGCGGGCGCACTGCGAATCGGTCTCGCTTCAGCTCCAGGGCCAGATCGAGAATCTCGGCCTGTTCGGCCGGGGAGATGTCGTCGTCGCGCAGGAAATGGCGGGTCACGGTGTCACTTTCGGTTGTTAGGTAGCAGGTGAGCGGGTGCCGCTCCCCCCGGTTGGTAGTCCCGCGCCGGTGCGAAACCCGCGCAAAGTGGGATTCGTCCAGCCTAGAGGCTGGCCAGTGCTCGCCCGAACCGTTCCTGGAAGTCGGCCAGCTCAGCGTCCCCCACGATCAGGGGTGGGGCGATACGAATGCTGGTCTCGTTGGCGGCGTTGACGATGAGGCCCTGGGCGAGCGCGGCCGCGCCGAGCTTCAAGGCGACCGGTTCGGTCAGGCCGATGCCGAGCAACAGGCCGCGCCCGCGCACCTCGTCGATCAGCGGCGAGTGGAAGCCGAGAATGATCTCGCGCAGCTGCTGGCCCCTCACAGCGGCGTTGGCGGCCAGGTCATCGCGTTCGATCACGCCGAGCACGGCGTTGGCGGTCGCGGTGACGAGCGGGTTGCCGGCGAAGGTCGAGCCGTGCTGGCCGCGACGGAACAGTTCAGAGGCCCAGCCGAAGGTGACGAGCGCGCCAATGGGGACACCGCCACCCATCCCCTTGGCGATGGTGACGGCATCCGGCAGTATTTCAGCGTGGTTGTAGGCGAACCAGGCGCCGGTGCGGGCGATACCGGTCTGGATCTCATCGAGGATCAGGAGTACGCCATGCTCGGTGCACAGCTCACGGGCACGCTTGAGGAACCCTTCCGGCAGGTCGATGACGCCCGCCTCGCCTTTGACCGGTTCGAGGAATAGGGCGGCGACGGTGTTGTCGATGGTGGCTTCGAGGGCCTTGATCGTGCTGTCAATGTGTTCGACTCCGCCGGGCACGGGCTCGAACGCCTCGCGCATGTTCGGCTTGCCCGACAGGGCGAGCGCGCCCATGGTGCGGCCGTGGAAGGAGTCGTGCAGCGCGATGATGCGGCTGCGGTGTCCTTGGTTGTTGAGCCTGGCCAGTTTGAACGCTGCCTCGTTGGCCTCGGCACCGGAATTGCAGAAGTAGACACGGCCCGTTTCACCGGCGCCGGTGATGCGTTTGAGGCGTTCGGCGAGTTCAATCTGCGGCGGCGTGGCGAAATAGTTGGAGACATGGCTGATCGTGCCGATCTGCCGGGTCACGGCAGCAACGACCTCAGGGTGTGCGTGACCGAGCGAATTCACCGCGATGCCGGCCAGAAAGTCCAGGTATTGCGTGCCCTTCTCGTCCCAGACGTAGCAGCCCTCACCGCGCACAAGCATGGCCAGTGGCGGGCTGAACGTGCGCATCATCGAATCGGCGAACCGATTCTGCCAAGAATCTTCAATCATGCCGGTACTACCTCCGTGCCGATGCCGCTTCCAGTGAAAATTTCGAGCAGGATCGAGTGCGGCACTCGCCCGTCGATGATCGCAGCTTTAGCGACGCCACCGTCGACGGCATCGAGACAGGCCGTCATCTTGGGGATCATCCCCGATTCCAGGTCGGGCAGCAGACCGCGTAATTCGACCACATCGATGATCGACACGAGCGAATCCCGGTTGGGCCAGTCTCGATACAAACCGGCGACGTCGGTGAGAATCACGAGCTTGGCCGCGCCCAGCGCGATAGCGAGTGCGGCAGCAGCAGCGTCGGCGTTGACGTTGAGGGACTGGCCCGGAACATCCGTATCGGGAGCGATCGACGAGACCACCGGTATACGGCCAGCTGCGAGCTGGGCGAGTACTGCTTCGGGGTCGACGCCGATGACATCGCCGACGAGTCCGAGATCAACCTTCTCGCCGTCGATGACCACGCCGCGCCGGCGCCCGCGAAACAGGCCGGCGTCTTCACCGGAGAGTCCCGCGGCGAGCGGACCGTGCTGGTTGATGTGACTGACCAGGTCGCGATTGATCTGGCCGGTGAGCACCATGCGCACCACGTCCATCGCTTCGGGCGTGGTCACCCGGTAGCCGCCACGAAACTCGCTCTCGATGCCGAGGCGCGCCAGCATGGCGGAGATCTGCGGGCCGCCGCCGTGTACGACGACCGGTCGGATGCCCGCGTATCGCAGGTAGACCATGTCTTCGGCGAAGGAGCGCTGCAGCTCTTCGCTCACCATGGCGTTGCCGCCGAACTTCACGACGATGATCTGGTCGTGAAAGCGTTTGAGCCACGGCAGCGCTTCGATCAGCGTTGCCGCCTTGACGGATGCTTCGGCCTGGCTGGTCTCGGCGTTAGTTCTCGGTGTTTCGGTCATGATCAGCTCGAGTACGCGCTGTTCTCTTCGACATAGTCGTGGGTGAGGTCGTTGGTCCACAGGGTGGCCGTTGCGCTGCCGGCATGCAGGTCGATGAGCACAGTCACGCCGCGGCCCGAGAGGTCGACGAGCTCGCGCGGCTGATCGGGCTCACCCGCGGTACACACCTGAACGCCGTTGATGGCGACATCGATGCCGTACGGGTCGAAGGCGGCGTCGTCGACCGGCACCGTTCCGACGGCGGCGAGCACGCGGCCCCAGTTCGGGTCGTTGCCGAAGATGGCCGATTTGAACAGGTTGCTGCGCGAGACGGCACGGGCCACGGTCACCGCCTCATCGTCGGAGACCGCGTTGGTGACGGTGATCGCCACGTCGTGCGCGGCACCCTCGGCGTCTCCCTGTAACTGTAAGACGAGGTCGCGGCAGATCTCGATGAGGGCGATGCTGAATTCGTCCTTGTCGGCGGCGACGCCGCTTGCACCGGAGCAGAGCAGGCTCACGGTGTCGTTGGTCGACATGCAGCCGTCGGAATCGAGGCGATCGAAGGTGACCCGGGTCGCCGCGCGAAGCGCCGTGTCGAGGTCGGCCGAGTCGAGCACGGCGTCGGTCGTGATGACCACGAGCATCGTGGCCAGCCCCGGAGCGAGCATGCCGGCACCCTTGGCCATGGCGCCAATGCTCCAACCGGCGGCAGAGGTGTGCAGGGCCTCCTTCGGACGAGTGTCGGTGGTCATGATCGCCTGCGCGGCCAGGAGGCCGGCGGCCGGGGTGGTTGCGGCATCCGTCTTGATATGGAGGGTGGCGTCCCAGACTCCCGCGGTGACGAGGTCGAGGTCGAGTTGTTCACCGATCAGTCCGGTGGAGCAGACCAAAACGTCGCCGGAAGAGATATCGAGGCGGGTCGCGACGGCTTCGGCGGTGGCATGGGTGGTCTGGAAGCCGATGCTGCCGGTGTAACAGTTGGCTCCTCCGGAGTTGAGCACGATGGCGCTGACGCGGCCGTCACTCATGACCTGGGTACTCCAGATGACGGGGTTGGCCTGGCAGCGGTTGCTCGTGAACACGGTGGCGGCATTCTGCAGCGGGCCGAGGTTGTGCACGAGGGCGAGGTCGAGCCCGCCAGACTTTTTCAGGCCGGCCGTGACGCCGGCAGCAGCGAAACCGGCGGGATGGGTGACACTCACGGAGCAACTCCATTCATGGTCAGACCGAGAGTTTCGGTCAGACCGAGGGCAATGTTGGCAGATTGGATGGCAGCGCCGGCGGTGCCCTTGACAAGATTGTCGATGGCGGTGATCGTGACGACGCGGCCGGCTGCCTCGTCGACGGCCAGTCCGATCAGAGCGGTGTTGGCGCCGAGCACATCGGCCGTGCGCGGAAAATGTCCCTCAGGAAGTACGTGCACAAACGGTTCGTCGGCGTAGGCGTTCTCCCAGGCAGCGCGCACGGCGGCGGCGCTTGTGCCGGGTACCAGTCGGGCGGTCGCCGTCGCGAGGATGCCGCGCGACATGGGCACGATCACCGGCGTGAACGAGATGGTTGCGTCTCGTGCCGACGTGGATGCGGCGCTTTTGGCCCAGCGCAGCGCCTGCACGATCTCGGGAATATGCCGATGAGTGCCGCCGACCGCATAAGGGTTGGCCGAGCCCAGGATCTCGGCAGCGAGGTTTGGCAACTTGAGACTCTTGCCGGCGCCACTCGGGCCGACGGCGAGTACCGCAACGAGGTCCTGCGCTTCGATCACTCCCGCATGGATGCCGGGGGCCAGGGCGAGCGCGACAGTGCTGGCGTTGCAGCCGGGCGCGGCGATGCGGCGTGCGGCAACAATTCTGTCGCGCTGTTTGCCGTTGGCCGTGACCAGTTCGGGCACCCCATAGGTCCACGAACCGAAGTAGTCACCGCCGTAAAACGCCGCCCAGTCGTCGGGGTTTTCGAGGCGGTGGTCGGCGCCGCAGTCCACGACGAGGGTGTCATTGGGCAGGTGCGCCGTCAGCTCACCGGATTTTCCGTGCGGCAGGGCGAAGAAGACAGCGTCGTGGCCGCTGAGATTTTCCGGGGTCGTGTCGACGAGGGTCAGGTGGGCGAGCGAACGCAGCTGAGGCTGCACGTCGACCAGGCGCTGTCCGGCATTGCTGTGCGCGGTGACCGTGCGCACCTCGAATTCGGGGTGACCGGAAAGCAGCCGCAGCAGTTCGCCGCCCGCATACCCACTCGCACCCGCCACTGCCACCGAAAAGACCATGTGTTAAACCTAGCGCGGCCCCGGCGGCCCGATTTCCGCGCTCGCGCGGGGCGTCACGCGTGCGGGGCGTCACGCGTGCGGGGGGGGCATCCGCTCGCCGTCGCTTTCCTCGGCGTGGTTCACGGCACCCCTGCTGGTTCACGGCACCCCTGCTGGTTCACGGCACCCCTGCTGGTTCACGGCACCCCTGACGGGAAGTGCCGGCTTCCCTAGCGAGTGCCACGACGACGGATGCCGCGCGCCGGCCCCCAGTCGCGACTCGTGGCACGCGTTAGAGTTTGCGGCACCCCGAACACCAAGTGCCCGCATCCGAAACGAGTGCCACGAGAGTCGGAGCATCCGCTCTCTGCACAGTGAATGCTCGTGCCGAGTTCCCCACAGTTGTTGCGCCAAACGAGGACCGGCTCCTGTTCCGCGGCAGAGTGGGGGCATGTTGGAGGCCTTGGAAACGCAGGATGTGCTCGGCGACGGGCTCATCACGGCTGATGCCCTTCGTGGGGCCGGGATGAATGCGCACGCCGTGGGCTTGCTGGTGAGACGGGGCGAGCTCCGGCGTCTTCGACGCGGTTGGTACGCGCTCGGCACGAAGTGGCAGGCGTGTGGTCTCGACGGGCAATACCGCCTGTTCACGCGTGCCACTGCCGGGGCGGCCAAACGACCACTGGTGCTCTCACACCATTCGGCCGCGGCCATGCACGGATTACCACTGATTGGCGCCTGGCCCGTCACGGTGCATGCCCTCGTCCCCGACGCCCATGGCGGCAGCAGTCACCGGCTCGTCACCACCCATCGTGCCGTCGCCGATCCGAATGCAACACTCATCGCCGGTGTCGCGGTGACCAGCCTCGCTCGTACCCTTGTCGATATCGCTGCCGGGTGCAGTTTTCTCACCGGAGTGACGATGATCGACCACGTGCTTCACCAGGAGAGCAGGCGGGTGGTGCCCGGCGCGGGAAATCCGGGCGTTCCGGCGATCACGAAGGCGGTGCTCTTTGCGGAACTGGACGCGGTGCGTCCCCGTACCGGGTGCCAGGCTGCTGAGCGGGCCATCACGTTTGCCGACGAACTCTCGGCCAACGCCGGCGAGTCGCTCAGCAGAGTGCGCTTCGAGGAACTGAAGTTTCAGATTCCCGAACTGCAGGTGCAATTTGACGTCGCTGGCCGCTCGTACTTCGTGGACTACTTCTGGCGGGGTGTGCGCAAGATCGGAGAGTTTGACGGGCACACCAAGTACACCCGCGCAGCGGTCATGAACGGGAAGGACGTGGTGGGGGTGGTCCTGGCCGAGAAGGATCGGGAGAGCGTGCTTCGCCCGTTTGTGACGAGTTTCAACCGCTGGGGCTGGAACCTGGCCCTCAATGCCGTGGAGTTCTACCGGTTCCTCTGCGAAAAGGGTGTGCCGCGCACCCGCTGACCCTGCACCCTGCGTTCGCGGCACCCGTCTGGACTCGCGGCACCCGTCAGGACTCGCTGCACCCGTCTGGACTCGCTGCACCCGTCGGGACTCGCGGCACCCGTTGGGACTCGCGGCACCCGTTGGAAGGAGTGCCCGCGTCCCGAACGAGTGCCACCACAAGCGGATCCCGCGCCTACACCTGACGGGAACAGCCCACGGCACTCGTTACAGTTCGCAGCACCCCGGGCACTGAGTGTCCGCGTCCCGAACGAGTGCCCTGACCAGCGGATGCCGCGGGCCGCGGCATCCGCTGGTCAGGGCATGCAGACCCCCGGCTGCTATTCGCGCAGGGCCGCCCCGAAGCGATCCGCAGCGAGGGCAACCCCGGACAAGCGCGCGGCGCTCGCTTCGGCGGCGGTCAGCGTACGCTCCTCGCCGCGAAAGCGCAGTCCGAAGGTGAGCGACTTCTGGCCGGACTCAACTCCGGCACCACGGTAGTCGTCGACCAGGTCGATGCTCTCGAGCAGGTCGCCCGCCCCCTCGGCGACGACCGCGCCCAGGGCGGCAGCCGGCACCGAAACCGAGACGACGAGCGAAAGGTCCTGCGTCGCAGCAGGCATCGTGCGGATCGGCGTGACCGTCAAGTCATCGTCGGCCTGCGCGAAGACGAGCCCGAGGTTGATCTCGGCAACGGCCACGACAGCGGGAAGGTCATAGTCGTCGGCGACCGTGGGGAGCAGTTCTCCGGCGAATCCCACCGACACAGTCGAAGCCGACACAGTCGAAGCCGACACAGTCGTAGCCTGCACGGTCGAACCCTGCACGGTGACGAACAGCTCGGCAGTGCGGCCCGGGTGCATCGCTGGGTGCTGGCCCTGGCGTACTTCGATCCGCACTCCGGTAGCCAGTGCCACCTGCTGCGCAGCGGCCAACGCGGACTGCCAGCCGGCTCCAACGGCGGGCTGTCCGGGTTGGTGCCGCACGTCATTGCCGACGAGAACGATTCCGACCATGAGTGGCTGCGGAACAATTCCCGCGTTCAGGGCCGCCTCAGCCTCGGCGCTCGGGCGCGCGGCGCCGGCCGGGAGCACTGCCATGCCGTATTTCACGCCAA
Organism: Cryobacterium sp. M15; assembly: GCF_002929675.1. Classification (NCBI taxonomy): domain Bacteria; kingdom Bacillati; phylum Actinomycetota; class Actinomycetes; order Micrococcales; family Microbacteriaceae; genus Cryobacterium; species Cryobacterium sp. M15. The sequence goes on from NZ_PJJW01000037.1 coordinate 14,454, forward strand.
CCTCGGGCCGAAAGACCAGTCCCTGCTCGTAGATGGCCACGTCGACCAGTCCGCGTGACCGGTTGCGGTGCGCGATCTGCAACAGGCCCGGCAGCATCGAGGTGCGCAGAAACGGTGCCTCACCGTCGAGCGGATTAGCGACCTTGATCTGCGGCACCGAAACCGGCACCGTAATCGGCACAACGGATGCCGCATCCGCCGTGCTCGCGCCGGCGGACATGGCGGATGAAACGGCCACCCCGAACACGTTGTTCGCCCGCTCGGAAACGAACGGGTAGGTCAAGACCTCGGTGTGACCGGTGGCTGCCAGGGTGTGAGCGACAGTCCGGCGCAAAGTCTGCGTGCGGGTCAGGCCACGGCCGGGCGGCGCGACGGGCAGCACCGAGGGAATGCGTTCGTAGCCGACGATGCGGGCGACCTCCTCGGCGAGGGTCCACTTATCCGTCAGGTCGGGGCGCCAGCTCGGCGGGGTGACGTGCAGGTCGCCGTCGGATTCGACCAACGAGGCGCCGACGTCGACGAGCGCATCGCGCACCTCGTCTCCGGTGTAGGCGAGGCCGATGAGACCAGACACGAACCCGGTCGGCAGCAGGATCGGCTGGGGTGCCGGAGCTTCGTCGTAGACCGAACCGAGATCGTCGGCGACTCCTCCGGCCAGGTCGACGAGCAGCTGTACCACGCGTGCGGCAGCGACAGCGGCCACGCGCGGGTCGACACCGCGTTCGAACCGCTTGCTTGCCTCGCTCGGCAGCTTGTGGCGGCGGGCCGAGCGCGCGATCGACACCGGGTCGAAGTTGGCGGCCTCAACGAGCACGTTGACCGTCTGTGCGGTGATCTCCGTGCTTGCCCCGCCCATGACACCGGCCAGGCCGATCGGCCCGGATTCATCGGTGATCAGCAAATCTTCAACGTCGAGCGTGCGGGTAACCGCGTCGAGGGTGGTGAATTTCTCCCCGGCGGTCGCACGCCGCACGATGATTCCGCCGGCCAGCTTGTCCAGGTCGTAGCCGTGCAACGGCTGGCCGAGCTCGAACATCACATAGTTGGTCACGTCAACGACGAGCGAAATCGAGCGGATGCCGACCAGCCCCAGTCGCGCGATCATCCAGGCCGGGGTCGGCCGGGTCGGGTCGACGCCGCGCACGACGCGGGTGACGAACACGCTTGCTCCGGTTCGGTCCCGAATCGGAGCCTGGTCGTCGATCGTCACGGGGAACCGGGTGACCGGGGCCACGACCGTCGGTGCCAGCGCAGGGTCCCGAAACGGCACGCCGGTGGCGTGCGAGTATTCGCGGGCGACGCCGCGAATGGAGAAGGCATAGCCGCGATCGGGGGTGACGTTGATCTCGACGGCGCTGTCATCGAGGCCCAGCAGGGGGATCGCATCCGTTCCGACCGGAGCGTCGATGCCGAGCGAAGCCAGCAGCAGAATTCCATCGTGCTCGTCGCCGAGGCCGAGTTCACGGGCCGAGGCGATCATGCCGTCGGAGACGTGGCCGTAGGTCTTGCGGGCCGCAATGGGAAACGGACCCGGCAGCGAAGCTCCGGGCAGGGTCACGACAACCTTGTCGCCGACGGCGAAGTTGTGGGCGCCACAAATGATGCCATGGATGGCGGGGCCGCCGTCAGCGGCGAGTTCGTCGCCCGGCGCAACTCGCACCTGGCACCAGTTGATGGTCTTGCCGTTGGTCTGCTCTTCGCCGACGAATTCGAGCACCTCGCCGACCACGATCGGGCCGGACACGTCGAAACGGTGGATATCTTCCTCTTCGAGACCGACGCTCACGAGGGCAGCATGTACGTCTTCCGGCGTGGTGCCAGGGGCGAGGTCGACGAATTCGCCGAGCCAGGAAAGTGGTACCCGCATCAGACCGTCATCCCATACTGCTGGCTGAACCGAATATCGCCCTCGACCATATCGTGCATGTCCTTTACGTCATTTCTAAACATCACAGCTCGTTCCACGCCCACCCCGAACGCGAACCCGGAGTAGACCTCGGGGTCGATCCCGGCGGAGCGCAGCACGTTGGCGTGCACCATGCCGCAGCCACCCCACTCGATCCAGCGTGCCCCGTCCTTGAAGGTCGGGTGCCAGACGTCGAGCTCTGCGCTCGGTTCGGTGAATGGAAAGTAGTTCGGGCGCAGGCGCACCTTGGCTTCTGGACCGAATAGGGCCTGCACGAAGTGGTCGAGCGTGCCGCGCAGGTTGGCCATGGTGAGGCCCTTGTCGATCGCGATGCCCTCGATCTGGTGAAAGACCGGCGTGTGGGTCGCATCGAGTTCGTCGGTGCGAAAAACCCGTCCGGGCGCGACCACGTAGACCGGCAGCTCACGCGAGAGCAATGCGCGCAGCTGCACGGGTGAGGTTTGCGTGCGTAGAACGAGGTGGGCATCCGTCGGTTCGACGAAGAAGGTGTCTTGCATGGCGCGGGCCGGGTGGTCCTCGTCGAAATTGAGCCCGTCGAAGTTGAACCATTCGTTTTCAAGCTCCGGGCCTTCGGCGACCTCCCAGCCCATGGCCACGAAGACGTCGGCGGCGCGTTCGCTGAGCAGTGAGATCGGATGCCGCGCCCCCGGTTTCCAGGTTGACGCTGCGGCGGTGACGTCTACCGTTTCGGCGAGCAGGCGGGCGGCGGCTTCAGCGCTGCCAATGTCATCTTCGCGAGCGGTCAACGCCTTGGTGACGGCGCCGCGCGCTTGGCCGACGAGCTTGCCGGCAGCGGCCTTCTGGTTGCCGGGCACGCTGCGCATCAAGGCGTTGAGCTTCGACAGCGGTGAAGACTCCCCCGCGTGCTCGCTGCGCACGAGCCTGAGGGCGGCGGTCGTGTCGGCGGTGGCAATGGCGGCCAGTGCGGCGTCAACCGCGATATTGACGGCGGCTTCGGTAATGGCGGGTGGGTCGATGGGACCAGCGGAATCAGACACAGTCCCTGAGTTTAGCCGCCTTGCGACGCGTGGCTTCTGCTCTCGGCATCCACCGCATGTGGGTCGCCCAAGTGCGGGTCGACCGGGGCGGCGGAGTCCGTGGTGACGCTGCCAGCCTGCGGCCCGGTGCGCTTGGCAATTCTGCGTGCCAGCCACGATAGCGACAAGTTCAAGGTCAGATAGATGGCGAGCACGATGAAGAAGAACGAGAACTTATATTGATCGCCGAAGAAGTTGGCTAGCTGGTTCAGTCCGGCCCGGAGGAGTTCGTTGTAGCCCACGATGAAAGCCAAGGACGTGTCCTTGAGTAGCACCACCAGCTGGGCGATGATGATCGGCAGCATCTGACGAAATGCCTGCGGAAACTCAATGCGGAACCGGGTGGCCACCGGGGTAAGTCCGATAGCGAGTCCAGCCTCGCGCTGACCACGCGGCAGGGCGTTGATTCCTGCGCGGAGCGCCTCGCCGATGATGGCGCCGTTGTACACGGACAGAGCCGCTACACCCGCCCAGAACGATCCGGTGGCGAACACCAACAGGATGAAGAGCATCATGAGCAGCACGGGCATACCGCGGAAGAATTCAAGCAGCACCGTGGTGGGCACCCGAATCCAAGCGGATGCCGACAAACGCCCAAAGGAAAACAGTACTCCGATCAGGAGCGCGAAAACGGCGGCCACCGCGGCCATGCGCAGGGTCGCAAGGGCGCCGAACCCGAGGGTACGCCAAACCAGCAGGTCGTTGAAAACGTCCCAGCGGCTGATATCCCACAGGCCCGGCTGCACCGCGCCGTTAGCGCTGGCCTTAGGCAGGCCGAGCACCACGATCAGAGCGAGCAAGCCAGCGGCCAGGATAATTGTTCCGATAACGGAGATGAGACGCGATCGCGCGCGAGACTTCGGTCCCGGGGCGTCGTACAGTACAGAACTCATCGGAGCACCGCCACCTTCTTCTCGATCCTGCCGGCGATAAGGCCGAGAGGAATGGTGACGACCAGGTAGAACGCGGCGACCGCGAGCAAAATGGGGATCACAGCATCACCCCGGTCGTTGGTCACCCTGCGTGCGGCGCCGAAAAGTTCGAATACGAAGAACGCACCGGCGACCGAAGTGTTCTTGGTGAGAGCGATGATCACATTGATCAGGGGTGGTACCACCATGCGGATGGCTTGGGGCATCACCACGAAGGTGAGCGTTTGTCCGAAGGTGAGGCCCACGCTGCGTGCCGCTTCGGCTTGTCCCACGTGCACGCCGTTCACGCCGGACCGCAGGGCCTCGGCTACGAACGGAGAGGTATACACCGTGAGCCCGATAGCGGCCAGCTGGAAGTATCCCGGGCTGAACTCTAAAAGGGGCAGAAGGTAGGCGCAAAAGAACAGGACGAGCGTAAGCGGGGTGTTGCGAACAAGTTCCGTATAGGCGGTTGCGAAGACGCGGAATGACGAGATCGGTGAGATGCGCATGGCTGCGACGATCAGCCCGAGTACGGATGCGCCCACTCCCGCGATGATGAGCAGGCCCAGAGTGTTCCGGAAACCTTCCAGGAACAGCGGCAGGTTGTCGATCACTGCGTCCACAACTCACCTCCTCGTCTTTTATATGTCTGTGGGTCGGGCAATGCGTGGAACATTCTGGTGGTCACCGTAGAGACCCGCCCACTGGGCGGGTCTCTACGGCTCAAAGCTGGTTAGCGAATCCGAAAGTAGACCTAGTAGCGGTCGACGGCCGGAGGGGTGGGGGTGTCGAGCACAGCACCCGCGGTGGACTCCCAAGCCGAGACCCAGGTACCGTCCGCGTAAGCCGCTTCGAGCACGTCGTTGATGAACGAGCGGAATTCGGTGTCGTCATGCGCGAGGCCGATGCCGTAGGGCTCTTCGGTGAATGCGTTGTTAACGACCTCGAACTGACCGGAGTTCTGGTCGGCCAGGCCGGCCAGGATTACGTTGTCGGTCGTGACCGCGGCAACCTCGCCGCTGCGCAGCGGACCGAGGCAGTTGGAGTAGGTATCCGAGGCGATGATGTCGGTCGTGAATTCGGCGATATTCTTCTCCGAGGTGGAACCGCTCACGGTACACACCTTCTTGCCGGCAAGGTCCTCGGGGCCGGTGATGTTGTCCGGGTTTCCCGCGAGTACGAGCAGGTCCTGTCCGGCAGAGTAGTACGGTCCGGCGAAGGACACGGCTTCCTTGCGGGTGTCGTTGATCGTATAGGTTGCGATAACGAGGTCGACCTGACCGTTCTCAATGAACGGCTCGCGGTTGGCGGAAACCGCCTCGCTCCATTTGATGCCCGATGCCGGGATGCCGAGCTTGGCCGCGATGAGCTTCCCCATCTCAACGTCGAAGCCGACTGGATCGCCGCTGGGGCCGAGCAGGCCGAACAGCGGCTGGTCGAACTTGGTTCCAATGTTGATGGAACCAGCGTCGGCCAGGCGGGCCATGGTGCTTCCCTCAGGGAACGACACCGCCGTCTCCACTGGGGCGGCGGCATCGGTCGGGGCGCCCGAGTCCGCGCAGCCGCTAAGCACGAGCGCACTTGCGATCGCAATGGCCGAAATCACTAGACCTTTTTTGAGTCTCATGGTTTTTCTCCTGATTGCTGGTACTGCTGCTGTGTAAACCCTGTCCACCGATTAGTGGGCAAGTATTTTGGAGAGGAAGTCTTTCGCTCTCGTGCTTTGGGGGTTGGTGAAGAATTCCTCGGGAGTGGTCTCCTCCACGATCTCGCCCTCCGCCATAAAGATGACGCGGTCTGCAGCCTTGCGGGCGAAACCCATTTCGTGCGTGACGACGATCATGGTCATGCCGTCGTTGGCGAGGTCGACCATGACCTCGAGCACCTCATTGATCATCTCCGGGTCGAGGGCACTGGTCGGCTCGTCGAGCAGGATGACTTTCGGATCCATGGCGAGAGCGCGCGCGATGGCGACTCGCTGTTGCTGTCCACCGGACAACTGGGCTGGCATCTTCTTGGCCTGATTGGCCACGCCGACGCGCTCCAGCAGGGCCATCGCTTTTTTCTCGGCCGCGGCCTTCGACAGGCCGCGCACCTTGATCGGACCGAGTGTGACGTTGTCGAGCACGGTCTTGTGCGCGAAGAGGTTGAACGCCTGAAAGACCATGCCAACGTCAGCGCGCAAGTGAGCCAGTGCTTTACCCTCTTCCGGCAACTTCACACCGTCGATGGTGATCACACCGTCATCGATGGTCTCGAGGCGGTTGATCGCCCGACACAGGGTGGATTTGCCCGACCCACTCGGACCAATCACCACCACAACTTCGCCGCGGTTGACCACGGCGTTGATGTTCTTGAGAACATGCAGTTCTCCGTAGTGCTTGTTGATGTCCTTGACGACGACTAGCGGTTCGCCCCGACGAACGGTGATGTTCGAGGTGGCCGGGGACGAATCTGTGGGCTCCATACTCCCTAACTTAGGACAGAACGCGTGTCTGGACATGCCAAATGCCCGGACAGCAACGCATTTGTAACAGTCCGGGCATCGCGTATCTGTGCTACGCAGGAGGTCAGGCGCGCTGGGCGAATGCACTCTCATACAGGCAGACGGATGCCGCGGTCGCGAGGTTCATCGACTCGGCTTCGCCGTAGATCGGCACGCTCACGCTGCGGTCGACTCGGGCCAGGTCTTCATCGGTCAGGCCGCGCGCTTCGTTGCCGAACAGCCACACGGTCGGAGCGGCAAGCAAGCCCTCGTTGCGGGCGGTCAGCAGGTCGGAGCCCTTGATATCGGCGGCAAAGAGCTGCAGCCCGGCCGCCCGGGCACGGTCGAGTACGTCGGAGAGATCGGCCGCGATGGCGACGGGCAGGTGGAAGATGGAGCCGGTCGAGGAACGGATGACCTTGGGGTTGTACAGGTCGACGCTGCGACCGGTGAGGATGACGGCGTCCGCGCCCGCGGCATCCGCTGCCCGAATGATGGTGCCGGCGTTGCCGGGATCGCGCACCTCTTCAAGGATGGCGACGAGCTTGGGCTCGGCATTGAAGATTTTCTTCACCGAGGTGGGGAACTGGTGACAGACGGCCACGAAGCCTTGCGGGGTGACCGTGTCGGCCATAGCCTCGAGCACCTCTTCGGAGACGAACTCCACCTCGACCTGGGCGTCGATCGCTTTCTGGGCTAGATCGGTGTAGCGGTCGAGCGCGGTGGGCGTCGCGAACAACTCCACGACGAGCTCTGGGCGAAAGGTGAGTGCTTCGGAAACGGCCTGCGGGCCTTCGAGCAGAAAAAGACCGGACTCGAGGCGCGCGTCGCGCTTGGCAAGTTTTGCGACGGAACGGACGCGCGGTGAACGTGGATTATCAAGCATGATCTTGAGTTTAGTTGCACAAGGTTTACTTACAGAAAAAGGAGCGGACGACCACGTCGCCCGCTCCTCACTGTTCAATTCAAAACTGTCGATCTTTCACCACATTCACGCCCAGGAGGCAGCCGGTGGTGAACCGATCGGGGTAACGCCTTACGCCGTGACGGCGACCTTCGGTGCCGAAGTGTCGGCGGGAAGGGCAGCCTTGGCACTCTCGACGAGCGCGGCGAACGTCGCTGCCTCGTTGACGGCCAGGTCGGCGAGGATACGACGGTCAACCTCGATGCCAGCCAGGCCGAGGCCCTGGATCAGACGGTTGTAGGTGAGGCCGTTGGCGCGCGACGCAGCGTTGATCCGCTGGATCCACAGGCGACGGAAGTCACCCTTGCGTGCACGACGGTCACGGTAGCTATAGGTGAAGGAGTGAGTGAGCTGCTCCTTCGCCTTGGTGACCAGGCGTGAACGCTGACCGCGGTAACCCTTGGCGCGTTCGAGAATAACGCGGCGACTCTTGTGGGCGTTTACGGCCCTCTTTACTCTTGCCATTTTTTACAAATCCTTATTCGTTACGGGCCTGTTATTGGGGCCTGGTTTACAGACCGAGAAGCTTCTTGATGGTCTTCTGATCCGACTTAGCCAGCACCTGGTCCTGGTTCAAACGGGACTTGCGCTGCGTGCTCTTGACCTCGAGGTTGTGTCGAAGTCCGGCCTGCTGCTTCATGATCTTTCCGCTTCCGGTGACCTTGAAACGCTTTTTGGTTCCGGAGTGGGTCTTCATCTTAGGCATGTGGTTCCTCCTGTTTCGCTGCCTTATCGGCAACCTTGTCTGCCTTATCGGCTACCTTGTCTGCCTTCTCGGCAGCCTTGTGGGCGTTGATCTCAGCCTTGGCTTCTGACTTGTTCTTCAACGGGCCAATCACCATGACCATGTTTCGACCGTCGATCATCGGAGTAGATTCCACAGAACCGTACTCGGCGACATCCTCGGCAAATTTTTGGAGCAGCCGTACGCCCTGATCAGGGCGGGACTGTTCACGGCCACGAAAAAGAATCATGGCCTTGACCTTGTCACCGCTCTTCAGGAAGCCTTCGGCGCGTTTGCGCTTGGTCTCATAGTCGTGCGTATCAATCTTGAGACGAAAACGAACCTCCTTGAGGATCGTGTTCGCCTGGTTGCGCCTGGCCTCCTTGGCCTTCTGCGCAGCCTCGTACTTGAACTTGCCGTAGTCCATGATCTTGGCCACGGGCGGCTTGGCTTCAGGTGCAACTTCGACGAGATCGAGGTCGGCATCCTGTGCCAGGCGCAGGGCAACATCAATCGCCACGACCCCGACCTGCTCGCCGTTGGGACCAACGAGACGAACTTCGGGGACGCGTATACGGTCATTTGTACGGGGATCGCTGATGCGTCTCTCCTCTTGGTTAACTTCGTGATCACAACCAGTCAGCGGATGCTGATTGGGGACGAAGAGAGGAAAATCACGCGCTTTCCAAGCCAACCTTGTCGTCGACGTGTTCCACACGACACCCTGTCTACCCTCGCTTTATCACATTCCCAAAGGAGGTGGTAACGCGACGGCGGAGTGCAAACTACCCGGTAACCTTGATGAAGCGGTATGCGCGGGTGGGAGATTCTCCACTTTCGTACCGAGACTATTGTCCCGGAACCAAAGACAAGCCTAGCAGAGGAATGCAGTGAGCCAAAGTTTTGAGCACGATACGGGTTTAGAGCAGAATGCCGATCTTGAGCGGGATGCTGATTTTGAGCGGGATGCTGATTTTGAGCGGGATGCTGCCCAGGCAACACGCGATATCGCCGACGTGGCCGCTGTGGAGATCATCACCACGGCCGCCGTGCACCTCATGAGCGCGGCCGCCGTGAAGTGCGGCCTCGCCGAAGATCCCGACGCCCAGATCGACCTCGACGAGGCGCGCAAGCTCATCACGGCCCTCGCCGGACTGGTCACGGCGGCTGCCCCCGATATCGCCGACATGCATGCCCGCAGCCTGCGGGACGGCCTGCGTTCCCTGCAGCTTGCGTTCCGCGAGGCGTCCTTCGTGCAGGATCCAATCGGCGAGGGCCCCGGTGAGAAGTACACCGGCCCGGTCACCTAACCGGCGGCCTGTCAGTCTCAGGTCTGGCAGCGCGGGCACCAGTAGGTGTCGCGCAACTCCAGTTCGGTACGGCCGAGCTGTCCCCTCTGAATGCGGCTGCCACACCGACGACACGGCTGCCCGGCCCGCCCGTAGACCCAGAGCTGGGCTCCCCGTCGCAGGTTGCCGGTGGTCGTGCGCTCGTCACGGTCTTTATTGGCCCATAACAGGCGCCGGGCGAGTCTCACGAGTCCGGCGAGGTCAGTGACCCCAGCTACGGGCCGGTTCGGCAGCAATCCGCGCAGAAAACAGAGCTCGTTGACATAGACGTTGCCCAGCCCGGCCAGATTGCGCTGGTCAGCGAGGGCCACGATGATCGGCGGCTCCCCGTGGGCAGCAAGACGTCTGGTGGCCTCGGCAGCGTTAGCTGCGCTCCACTCAACGTCGAGCAGATCGGGTCCGAGGTGGCCGACCACCTCGGCTTCAGCCCGGGTCAGCACGAGTTCCAGCACGCCGAGTTCGAACCCCACGGCAACCCACTCGGTCGTCTGCAGCACGATGCGTGCCTGAAACGCCGGCCGCTGCCACCGCGTGCCCGGTCGATACAGGTGCCAGGCGCCCTCCATCTTCAAATGCGAGTGGATGCTCGTCTCACCGACCCGGTGCAGCAGATGTTTGCCGCGACTGACGACCTCGTGCACGGTTTGTCCCGAAAGATCGACCGTAGCGAAAGCGGGTACCCGAATGTCGCAGCCGGTCAGGATGCTGCCGCGCAGGGCCTGGTCGAGGGATCGGGCGGTGCGGTAGACGGTATCGCCCTCAGGCACGCAGCCTCAGCCCTTTCGGGGTCTCGGTGAATCCGGCGGCGCGCAGGGCCCCGCCCACGTCGGTGCCGATCACGAACACGCCGTTGACCGTTTCCACCGCAATCCTCTGCACGCGACCGTTGGTGACCAGGGCGGCCAGACTCACGGTGGCCGCCGTGAGCACCTGCTGATCCGTTTCAAAAGCAACCACGGTTTTACCGCCGCGCTCGACATACAGCACGAGGGCACCGTCGACAAGAACGACGAGTGCGCCCGCCTTTCGACCCGGGCGGTGGGTGGTGTTGCCAGGCAGGGTCGGCCACGGCAGCGCGGCGCCATAGGCATTCGCCGGGTCGGTCGCGGCCAGGGCAACAGCTTCCAGGGGCGCGGTGTTCCTCACGTCGACGGAAGTCTGGGATACTCCCACAGCGAAGGTGCGCAGCCGGTCGATGGTGCCGCCGGTGGCGAACTGAGCCGCGCCGAGCCCCTCGATGAAATAGCCGCGGCGGCAGCGTGCCATCTCTTCAAACCCGGTGAGGGTGCGGTAGACGAGCGAGAAGCCGCCGATCACGCTCTCCGCCATTACCGCCCCCCGGGTCACCACGCCATAGCGTTCGAGCAGCGTCTCCCCCAGCGCGTGGGCGCGGCGGGTTGGGGAATCGTCGGCAACCGGAAGGATCGACCATCGGCCTGACGCCGTGGGGGGACCGCTGCGACTCGGCAGGTTCGGCCGCGGCATCGACCGCCCACGATGCAGACGGGCGCGCGGCGCGGCCCGGCTCTGCCGGTGGGCCGTGTGCCCGCCGGCTAGCAACGAACGCACCGGAGCGAACGTGTCATTGTTGATCAAACCGGCCCAGACCAGGTCCCACAACGACTGCACCAGTGCGGCGTCGTCCTGGCTGCCGACGGCGTCAGACAGCTGCCGAAAGAAGTAGGCGCCCCCGCTGCCCAGGGTCGTCAGGATCTCCTGCTGCAGGGACGTCGTCTCCACGTCGATGGGAAGCGGCAGGGTGAGCTGGGCCGTTTCGGCGAGGTGCAGACTGACCCAACCGTCATTGCCGGCGAGGGTTCCTGCGCCCGCCCAGAGCAACTCCCCCGCGTTGGTGAGTTCGTCGAGCATGCCCGGCTGGTAGTCGCTCACCCGGGCCGGCAGAATGAGCGTCTCCCAGGCGGACGCCGGAATGCGCGCGCCCTCAAGCTGTTCCACAACGGATGCGACGCCGTCGATTCCGCGCAGCTTGCCTCCCACGTGTTGCCAGACCGGCAGGAACCGACCGATGGCCTGCTGGTCCACCGGTTCCACCTCGTGCCGAAGCGCCGCGAGCGAGCGCCGACGCAGGCGCCGCAGCACCTCGGAGTCGCACCATTCCAAGCCGGTGCCGTTCGGTCGGAATTCGCCGGCCACGATACGGCGGGCGTCGGCGAGGCGTTTGAGGGCAATCTGCACAACGGCCGTGCCGAGGCCAAACCGGTCGGCGACGGCGCCGGTGGTGAAGGGTCCGTGCGAGCGTGCGTAGCGGCTCACCAGATCGCCGAGCGGATCAGCCACGGATTCAGTAAACGCAGCGGACACCCCGATCGGCAGGGGAACGCCGAGAGCGTCGCGCAATCGGCTCGCGTCTTCGACTGCTGCCCAGCGTTCCTCACCGCCGATGCTCACGCGCACGGCGCGGCGCGCGTCGACCAGTCCCAGCAGGGCCTGCTCGGCGACAAGGACAGCGGGCGGGCCCTGCGCGGGCGGCAGGCCCGGCGCGGGCGGCGATTCCGGCGGGAGAATGAGCATCCGCTCGGCGACCTCGCTGGTGCTGAGCGGGCCAAGGGTGCGCAACAGATCGGCGACACCTTCCACGCCCTTGGCCAGGTAGTCCGGCGCGAGCCGTTGCAGTTCTCGGTCGGTTTGAGCGATGACGCTCGGGTCGAGGAGTTCACGCAGTTCAACCCGCCCCAACAGTTCGGCCAGCAGGCTCGAATCGATGGCGAGGGCGGTGGCGCGCCGCTCGGCGAGCGGGGTGTCGCCCTCGTACATGAAGGCGGCGACGTAACCGAACAGCAGTGTGCTCGCGAACGGGCTGGCGGTCTCGGTCTCGGTGTCAACCAGACGCACTTCACGGGAGCCGATCTGCCGGGCCAGCGCCCCGAGGGCCGGAAGGTCGTACACGTCTTGAAGGCATTCACGCAGGGTCTCGAGAATGATCGGAAAGGTGGAAAAGGTGCGGGCCACGTCGAGTAGTTGGGCGGCCTTCTGGCGTTGTTGCCACAGCGGCGAGCGCGCACCGGGTTTGTACCTGGGCAGCAGCAGTGCCCGGGCAGCGCACTCCCGAAACCGGGAAGCGAACAGGGCGGAGCCACCGACCTCGTCGATGACGATCTGCTCGAGCTCATCAGGGTCGAAAACGAAGAGCTCACTGCCGGGCGGTTCGGTTTCGGTGTCGGGGATGCGCACGACGATACCGTCATCGCTGGCTACGCAGGAGCCGTCGATTCCGTAGCGTTCGCGCACGCGAGCACCCACGGCGAGCGCCCACGGTGCGTGCACCGGGGTGCCGAACGGGGAATGCAGCACAACCCGCCAGTCCCCCAGTTCATCGCGAAAGCGTTCGACCACGAGGGTCCGGTCGGTCGGGAGCTGCCCGGTAACCGCGCGTTGCTCGGCGAGGAAGGCCAGCAGGTTGTTGATTGCACGCTGGTCGAGCCCGCCCACCGCGCAGCGAGCCTGGGCTTCACTGGGCGGCAGGGCCCCAACCTCGCGCACGAACGCACCGATGGCGCGGCCGAGTTCGGCCGGGCGGCCGAGGCCATCACCTTTCCAGAACGGAAGCCGCCCCGGCTGCCCGAAAGCGGGCACGACGAGCACCCGGTCGTGGGTGATCTCCTGGATACGCCAGCTTGTGGTGCCGAGCGCGAAGACGTCGTTCACACGCGACTCGTAGACCATCTCCTCGTCGAGTTCGCCGACCCGTTTGCCGGTGATCTGTTCGCCGCCGACCATGAAGACCCCAAACAGGCCGCGGTCGGGAATGGTGCCGCCGCTCGTCACGGCCAGGCGTTGCGCTCCGGGCCGCCCGGTCAGGGTGCCAGCGTCTCGATCCCAGACAATGCGGGGGCGCAGTTCGGCGAACTGGTCTGACGGGTAGCGGCCGGCGAGCAGGTCGAGGGTCGCCTCGTAGGCCGATCGTGGCAAGGTCGCAAACGGCGCGCTGCGCCGCACCGTGTCAAACCAGGTTTCCACGTCGATGGGCTCGAGCGCGCAGGCTGCGACAGTCTGCTGCGCCAGAATGTCGAGCGGGTTGGTGGGTACCCGCAGCGATTCGATGACGCCGGCCACCATGCGCTCGGCAGCAACCGCAGCGTGGATGAGGTCGGCGCGATGCTTGGGGTAGATCACCCCGCGCGAAACCTCGCCCACCTGATGCCCGGCCCGGCCAAGCCGCTGCAGCCCGCTCGACACCGACGGCGGCGATTCAACCTGCACGACCAGATCGACGGCACCCATGTCGATACCGAGTTCCAGGCTCGAGGTCGCGACGACACAGCGCAGCCGCCCCGACTTCAGATCGTCTTCAATGAACGCTCGTTGTTCCTTGCTGACGGAACCGTGATGCGCCCGCGCGAGCAAGGGCGCAGCGCCTGTGCTCTGCCCGCTTGCCCCCATCAGCTCGGCTGGTGGCCGCACCACGGCCATCACACCGTGATCGGCCAGCCCCCCGTCGGCAGCCGAAACGGGTACCAGAGCGGATGCCTCCGCCCCGGCCAGGCGGTCGGCGTAGATTTCGTTGAACCGGGCCGTCAGTCGTTCGGTAAGTCTCCGGGAATTCGCGAACACGATGCTCGAAGAGTGCGCCAGCACCTCGTCAACGATGGCCTCCTCAACGTGGGGCCAGATGGACCCGGTTTGCGCAGCAGCGGCCGACGTGACCCCTTCGCGTTGCGGTACCGGCCCGAGGTCGCTCATATCGTCGACCGGCACGACCACCCGCAGGTCGAACCGTTTCAGGGAGGGCGGCGCCACGATGTGAACGGGCGCGGCGCCACCGAGAAAGCGCGCCACTTCGCTCTGCGGGCGCACGGTGGCCGACAACCCGATGCGTTGGGCCGGGTGGCCGAGAAGCGCGTCGAGGCGTTCGAGCGATACGGCGAGGTGGGCGCCGCGCTTACTGGCCGCGACCGCATGTATCTCGTCGATGATGACCGTCTGCACATCGCGCAGCGATTCCCGAGCTGCCGACGTCAGCATCAGAAACAATGATTCCGGAGTGGTGATGAGGATGTCGGGGGGCGAGGAGATCAATTTGCGGCGGTCGGCGCTCGGCGTATCTCCCGAACGCACTCCGACCGTGACCTGTGGCGGCTGAAGTCCAAGCCGTTGCGCGGCGCGGGTGATTCCCACCAGTGGCGCGGTGAGGTTGCGTTCGACGTCAACGCCGAGGGCTTTGAGCGGTGAAATATAGAGAACACGGGTACCGGGAGCACGGGTACCCGGCGCACGGGTACCCGGCTCTGATGCCGGTGCTGATTCGTTCGCCAACTGGTCGATGGCCCACAGGAATGCGGCGAGGGTCTTGCCCGATCCGGTGGGAGCCACGACGAGAGCGTGCGACCCTTGCGCGATAGCAGTCCACGCACCGAGCTGCGCTGCGGTCGGCGCGGCAAACGCCTCGGTGAACCAGGCCTGGGCAGCCGGGGAGAATTGATCGAGAACGTCGGTCATACCGTTATTCTCGCCTGACCCACCGACAGTGCACTGAGCAGGGCCAATATCGGGTATCAGGCCGATGCGACGAGCTTGACGCTCAGCGAATCGACGCCGGTCGTGATGGTCTCGCTTTCCGACCAGCGAGTGCCGAGCCGAGTGAGGATTGCGTCGAGGTCCGTCTGGGTGAGGCCGTCGACCAGTTCCAGTTGAACCACCAGCTCGGGGCCGGTGAGCCGGCCAAGCGGGTCACCGGCAGAAAGCTGCACGGTCAGCACCGAAAGTTCGGTCGCGATCGATGCGGTGAAAGCATCGGCGACATGGTGACTGGCGTAACTCGGTGTCCACGGCAAGGATTGGGCGATGGCCCATAAGGCCGGACGGCGAATGACGAATTCACCGGGCGAAGTCGGGTCGAGCACAACGAGGTCGGTATTCTCCTGCGCGGCGGCCAGGGCGACGCGCACGGCATCCGCTGGCACGGGCCGGGCGAGGGGATTCCAGATCGTCATCGCGGCGGTTGACGAGAAAGCAGGCAGTACGGTGCGGCCGTCCGGACCGGCCACGGTGATGATCGACAGCTCCTGGGTTTTGTCGATCGTCTGGCCGCTCCCGTTCAGGGCGGCATCGCCGAGCTTGGTCACCAGAGGGATGAGCAGGCGGGAACTGCGAATGGCGTCGATGACGCTCTCTTCCCCGGCCTCGCGCGCCTGAAACCGGGCGAGCGCCTCGGCAAGAGCTGCTGGCGCGGATCCGTCATCGCCGGCATCGAGATTCGCCTCGAATTCGCGACCGACCCAAGGCTGGCCAGCGGAGTCGGCCGTGTTGGCCGACTCGTTGTGATCGCCGGGTTGACCCGAAGGCGCGGCACCATCCGGACGTCCAGATGGGTCACCGGTGGAACCGAGGTTTCGCGCCTTCGCCATTAGTCCCCCGCGACGTCCAGTGCCTCGGCAAGGGTGAAGGCCCCCGCGTACAGTGCTTTGCCCACGATGGCACCTTCAAGCCCGAGCGGAACCAGGCGGCGCAGGGCGTCAATGTCATCGAGGCTGGAGATGCCTCCGGAGGCGATCACGGGTTTGCGGGTGCGGTCGAGCACCTGGCGAAGCAGATCGATGTTCGGACCCTGCAGGGTGCCGTCCTTGGTGACATCGGTCACGACATAGCGGGCGCAGCCGGCTTCTTCGAGACGTTCAAGCACCTGCCAGAGGTCTCCACCGTCCTGTGTCCAGCCGCGTGCGGCGAGGGTCGTACCGCGCACGTCGAGGCCGACGGCAACGGCATCGCCGTATTGCGCGATAACGCTCGCCGCCCACTCCGGATTTTCCAGTGCCGCTGTGCCGAGGTTGATGCGCTTGACGCCTGTGGTCAGTGCTGCTTCCAGCGATTCATCGTCGCGGATGCCGCCGGAGAGTTCGATATTGACGCCCTTGACCTGGCGGATGACCTTTTTGATCACGCCGGTGTTGTTGCCCCGGCCAAACGCCGCGTCGAGGTCGACGAGGTGAATCCACTCTGCACCTTGCCGTGCCCAATCAGCCGCAGCATCGACGGGGTCACCGTAATTTG
This sequence comes from Cryobacterium sp. M15, assembly GCF_002929675.1. Lineage (NCBI taxonomy): Bacteria > Bacillati > Actinomycetota > Actinomycetes > Micrococcales > Microbacteriaceae > Cryobacterium > Cryobacterium sp. M15. The sequence continues at coordinate 30,862 of NZ_PJJW01000037.1, forward strand.
TTTCCGTACCGGCCTCCCCCTTTGTCAGGCGAACTGCCTTACCGGCGGCCACATCGACGGCGGGCAGGAGGACGAGCCTCGGTATCTTATTGAACTCGCTCATTGGTGTCCTTGGTTGGTGCGGCCGCGTGCTGCGACCAGGTTCATGGCAGGTGCCGGTGATGGGTAGGCAGGAGAGGTTTGGACTGTGAAGTCTAGGCGCACCGAGCTAGTCGCGCAGAGTGCCGATCCAGTTCTTCAACAGGCGGATGCCCGCCTCACCGGATTTTTCGGGGTGAAACTGGGTGGCGCTCAGCGGGCCATTCTCGATGGCAGCCAGGAACGGTGCCCCGTGTTCGGCCCAGGTGAGCCAGGGTTCGGGAAACGGCGGCATGACCTCGAGCGTCCAGGCTTGCGCCGCGTACGAGTGCACGAAATAGAAGCGCTCCTCTTCGATTCCTCGGAAGAGCACGGAGTCAGGAGCGCTCGTGACGGTGTCCCAGCCCACGTGCGGCAGAATCGGTGCGGGAAGTTCGGTGACCGTACCGGGCCATTCACCCAGTCCCACGGTGTCGATCCCCCGCTCGACACCGTGTTCGAACATGACCTGCATTCCAACGCAGATGCCGAGTACCGGACGATCGCCAGCCAGGCGACGATCGACGATCTCGTCGCCGCGCACCGCCTTGAGGGCCGCCATCACAGCACTGAACGCACCGACACCGGGCACGACGAGGCCGTCGGCCTCGAGGGCGACGGTGCGATCGCTCGTCAGGGTGACGTCAGCGCCGGCCAGTTCGAGTGCCTTGACCGCGGAGTGCACATTGCCCGTGCCGTAGTCGAAGACAACGACCCGGCTCACAGGGCACCCTTGGTCGACGGAATACCGTGTACCAGCGGGTCGAGAGCCTTGGCGAGGCGAAAAGCACGGGCGAAAGCCTTGAACTCGGCTTCAGCGATGTGGTGCGGGTCGCGACCGCCCAGCACGGTGACGTGCACGGTCAACCCGGCGTGAAAGGTGATGGCTTCAAAGACGTGACGCACCATGGAGCCGGTGAAGTGTCCGCCGATCAGGTGGAATTCGAAGCCGACCGGTTCGCCGGTGTGCACCAGGTAGGGGCGACCCGAAATGTCGACTACGGCTTGGGCGAGAGCCTCGTCGAGCGGCACCAGCGCGTCACCGTAGCGCGAGATGCCCGATTTATCACCGAGCGCTTGGCGAATAGCCTGGCCGAGCACGATTCCCACGTCTTCGACCGTGTGGTGGACGTCAATTTCGATGTCGCCGGAAGCACGCACAGTGAGGTCGCACAGCGAGTGTTTCGCAAACGCGGTGAGGAGGTGGTCGTAGAACGGCACCGAGGTGCGGATATCGCTGACGCCGGTGCCGTCGAGATTGAGCGAGAGGTCGATGCTGGATTCACTCGTCTCCCGTTGCAGGTGGGCGACGCGGGGCGCGAGAATGCCGGCAGGAGAACTCATACTGCTAGCTTATTCGCCTCGGGCCGAATCAGTTCAACCGGGCGTGCCGGCCCGCCCCAGGCGGCCCAGTGCCTCGAGGAACTGAGACGTCTCGTTCTCGGTCCCGGCCGTCACCCGCAAATGGCCGGCAATACCCACGTCGCGAATGAGGATTCCCTCAGCGAGCAACGCCTCAAAGGTCTCTCGCGGGTCGGCCACTCCTCCAAAAAGTACGAAGTTACTCCAGCTTCGGTGCGGGGAATAGCCCAGGCGGGCGAGCTCAACCACGAGCCGGTCACGCTGCCCCCGAATGTCGTCGACCATGGCGAGCATCTCAGCGCTGTGCGCCAGGGCGGCGTTCGCAGCGGCTTGGGTCAGCGCCGAGAGGTGGTACGGCAGACGGACCAGGCGCAGGGCATCCGTCACCGCCGGATCAGCAGCCAGGTAGCCGACCCGGGCACCGGCAAAGGCGAAGGCTTTGCTCATGGTTCGGGAGACGAGAAGCCGTTCCCGACCGGGCAGCAGGGTGACCGCACTCGGGGTGCCAGCGGGCGCGAATTCGGCGTAGGCCTCGTCAACGACAACGATGCCGTCGGTCGCGGCGTAGACGGCGGAGATGGTTTCAAGCGAGAGCGGGGTGCCGGTGGGGTTGTTCGGGGAGCAGAGAAAAACGATGTCGGGGTTGGTTCGGGTGACCTCACTCACGGCGGTGGCCGGAGACAGCTCGAAGTCGGCGTCACGCGCGCCCGGAATCCAGGTGGTGTCGGTACCGGAGGCGAGAATCGAGTACATCGAGTAAGTCGGGGCAAACCCAAGCAGGAAGCGCCCCGGCCCGCCGAACGCCTGAAGCACCTGCTGGAGTACTTCGTTGGACCCGTTTGCCGCCCAGATATTGTCGGCGGTGAGCCCCTCACCGAGGTAGAGGGCCAGCGCCTCGCGCAGAGCCGTGAACTCACGGTCAGGATACCGATTCACCGAGTGGATGGCTTCGGCCAGGTTAGCGAGGATGTCGCGCGCCACCGCATCAGGAATGGGGTGCGTGTTCTCGTTGACGTTCAGGGCCACCGGAACATGCAATTGCGGAGCACCGTATGGGGTGAGGCCTTGCAGATTGGTACGGAGCGGGAGATCTTCGAGACTGGTCACCCTCTCCATGCTACGGCCCCGCGCGTCTGCCGATACCTTCCTAGGAGTCGGAGGGGATTTCCAGGCGCTGGCCCGGCTGCAATGTTTCAACAGCCAGGGCGTTGAGTCGTTTGATGTCGGCCACTACGTCGCGCGGGTCGTCCGCCGGCGAAATATCTTCGGCGAGGTCCCACAGGGTCTGGCCGGGCTCGACCGTGATGAACCGGGCGGAACCGACGTCGGTTGGGAAGTACGTCAGGGTCGTGACAATTCCGGAGTCGGTTGTGTACGACATGAGGTCGGTGCCCGCGGCGGAGTCCGTAGCCCCGGCCGCACCCCCGTTCATGGCGAAAGACACGGCGACGATCACCAGCGGTACGGCAGCAAGAGTTGTGAAAACCAAGCGACCGCGGCGGGTGAGACGAAGGCGCGGGACGGGCGTGAGGGCTGCCGATACGGGAACTGCTGATGCAAATACTGTGGTCATGTCAAACCTCCAAGGTAAGCGCGTTACGAGTCTCGTATCCGGACCTCGGCCGGGAGGCCCAGATACGAAACTATGTTCCGAATATAACTTCGAACAATCGAACATGCAAGCTTTTTCTCGGCTCAGCCCGGAATTGAGCGCGACACACTCGAATAAGTGTTTGTTCCCAGGCATGTAACTGGATAAACTTTCGATAGACAATTGCTGCATTGATACTCAATCAGACACCACCGACATTCCCGCATGACACGGTTTCAGGCCAGGCGGGACCTACTCCAGGAGGGCACATCGTGACACAAGACACCAGTGGTACCCGCGACAAGGGCGGCACTCGGCGCCGCAAGAGTTTGAGCCAACGCCAGCTCGCTATTCTCGACGTGATCCAGCGCTCGGTGAGCTCGCGCGGTTACCCGCCGAGCATGCGGGAAATCGGCGACGCGGTCGGTCTCGCCTCGCTGTCGAGCGTGACCCACCAGCTCAATCAACTCGAACTCAGCGGTTACCTGCGCCGCGACCCGAATCGCCCCCGTGCCCTCGAAGTCCTCATCGAGATTCAGCGTGCCCCCGAAGACGTCGGTACCGGTGACCAGGACAGCTTTCACCCGGGCGTACAGGTCGGCGATGCTGCGATGGTACCCCTCGTCGGTCGCATCGCCGCGGGCATCCCGATCACGGCCGACCAGCAGATAGACGAGATCTTCCCGCTTCCCCGCCAGCTCGTTGGGCAGGGAGAGTTGTTCATGCTCAAGGTTGTGGGTGAGTCCATGATCGACGCTGCCATCTGCGACGGCGACTGGGTCGTTGTTCGTCAGCAGAAGACCGCAGAGAACGGCGAGATCGTCGCGGCCATGCTCGACAATGAGGCCACGGTGAAGGTCTTGAGAAAGCGCGATGGCCACACCTGGCTACTGCCGCGCAACAGCAACTTCGAGCCCATTGTCGGTGACTTCGCCGACATCCTCGGCAAAGTAGTCGCGGTCCTGCGCTCGGTCTAGTCGTCGCGCTGATTGGTGTCATACAAAAGGGCCCGACCACCAGCCGGTGGTCGGGCCCTTTTTTGTCACCCCGTCAGACGAGTCAGACGAGTCAGACGAGTCAGGCGATCACGTCGGCACTGAGGCGTTCGCGCACCACCCGCGTGGCGGCGAGCATGTTCTGCAGCGACTGCACGGTTTCGTCGTAGCCACGAGTCTTGAGGCCACAGTCCGGATTCACCCAGACCTGTCGTTCGGGAATCGATTCCAGAGCGGTGTCGAGCAGGGTCGTCAATTCGTCTACGCTCGGCACCCGGGGTGAATGAATGTCATAGATTCCGGCGCCGATGCCGTGATCGAACCCGCCAGCCTCGATCTCCCGCACGACCTCCATCCGGGAACGGGCCGCTTCGATACTCGTGACGTCTGCGTCAAGGTTGCGGATGGCTTCGATGACAACGCCGAACTCCGAATAGCAGAGGTGGGTGTGAATCTGGGTCGCATCCGCTACACCGGCCGTGGCGAGACGGAACGAGCCGACCGACCAATCCAGGTAGTCCGCGTGGTCCTTTTTCTTCAGCGGCAACAGTTCGCGCAGGGCCGGTTCGTCGACCTGGACGATCTTGATGCCCGCAGCCTCCAGATCGCCGATTTCATCGCGCAGGGCCAGGGCTACCTGGCGGGCGGTCTCGCCGAGCGGCTGATCATCGCGCACAAAAGACCATGCCAGAATCGTGACCGGTCCGGTGAGCATGCCCTTGACCGGCTTCGTCGTCAGGCTCTGCGCGTATACCGACCAGTCCACCGTGATCGGTGCCGGGCGCGATACGTCACCCCACAGAATGGACGGCCGCGTGCAGCGACTGCCGTAGGACTGCACCCAGCCATTCTCGGTCACGGCAAACCCATCGAGGTTTTCGGCGAAGTACTGCACCATGTCGTTGCGTTCGGGTTCTCCGTGCACCAGCACGTCAAGCCCGATCTCCTCCTGCAGTGCCACCACCCGACCGATCTCGGCGCGCATCAGGGACCGATACTCATCGGCGGCCAGGGTTCCCTTGAGAAACTGGGCCCGTGTTCGACGTATGTCACCGGTCTGCGGGAACGATCCGATCGTGGTTGTCGGCAACGACGGCAGCTGCAAGGCGGAATCCTGCGCGCTCAGTCGATCGGCGTAAGCGCCTCGACTGAAATCGGCGTCGGTGAGCGCCGCAGCACGGAGGCGTACGGCGCCGTCGCGCACGCCAGGAGCGCTGTGCCGCGCAGCCAGCGCCGCCGCGGCTTCAGCCAACGGCCCGGCGATCGCGGCCCGTCCATTGACAAGTCCCTGAGCTAGGGTGGCGACCTGGCCGACCTTCTGGTCGGCGAAGGCCAGCCAGCTCACCAATGAGCCTGGCAGCGACGTTTCATCGAGCACATCGTGCGGCACGTGCAGCAGGGAGGTCGAGGTGGAGACGGAAACGGAGTCCGAGAGCGCCCGCACACCCTCAGCAACTTCGATGGCCCCGGTCAGGTCGCCGCGCCAGATGTTGTGGCCGTCAATCACCCCGGCAACGAGGGTCTTGCCGGCCAGCCCCGGTACCGCCTGCGGCAGAGTTCCCCGCACCAGGTCGAGGCCGATTGCTTCAACGGCTGTGGCGGCGAGAACCGGGAGGGCATCATCGAGGCTGCCGTAGGGCGCCGCAACGAACAGCGCCGGCCGGCCGGTCAACCCACCCAGCACCCCGTAAGCGGATGCTACGGCCGCCAGCGTCTCGGCGCGCGGCACGTCGATGGATTCACTGACCAGGCCCGGCTCGTCGAGCTGCACCCAATCGGCGCCGGCATCCGCTAACCGCGCCAGGAGCGCCGCGTAAACGGGAAGGAGATCATCGAGCCGGGACAGTGGCGAGAATCCGGCCGGAGCTTCATCGCTGGCCTTGCTGAGCAACAGGAATGTGACCGGCCCGACGAGCACCGGACGGGTGAGGAACCCGGCGGCTTTGGCTTCGACGAATTCACGCACGATCCGGTCACCGGCCAGCGAGAACGCCGTTTCCGGGCCGATCTCGGGCACGAGGTAATGGTAGTTGGAGTCGAACCACTTGGTCATTTCGAGGGGTAGGTTCTCACCCTCGCCCCGCGCCAGGGTGAAGTAGCCAGCCAAGTCGAGGGTTCCGTCTGCGGCGACGAGTGAGGCAAACCGGCTCGGGATCGCGCCAACGGCGACGATGGTGTCGAGCACCTGGTCGTAATACGAAAACGACTCGGGGATCGAGGAATCGGTTCGGCCTAGACCGAGATCGACGAGCCTGTCGCGGGTCTGCTGCCGCAGCCCGGCGGCGACAGCTTCGAGGGCCGCGGCATCGATCGTTTGGGACCAGAATGCTTCGACGGCTTTCTTCAGCTCCCGTCGCCTTCCGATGCGGGGGTAACCGAGGATGGTGCCGGGGGGAAAGGTGCTGGATATGGGCGCGCTGGGCATGGTGATTCCTTCACTGAGCGATTGTGGCTGGAATGGTCGAAGAGAACGAACGTGGTGGTGGGCCTACGCGCTGGAACGGGCGCGAGGCCTAGGGCATGGCTGCGGGCACCGTACGCGCCCCACACCCCTCGAGAATCGACAGCACGGTGTCGTGCTGGTTGAAGGCATAAAGGTGCAGGCCGGGGGCACCGCCCGCGAGAACGTCCTGCCCGAGTCGTACGGCGTAGTCGATGCCGATCTGGCGCTGTCCTTCCTCGGTCGGTTCGACCTCGAGCTCGATGGACAGTTCGGCCGGCAATTTTTCACCGGAGAGCTGCAGGATACGACGCAAGCGGTTCGGGCTGGTCACCGGCATGATGCCGGGAAGAATGGGAAAGAACACTCCGGCAGAACGAGCTCGTTGGATGAAGCTCAGATAGTCGTCGGCGTGAAAGAACAGCTGGGTGATCGCTAAGTTGGCCCCGGCAGCCTGCTTGGCCAACAGTGTGTCGATATCCTGGGTAATCGACCGCGAGTTGGGGTGGCCGTTAGGGAAGGCTGCGACGCCGATGCGCACCTTGCTGCGTTCGGTTTTCACCCCACGGGCACCGGGAAGACCGGGAATCACCGTCTCGGTGTATGGCACGCGTTCGGTCTGCACGCGGTGGATGAGCTGCACCAGCTCGCCGGCGCTGTGCAGGTCGCCGAGAAATGTGGTGTCGCCTTCAACCGTCCCCTGCGGTGCGTCTCCGCGAATCGCGAGGAAGCTGTCGATGCCAGCGTCGAGGAACTCCCGAATGAGCCGACTGGCGTCTGCGTGCGAGGAGCCGACGCAGGTGAGGTGGGCCATGGCGTCCACTGACGTGTGGTCCTTGATGTAGCGCAGAACGTCGAGCGAGGAGTTGCGGGAGGAACCGTTGGCACCATAGGTGACCGAGATGAACTCCGGACCGGCGGCGGCGAGATGATCGATCGTGCGGGTGAGAGCGGATGCTGCGGCCACCGATTTCGGTGGGTACACCTCGAACGAGAACGCTGGACGGGCGTTACACGCGGAAATCCCTGTCGCGGTCATGGTTCCTCATTCGGCAGAAGCGGTACAGCGGTGATGGCCGGGCGGCCGCGGACGCGCCAAGACTGGCGGTTCTTCGCGGGCGGATGCCGGGCTCGGCTGTCGCTCCATGCCGGGGAACGAATTCCGTCGGCAACGATTGACTAGACACTAACAACACCACCACCGCCGCGCCCGAATGTGACAGTTCGTGTCATCGCGACACGCGGCGGACTGTCGACCGCTAGGCGGAAAGCCCGGGCATGATGACGTACGGAGCGAAGGATGATTCAATCTCCGCGGTGACGAAGGCCGTGACATGGGTGCCGGTCTCCACATATTCGGTCGTCTCAATCCGACCCAGATCGTGCAAAACTGCGATGAGATCGCCGCGGTCGTAGGGAATGAGCAGGTCGAGTTCAATCTGCGGCGTCGGCAGCAGGAGCGCCACGGCGGCGAGGACGGTCTCGATGCCCTCTCCGGTGCGGGCCGACACGAACGTTGCTTTTGGCTCGAGGCCGCGCAGAACGAGGCGGTCATCGTCGCTGATCAGGTCACTTTTATTGAAGACGACCAATTCGGGAATGTCGCGCGCGCCGACCTCGGAGATGACGTCCCGCACGGTGGCGAGCTGGGCGACCGGGTCGGGGTGCGAGCCGTCAACGACGTGCACGATGACGTCGGCGTCGGCGACTTCTTCAAGGGTTGAGCGAAATGCTTCGACGAGTTGGTGCGGCAGGTTGCGCACAAACCCGACTGTGTCGGTGAGGGTGTACAGGCGTCCGTCGACGGTCGTCGACTTGCGCACGGTGGCGTCGAGGGTCGCGAACAGGGAGTTTTCAACGAGCACTCCGGCTTTGGTGATCCGGTTGAGCAGGCTGGACTTGCCCGCGTTGGTGTAGCCGACGATGGCGACGGAGGGAACGGCGTTGCGCTTGCGGTTGGCGCGTTTGGCCTCCCGGGCCGGCTTCATCTCGACCATCTGCTTGCGCAGTTTGGACATGCGGGTGTGGATGCGGCGGCGGTCGAGTTCGATCTTGGTCTCACCGGGGCCACGCGACCCCATTCCGGCGCCGGCGCCACCGACCTGGCCGCCGGCCTGGCGGGACATCGAGTCACCCCAACCGCGCAGGCGGGGCAGCATGTAGGCCATCTGGGCGAGTTCCACCTGCGCCTTGCCCTCGCGACTCTTGGCATGCTGGCTGAAAATGTCGAGGATCACGGCTGTACGGTCGATGACCTTGACCTTGACTACGTCTTCGAGGGCACGCCGTTGGCTGGGCGCGAGTTCAGTGTCGGCGATGACCGTATCGGCGCCGAGCGCCTTCACAATGTCGGCGACTTCCTGGGCTTTGCCCTTACCGAGGTAGGTGCTCGGATCGGGGGTGGCGCGACGTTGCAGTAAGCCGTCGAGCACGGTCGCCCCGGCGGTTTCTGCGAGGGCGGCCAGTTCGCGCATGGAGTTTTCCGCGTCGTCGACGGTGCCGTGAGTGTAGACGCCCACCAGCACAACGTTTTCCAAACGGAGCTGGCGGTATTCGACCTCGGTGACGTCTTCGAGCTCAGTGGACAGTCCGCCGACTCGGCGCAGGGCGTTGCGGTCGGCACGTTCGGACTGGTCACCGTCGTGGTCACTGCCGTCGTATTCGCCGGAAAACTGCGCTTGGAGGGCCTGGGCTGACCCACTCCGGAACAGTGAGTAACCGCTAGCTTTGCTGTCAGCGCTCGCTAACACTCGCGCCACAACATCGTCTGGGTCGAGAGATTCTGCGCCTGGGTTGTCTACCGTGTCGTTGCCCGAGGGCGCCGTTGGATCATTCATCCCATTAACCTTAGTTGAACGAAGTTGAAAGGTTCCCTTATGTCGTCCGACCACTATTTTTCTCCGGCGCCTGGCACCGTATTGAAAACTCGCCAGATCACCGTGCAATTACACGGTCAGGATCGGCTCCTAACGACGGCCAACTCGGTGTTCAGCCCGGCCCATATCGACACCGGCACCGAGGTTTTACTCAAATACGCCCCCGAGCCACCACTGACCGGCCACTTTCTCGATCTCGGCTGCGGCTGGGGGCCCATCGCCCTGCACCTTGCGCTCGCCTCCCCCGACGCAACCATCTGGGCCGTCGACGTCAACGAGCGTGCTCTTGATCTTGTGCGCACCAACGCGGCCGCCCTCGGCCTGACCAACATCAGGGCCGTGCTCGCCGCCGACGTACCCACAGACGTGTCGTTTCGCACGATCTGGTCGAACCCGCCCATTCGGGTCGGCAAGGACGAACTGCACGAACTCATGCAGACCTGGCTGCCTCGTCTCGAACCGAAAGCGGATGCCTGGCTCGTCATCCAGCGCAATCTCGGTTCAGACTCCCTGCAGCGTTGGCTCGCAGCAGAACTCCCGTCGCACTTCGATACCACGCGGGAGGCCATCAGCAAGGGCTTTCGAGTGCTCCAGGTGCACCGCGACTAACCCAGGTTCAAGACCCCGTCGAAGACAAGCTCCGCTGGCCCGGACAGCGACACATGCTCTCCGTCTTCCGCCGGGAACATCCGCACCCCGAGTACCCCACCGGGTACCTCCACCCGCCACTGGTGCGGCGCCGACTTACCCGCCCAGTGCCGAGTGGCCAAAGCGGCCGCCACTGCACCGGTTCCGCAGGACAGCGTCTCGCCGCTGCCGCGTTCATGCACCCGCATGCGAAACCGGCCGACGCCGTTGACGACCAGCGGGTCGTTCGGCACCACGAATTCGATATTCACCCCACCGGCAGGTTCGGGATCCAGCTGAGGAATAAAGGTGAGATCGGCCGCATCGAGTTCGTCATCGTCGGCGAGAGCGACAACCGTGTGGGGGTTGCCGACGTTGATGCCAAGGCCCGGACGCGCTACCGGTAAGTTTTTGGTGCGCACGAGCGCTTCGGTCCCGTCGAGCTTCCACCGTCCGAGGTCGACCTGGAAACCGGACGCGTTGCGCTGCACGTCGCGCACGCCGCCGCGGGTGCCGATGGTGAGGGTGTCGCCGGGGTGCAGCTCGGCCAGGTTGTTCTCAATGAGGAATTTGGCATAGACCCGAATGCCATTGCCGCACATTTCCGAGACGGTCCCGTCCGCATTCCAGTAATCCATGAACCACTCGGCAGCGTCGTCCTCGGCGAGGGCAGCCGCGCCGTCTGGCAGATTCTTACTGCGCACCGCGCGGATGACGCCGTCGGCGCCGACGCCGAATTTACGGTCGCACACGGCGCGAATCTGCGCCGGGGTGAGCTCCGACGTGCCGTCGGGATCGGCGAACAGCACAAAGTCGTTGCCCGTGCCCTGGCCCTTGGTGAAGTTCAAAGTCATGCCCATGCTGTTAGTTTACGGGGCGGCCGCTGGGTGCACTCCCGAACCGGCGCACGCTGTCGCTGGTGAGGGCGAGCTGGGTGCACTGCCCCGGTCAACGTGCGCGAGTGCGTCGTCGACCCGGTTAGACGAATCAGACTCCATCCAGTGGGTGTGCGCATAGCGTTTGAACCAGCTCACCTGCCGGCGAGCGTAACGGCGGGTCAGCTGTTGGGTGGCTTCGATCGCGTCGTCTTGACTGAGCGTGCCGTGCACCTGGCCGAGGGCCTGAGCATAGCCAATCGCACGGCTCGCCGTGACGCCTCTTTCGATGCCGACCGAGAGTAGGGCGCGAGCTTCATCGACGATGCCGCTTCTCCACATCTGCTGCACCCGGGCATCGAGCCGAGGAGTGAGCTGCTCGCGCGGGGTGCGCAGTCCGAGCAGCACGCTGGGCTGCCAGTACACCGGCTCTGCGGGCAGGGCGGCTACGTGCGGTGCGCCGGTGAGTTCGACGATCTCCAAAGCGCGCACGAGACGGCGACCGTTGCTCGGGCCGATCCGCAAAGCGGCCTGCGAGTCGACGGCCTGCAGGCGGGTATACATCAGGCCCGCTCCGCGCGCCAATAGTTCAGCTTCGAGCCGGGCCCGCAACACCGGATCGGTACCGGGAAACTGAAAGTCAAAGACGACCGCGGAAACGTAGAGGCCGGAGCCACCGACCAGGATCGGTACTGCCCCGCGCGCGACGATTTCGTTGATGGCCGTGCGGGCATCCCTTTGGTAGTTGCTGACGGTGGCCTCATCCGTCACGTCGAGCACGTCGAGCAGGTGGTGCGGAATGCCGCGACGCTCCGCCCGCGATAGTTTGGCGGTGCCGATGTCCATGCCGCGGTACAGCTGCATGGCATCGGCATTCACGATTTCGGCCAGCTGGCCGCGTTCGATCAGCCGTTCAGCGAGGTCGAGGGACAAATCAGACTTGCCAGTACCGGTCGAGCCGATGATTGCGATCAGTACCGCTGGTTTAGCTGTCACCGCTGGTGCAGGCGACAAACTTCTATCGCTCGTCGTCGTTCACGTTGTAGATGGGAATGGTGGTGGAGCCGCTCGCAAGCCGGAGTCCGATGGTCGGCAGGCCCAGGGAAACCGGTCCGGCCCCGCCGGTGCTACCACCATGGCTGGGCAATCCGCAGGACTGCGCCTCCAGGCGGTCCCAGGCATCGCCGGCCCGGGTCGAGCGGATACGCAGCGGCGCACCGTCGGTCGAGTCGGCGATCAGGTGGAATGGCGCTGCCTGGGTCACGGTGACGGTGACCATGTCACCGGGACGAGGGCGGGCCGAACCCGCTGGTACATCAAAGTGCACAAGGCGGCTATCGGGGGCGCGCCCGCTCAGACGATGGGTATCACTGTCTTTTCGTCCGCCGTTAGCGACGAGCAGTTCCACCTCGCGGCCGATCAACGTTTGGTTCTCTTCAAGGGAGATGCGTTCCTGCAGAGCCGCGAGCCGCTCGTAGCGGTCCTGAACGACGGCTTTGGGAACCTGGTCGGGCATAGTCGCAGCCGGCGTACCCGGACGAATCGAATACTGAAAAGTAAACGCCGTAGCGAACCGAGCCAGCTCGACGACCCGTAGGGTCTCCTGAAAGTCTTCTTCGGTTTCGCCGGGGAAGCCGACGATGATGTCGGTGCTGATGGCAGCATTCGGCATCTGGGCGCGCACCCGATCGAGGATCCCCAGGAATTTCGCTCCGCGGTAGGAGCGCCGCATCGATTTGAGGATGCGATCAGATCCCGACTGCAGCGGCATATGCAGCTGCGGCATGACGGCGGGCGTTTCGGCCATGGCGTCGATGACGTCGTCCGTGAACGCTGCGGGGTGCGGGCTGGTAAAGCGGATGCGCTCCAGCCCCTCGATTTTACCGGCCGCGCGCAGTAGCTTGCCAAAAGCAAGACGGTCCCCGAACTCAACCCCGTAGGAGTTGACGTTCTGCCCTAGAAGGGTGACCTCGATAGCGCCGTCGTCGACGAGCGACTGAATTTCGGCGAGAATCTCGCCCGGACGACGGTCTTTCTCCTTGCCACGCAGGGCCGGAACGATGCAGAACGTGCAGGTATTGTTGCACCCAACCGAAATGGACACCCAACCGCTATAGCTGGAGTCGCGTTTTGTGGGCAGGGTCGAGGGGAAGGTCTCGAGGGATTCAAGAATTTCGAGCTGGGCCTCGCCGTTGTGGCGCGCTCGTTCCAGCAAGCTGGGAAGGGAACCCATGTTGTGGGTTCCAAAGACAACGTCGACCCACGGTGCCTTCTCAAGGATGGTGGTCTTGTCTTTTTGGGCCAGGCAGCCGCCAACGGCAATCTGCATGCCGGCGTGCTTACGCTTGACCGAGGCGAGGTAACCCAGGTTGCCGTAGAGCTTGTTGTCGGCGTTCTCACGTACCGCACACGTATTGATCACGACGATGTCAGCTTCGCCCCCGTTGGCGGAGACGTAGCCGGCCGCCTCGAGCGAGCCGCTGAGCCGCTCGGAGTCGTGCACGTTCATCTGGCAGCCGAAGGTGCGCACCTCGTAAGTGCGGGCCTGCCCTGAATCGTCGATCGCGGCTGCCGAGGGCGCGATCACGGTGCGGCGGGCTAGTGCGGGGGCGACAATACTCATAATAAGAGTAGTTTACGCGAGCATTGCGGTGTGTGAACCGTGTGCCAGATGGACTTCTGCATTTGGGACGGTGTCAACGGAACCGTACACGGGAAGCCGCACCGCCGCCGCGGCTGTCCATGGCGGCCTTGATCGCGAGACGTACCGCTGACGAGCTGTAGCCCTTACGCATGAGAAAGCCGGTAAGTCTGCGATCGATAGTCTGGTCGTCGAAGCGTTCCATCTGACCGATACGCTTGGTGGCGAGCTCGATGGCCCGCTCTGCTTCATCGTCGGGGAGTTCTTCGAGCTTGTCCATCATGACGCTCGGGTCAAGCTTGCGCCGACGCATTTCAGCTTCGACGCCGGTACGTCCAAGACCCTTGCGCACGTTATGGCTGTGGATGATCTGATCGGCGAGTTTGGTCTCGTCGAGGTAGTTCAACTCGATGAACTTCGCGATGATCTCACTCGCTTCGCCCGAGTCGACGCCGGTGGCATTCAACACCAGCAGTGCTTCAACCGTCGACAGCGATCGGCCTCGCAGTCGGTGCAACAGCACTTTTTCGGCACGTTCGCGCTGGTCGAGTGCATCGGCCGAGGAGAAAGAGTCGTCATCATCGGCGCCTGGCGCCATATCGGCCGGGACAGCGCCAGCCGCGATGTCCGCCTCAGCCTTGCTGGCAGCTGCCGCTGTAAACCTATCGACCTCGGTCGAATCGTCCAATTCGACCTTGACCGAATCGACCTCGTCCGGACCGGCCTCGAGGGGTGAGCGACGTTTCATTCCCGGGGCCGCACCGTGCAGGTAGGTCACGGGAGCCAATCCGGCGTCTGTGCGTTCTCCTGCGTCATCCTGGGGTTCGAAGCGAACCATTCCCGTGACCTGCCTTTCGGTGTTCGTTTAGTGCGGTGCCTTGCTGGTGCTGCGTTGCCGGGTTATGCGGTCTTGCGAGCGGGCGGGGCCTTCGTAGCGACCGGGCCACCGGCGAGAAGAGCCGCGGCATCCGCTTCGGCCTTGGCCTTGGTTTCGGCCTCCAGCGCGATCGCGGCAGCGGCCTTTTCGGCGGCCTTGGCTGCGATGCCTTCGGGGCCGATTCCGAGCTTGATCAGAATCTTGCGCTCGATCTCGTTGGCCATATCGGGGTTCTTGAGGAGAAAGTTGCGCGAGTTCTCTTTGCCCTGGCCGAGTTGGTCGCCGTCGTAGGTGTACCAGGCACCGGATTTTTTGACGATGCCCTGGTCAACACCAAAATCGATCAGACTGCCCTCGCGGGAAATGCCGATGCCGTAGATGATGTCGAACTCGGCCTGTTTGAAGGGCGGTGCCATCTTGTTTTTGACGACCTTCACCCTGGTGCGGTTACCGATGGCGTCGGTGCCATCTTTCAAGGTTTCAATGCGGCGAATGTCGAGGCGCACCGAGGCATAGAACTTGAGTGCCTTACCGCCCGAGGTGGTCTCGGGGCTGCCGAAGAACACACCGATCTTCTCGCGCAACTGGTTGATGAAGATCATGGTCGTGTTGGTCTGGCTGAGGCCACCGGTGAGCTTGCGGAGAGCCTGCGACATAAGACGGGCCTGCAGGCCCACGTGGGAGTCACCCATCTCGCCCTCAATCTCGGCGCGCGGCACGAGGGCAGCAACGGAGTCGACGACGATCAGGTCGATCGAACCGCTTCGCACGAGCATGTCGGCAATTTCCAGGGCCTGCTCACCGGTGTCGGGCTGGGACACGAGAAGGGCGTCGATGTCGACGCCGAGCTTCTTGGCATATTCCGGGTCGAGGGCGTGCTCGGCGTCGATGAAGGCGGCGATGCCACCGTTCTTCTGCGCGTTCGCGATGGCGTGCAGTGTAAGGGTGGTCTTGCCCGAAGACTCCGGGCCGTAGATTTCTACGATGCGCCCGCGCGGCAGTCCCCCAACGCCGAGTGCGACGTCCAGGGCGATCGACCCAGTGGAAATGGTCTCAACGGGGGCGCGATCGTCGCTGCCGAGACGCATGACCGAGCCCTTGCCGAACTGACGGTCGATTTGCGCGAGTGCGGTTTCGAGAGCTTTTTCGCGGTTAGCTTGTGATGCCATGGTCGTTATCTCCTTGGGGTCTGCACTGTCGCCGACTGTGAACGGCGCTGCGGGTGTGCATAGTGGCGCCTATAGGCTGTCGGCGCACCCACCGCGAGAGCTCCGATGCGTGTTTCGACAAGGCAATTGCTGACGTTCTCTGACAAATTCGACTGTACGCCGCACCTCCGACACTGGCCGGGGGCACGATCGAACGGTGCACAATCTGTCGAGAAGTCTGCTGTGGAGGAGTCTATCAAGACCGAACAGATATTCGAGCATTACCGAGAATCTTTTGCGGCGTGTCGAAGTATCGCCCTAACGGGAGAAAGGCTCGACCGCGCTACAGGCGGGGAGCCGGAACGCCGGCGCCGTACCAGCGACTGCGGGGCACGTCGACCTCGGCGCACAGGGCCAGCCAGACATCGCGGGCGGGAACACCAGCCGTGAGGGCTTGATCGGCGGTTCGACCGCCAAGCGGGTTGAGCACGAGGTCGCGGGTAAGGACACGCCCATAGGCGTCGCCAAACTCTTCTTTCATCGCGGTGCGAAATTCGCTCAGTCGCACAACACTCCTTTGATCTGCCACTACCTGACAGTCGCTCCCGAAATGAAAACCACCGCCGACAGACAACGTCGGCGGTGGTTTTCGTGATTTTTGTTATAAATCCTGAGGCAGTGCCGGTAGTGGCTACCGCACCATGAAATCGGAATCGAACGTTTTGACGAACTCGTCCGGTACCGTATCGGGGAACTGGTCGATACCCTCGATAACGGCGAGACGGTCACCAACTTCACGCATGATGACCGAGATCGGGGTTTCCAGGGCGTCTGCGACAGAAGCAAGAATCTCCGAAGAGGCCTCTTTCTGTCCGCGTTCTACCTCACTGAGATAGCCGAGCGCGACGCTGGCTTTGCTTGCGACCTGACGCAGGGTACGCCCCTTTTGCAGGCGGAAGTCCCTGAGCACATCGCCGATTTCCTGACGAACAAGAATCATCGGAACCTCCTTCTTATGCCTAATCGTTTAAGGCCCATAACCATCGGATTGCGGTGCTGGATGTTTAGAATACTGTATCGATCCGACATTTTGACACTACCGAGAATCACTGGGCTTTGCTTGTGAATGTCTTCGATGTAACCAGCCCGTAACAGTAACTATTCCGGGTCGCCCTCCGCTATCAGCGCACGCACAGCATCAATCGCCCGACGCACGGTTTCAGCGCGAATCTCGGCCCGATCGCCGTTCAGATGCAGCGGCACGGCCCAGGAACCGGTGCCTTTTGACAGGCCGATGAACACCGTTCCGGCTGGGTGTCCGCCGTCGGAGCCAGGCCCGGCGACACCCGTCGTCGACACGCCGATATCGGCGCGCACACCGTTCACCGCGAGCAGGGTACGCACGCCACTCGCCATCTGCTTTGCGACGTCGGCGTGCACCGGGCCGTGCACGTTGAGCACACTGCTATCGACCTGGAGCAGGTCGCGCTTCACGGCGCTGTCGTAAGCGACCACTCCTCCACGAACCACGTTGGACGCGCCGGGGATACGAACGAGTTCGGCCACGAGCAACCCTCCGGTGAGTGATTCAGCGACGGCGATCGTGAAATGACGGGCAGTGAGTTCCGCGACCAACTCGGCCGTCGCATCCGCTGCCGTCGTGTGCACCGCCTCAGGCAAGGTTATGCTTTCGCAGGCGCCAGGCGGAGATCAGGTAGTCAACGCCGGAGACCACGGTGAGTACCAGAGCGATGGTCATGGTGGCCGTGTTGACCCAGTGCACCCATTCGCCGAAGACCAGCCAGAACGGCAACAGCGCTAACGAGATAGCCACGGACTGGGCAATGGTCTTGAGCTTGCCGCCGCGGCTGGCCGGAATGACCCGGTCGCGCAGCATGACGAACCGAAATACTGTAATGCCGATTTCGCGCACGAAGATGACGATGGTCACCCACCAAGGCAATTCACCGAGGATCGACAGGCACACCAACGCACCACCAGTGAGGATCTTGTCGGCGATCGGGTCCAGAATCTTACCGAGGTCAGTCACCAGATTGTGTCGCCGGGCGATCATGCCGTCGATGCCGTCGGTGGCTATCGCGATGATGAACAGTACGGCGGCGGCCCAGCGCAGAGCGTCATGGGCACCATTGTCGGCCAGCAGCATCCAGACGAAGACCGGAGCGAGCAGAATGCGCACGACCGTGATCAGGTTGGGCACGTTCCAGTTGCTGGGGCGGGAGACGGATTCGTGCGGTAATGCCATGGTTCAGTCCCTGCCAGTTAGTTTCCAGGCATCCTCGTCATCTTCGGCGCCATCTACTTCAGGATACCCCTGTGACATTTTCTCTACCGGGTCGTCGGCATAGCGTGGGTCGGGCGCTGAGTCGGCACGAAATTGCCCGGACTGTGCCTTCAGAGCGTGCTGCTCGTCGTCGGAGCCGCGCAGGCGAGCCAGAACGCTCGGCAACTGTTCAGCATTCACCAGCACGTCACGCGCTTTGGAGCCTTCGGATGGGCCGACAATTTCGCGGGATTCGAGCAGGTCCATCAGACGGCCGGCCTTGGCGAAACCGACTCGCAATTTGCGCTGCAGCATCGAGGTCGACCCGAACTGGGTCGAGACGACGAGTTCAGCCGCGGCGAGGAGCACCTCGAGGTCGTCACCGATATCAGAGTCGATTTCTTTGCGCGGGGCGACCATGGAGACATCGGGCCGGTAGTCCGGGCGGGCCTGCATGGTGACATGCCTGACGACCTTCTCGATCTCGTCTTCGGTGACCCAGGCGCCCTGCACACGCACGGCTTTGGAGGCACCCATCGGCAGGAACAGCGCATCGCCCTGGCCGATGAGTTTGTCGGCGCCGGGCTGGTCGAGGATGACCCGCGAGTCGGTGACGCTCGTGACGGCGAAGGCCAGCCGTGACGGCACGTTGGCCTTGATCAGCCCGGTGACCACGTCGACGCTGGGTCGCTGAGTGGCAAGTACGAGGTGGATTCCGGACGCGCGGGCCAGTTGGGTGATACGCACGATGGAGTCTTCAACGTCGCGCGGGGCGACCATCATGAGGTCGGCCAACTCATCGACGACGACCAGCAGGTACGGGTAGGGCTTGAGCTTTCGTTCACTGCCAACCGGCAGCACGAGCTCGCCGTTGACGACGGCCTTGTTGAAGTCGTCGATGTGGCGAAAGCCGAAGCTCGCGAGGTCGTCGTAACGCATGTCCATCTCTTTCACGACCCATTGCAGCGCCTCTGCCGCTTTCTTCGGGTTCGTGATGATGGGGGTGATGAGGTGCGGCACGCCGGCGTAGGCGGCGAGCTCGACCCGTTTGGGGTCGATGAGCACCATGCGCACGTCGCTCGGCTTGGCACGCATGAGCAAGCTCGTAATCATGGAGTTGACGAAGCTCGACTTGCCGGAGCCGGTCGAACCGGCCACGAGCAGGTGGGGCATCTTCGCGAGGTTGGCGATAACGAAACCGCCGCCGACGTCCTTACCGACACCGATGGTCATCGGGTGAGTGGCATTGGTAGCGGTGTTCGACCGCAGTACGTCGCCGAGGGTCACGATCTCACGGTCGGTATTGGGAATCTCGATGCCGATGGCACTCTTACCGGGAATGGGTGAAAGAATACGCACCTCGTTCGAGGCGACCGCGTAGGAGAGGTTCTTGCTCAGCGCGGTGACCCGCTCGACCTTGACGCCGGGGCCGAGTTCGATCTCGTACTGGGTGACCGTCGGACCACGGGAGAATCCGGTGACCTTGGCATCGACCGAGAACTGGCGCAGCACCTCGGTGATCGACTTGACGACGTCATCGTTGGCGGCCGAGCGTGCCTTGGCCGGCGGGCCGGCGGTGAGAGTGGATGCCGCGGGTACGAGATAGGGAATGGCCGGGTGGGGGTCGACGGAAGCGAGCGGCGGGAGGGCAGCGCCCTCGGCATCCACTGCCTGGCTCAATTCCGGGAAGACGTCGTCGAAGCCGGGAAGAACCTCAGTGTGCCCGGCCGGATCGTCGGAGCGCAAGCCGGTGGGCGGCCCGGTGCCAAGGTCAACCTCGCCGGTGAACCGCTTGACGGCGAGCTCGGCCTTGCGCAGGTCTTCGAGCACCTCCGTGCCGTAATGGTCGCGTTCGGGCGGTGCGGTGTGGTCGGTGACCTCGGGTTCGATAGCGCTGTCAAAACCACCGCGCGCCTGGTTGCCGCCGAGCAGCACGCTGAGCGGGTCGGCCTCAACCGGGCCAGGTTTGGATTCGGTCGATAATGGGCTGCCGAAGTCGGGGTCTTCCTCGCGTTTGCTGTTGTTGCGGCGCCACCACGGCAGTGCACCCTCGGACTCGTCGTCGTCGACGCCGTCGAGCTCAACCTGCGCGGTCTTGCCCGGCTTGCCCCCCTTGGCCGTCTTCTCGGCCGCTCGATCTTCGTCGTCGGTGAGCTCAGCACCGAACAGCCAGTCGTACAGCTCGCGGGTGCGCTGAACGACCCGGTTCGGCGGGGTTTTGGTGATGATGAACAAGCTCAGCAACAACAGCAGAATAACGACGATCGTGGCACCGATCGATGTGGTCAGCATGATCAGCGGGGCTGCGATCATCCATCCGATAACACCGCCGGCCAGTGCGAGAGCGGGCATACCGTCTTGCGGCTGTGGTTGCACGCCGAAAATGTGACACAGCCCGGAGATAGTCACGAGCAGCAGACTGAGCCCGATGCCGATGCGGCCGTTATCGTGCACGGAACTCGGTTTGCGAAACAGCCAGACCGAAAACAGCAGCAGAATGACCGGCAGGGCGAAGGCTACCCGGCCGAAAAGGCCACCAAAGGTATACGCGTCGAGCTGCTGGGCGACGACATCATTGATGAGGAACCATTCGACGATGGCGCCGGAGATGGCGAGCAGAACGAGAAAGAACGGCAGTCCGTCGCGGCGCTCGTCTTTCGAGAGCTTTTCGGGGCCGAGGGCACGGGCGGCTCCACCCGTGAGATGAGCCAGGCCCATCCAGGCGCGTGCACCCACGCTCGGTTTCACGTCGGTGGCGGTGAACTTGACGGTCTTCTGAGCGGCGGTACCGCCGGCTCCGCGGGATGCCGGTTTGCGCGCCGGAGCGCCCTTCGCTGCCGGGGTGCGGGCACGCCCGGTCGACTTAGTGCTCGTAGCCATGAAATAACGCTACCAAGCACCGCCGACATTCGGCCGACCCCACGCCCACGGTCTGCGTGACCGGTAGGTGAAAGCCCGGCAGCGGCATCCGTTCGCTGTCAATAGCGGATGGCGTCGATCACCTTCACCCGTACCGCCACCAGCGCGGGGACCAGCCCGGCCAGGGCGCCGACCACCGTCGCACAGACCAGTCCGAGGATGGCCGCTTCGACCGGGAACGGTGGAAAATCGGTGACCTGGCCCTGGCTGATGAAGTCTTCGACGAGCGGGCTCGTGACGATGAGCACGGCGGCGATCACTCCGACAATTCCGGCAACGACGGTCGCGACGACGCTCTCCATCATGACAGCGAAGAAGACCCGACCGGCGGTCGCCCCGAAACTGCGCCGAATGCCGATCTCGCGAATGCGCTGCTTGAGGGTGACCAGGGCGATGTTGACCAGACCGAGCGCTCCGAGCAACAACACTAATCCGGCGATGGCGCCGACGCTGAGCTTGAGCGAGAGATACGGGTCACCCTCCATATACGCTGCGTAGTCCTGCCGGTTCACCTGAACGGATGCCCCACTCCCCAGAGCACCCTGCACGTCACGCTGCAGCGCGGTGACCAGCTGTTCGGACACGTCGACCGGCACCCATAGCTCGTAGGACGGCGGTCCGAATTGCAGGTTCGGGTCGGTGACAACCGGCGTGATGGCGGTAAGCGCGTCGGCCAACATGTACATGGCCGGTTCGGTCTCCCACGACAGGGCGGGGTAGACCCCGGTTACGACGGCCGTCGTCGTGCGTTCGCCCACCAGAGTCACGGTCGGGTGGGTGCGCAGGTCGGGTCGGCTGAGGCGGTCCCAGAAGATGGAGTTGACCAGCACGGCTGGCGCGAGCCGGGCCTGGTCCTCGTCGGTAAACCAGACACCCTTCTCGAGGGTGATGCGGTGCATGGTGCCGTAGGGAGGGTCGACCCCGATGGTCTGCACCGGCACGGCTCCGTCGACGAACTGCACCGTCTGGCTGTTGTTGACCACCCGGCTGGCGTAGTCGATCTGGTAGCGTTCGAGCGCCGTACGCCAGATTTCGGGCATTTCAGTCGGGGTGGAACCATCGTTCATCGACACGAACAGGGAGAGGCTGGCAGCGCGCCCACCCGATCGTTCGCTCGCTTCGACGGTCGCCTGCTGGGCGACCGCGCCGAGACCGACCACGGTCGTGATGGCGCAGACGGCGACGGCCACGCCGATCAGCGACAGCATGACGCGGGTTTTGTGGATGCGCACTTCCTGCCAGGCTTCAATCACAGCACCGACCAGGTTGCTGGCGACGCGCTTCATGCCGGCACCGTGCCGCGAACCTGCAGCACACCGTGGTCAAGTCGGAGGTGCCTGGTGGCGCGGGCGGCGATCGCCGGATCGTGTGTGATCGTCACCAGGGCTGCACCGGATTCGGTGGCGACCTGGTCGATCAGGTCCATCACGGTTTCACCGGTTTCGAGGTCGAGGGCGCCGGTGGGTTCGTCGGCGAGAATCAGCCGGGGACCACGCACCAGCGCGCGGGCGATCGCCACGCGCTGCTGTTCACCACCGCTCAGTCGGTCGGGTAGCGCACCGAGCCGGTCGCTGAGGCCGACACGTTCGAGCATCTCGGTGGCGATTCGAGCGCGCTGCCAGAACTGACGACCATCCGCGTAGAGCAGCGGAGTCATCACGTTTTCGAGGGCGGTGCGACCCTGTAGCAGGTTGAACTGCTGAAAAATAAAGCCGACCTCGCGGCCCCGCAGCCGATCCCGGCCGCCGGAGGACAGCGACTGCACCGGGCGGTCTTCGAACAGCATGGTGCCGCTCGTGGGGTTGTCGAGTAGTCCGAGCAGGTTCAGCAGGGTTGTTTTGCCCGAGCCGGATCGTCCGACGATCGACACCCGGTCGCCGACGTCAACGTCGAGGTCGACACCGGAGAGGATGGTCAGCGGCGGCGCATCGATGAGCTGCACGGTGCGGGTGACACCCTCAAGGTGCAGCAAGGTCATTTGGAGATCCCGCTGCTGGAGATGCTCGGACCGAAGCAGGCCGTGCTGCCGTCGGGTTGCAGATTGCAGCCCCCGCCGCCGGGGCTGACCGCGGTGGCACCCGGAACGAACTGGTTGATCAGGTCGCCCTCGGCGAGTCCGTCGATGATCTGCACGTTGGTGCCGTCGGTCATGCCGAGCGTCACCGACCGCTCTTGGGTGCCACCGTCTGGCATCACGAACCAGACGACGCCCGTCTGGGCGGAGCCCGTGACGGCGGTGGTCGGAACGACGAGAACGTTTTCGGCCAGGCCGGCAGCGATCGTGATCTGGGCGGCCAGACCGGAGAAGACGGTCACTTCGGCCGGAATCGCGCAGGTGACGGTGGTGCCGCTCGTGGCCGGCTGGCCGCCGGATGCACCGTCGCCGCCGGTCGCTTCGCCGGCCAGCGGGGTCGTGATGGCCAGGCTGGTGCAGGTGAACGGCGCGGGCCCATTCGTGATCGCAACGGATGCCTCGGTCGGCTTGGTCAACAGGCGATACTGCTGCTCGGGGCTGAGCGCTCCGCTCACCGAGAAGCTCGGCGGTGCGACCTGCCCGGTGGCATCCCCCACGGCCACGCTCTGGCCGTGGATCACGGTGAGCGAACTGAGGATTCCCGTAATCGGGGCGAGCACCTTGGTGAAGGTGACCACCGGTTTCGGCTGGGTCATGATGGCGTTGCCGTCGGCATCCGTTGTTTCGACCGGATCCTTGATCGTCTCAACTCGAATGTCGTAGATCTTGTCGTCTTTGTTCACGTTTTGGCCGGCCGCTATGAAAATCTCATCGACCGTGCCGATGGCGGTGGCTTTGACGGCGACTGCCGGATCGGCGCTGACCGTGCCGGGCAGGGTCACGTCGTTGCTGATGGTGCCCAGTCCCACCGGAACCTGGGGTTCGACGATGACCCCGGTCGGTTCGGCGGGGTTGCGCTCAACCTGAGTGTCGGGGTAGAACGCGAGCTTCACGAGGGCCACAGCGATGGCCGCGATGACGATGAGTCGAAGGATTGGAAAGACCCATTTGCGTGCAATGTTCACGACACTCCCCACACAGCCGACCGGACGTGGTCAGGCTCGATGGGCTGAGCCTAGCGTTTCGCGAGCGGATGCGCGCCGGCCAACTGCGACAGGCTCGGCCAGCCGAGGGGACGTCCCGCAGAACTGGTCGCGGCACCTGTTGTGGTTCGTAGCCCCCTTACAAACGGATGCCCCGAACGCCAACGAGTGCCGCGAGCACGCGAGCGGCGGCTCAGCGAGTGGTGCCGGCGACCTTGGGCAACGATCCGCCGGCGGCCGCGTTGCGGTCCGGGCGGAAGTTGGAAAAGTCGACGCCAGGAATGTCCCGGACCAGCGACAGTTCGTCCTCGATCTGGGCGGCTTCGGAGTCTTCGGGACCAACCAGCGGCAGTCGCACCCGCGGGCTGCCGATGCGGCCGAGGCCGTGCAGGATGTACTTCACCGCGACGGTTCCGGGAACGTGCGTCATGACGGCCCGCACGAGCGGTTCCAGCTGCTGGTGCGCTGCTGTGGCCACCTTCAAGTCGCCCCGGTTGACGGCGTCGACCATGTGCCGGTAGGGGGTGGCAGTGATGTTTCCGGTGACGCCGATGAGGCCGGTGGCGCCGATCGACAGGTGCGCGAGCACGTTGGGGTCATCTCCGGAGAAGTACAGGAGGTCGGTCTGGTTGAGCACCCGGCTGACCTGGGCGAAGTCGCCTTTAGCGTCCTTGATGGCGAGGATGTTGGGGTGCTTGGCTGCCCGAAGGATGGTCTCGTAGGCGATCGCGACTCCGGTGCGCCCGGGGATGTCGTAGAGGATGACGGGAAGGTCAGTGGCATCGGCGATCATGCGGAAATGGGTCAGGATGCCCGCTTGCGTGGGCTTGTTGTAGTAGGGCGTGACGATCATGTTGCCGTCAGCGCCGGCCTTCTCGCTCTGGCGGGCCAGCTGCATGGCGTGCGCGGTCTCGTTGGAGCCACCGCCCGTGATGATCTTGGCGCGGCCGTTGGCGACCGACTTGCCCACCTCGACCAGACGGATCTTCTCCGGGTCGGTCAGGGTGCTCGTTTCACCGGTCGTACCAGTGACGACGATGCCGTCGGCGCCGGCGTTGATGACGTCGTCGATGTGCTTCTCCACCCCAGCCCAGTCCACTTCGCCATCAAAGGTAAACGGGGTGACCAGGGCGACCAGCACCTGGCCAAAGGGATTCGTAGAGGTAGACACGGTGTACAGGCTATCGTCTCCCTTCACACTGCAGACTACGGGGCCACCCGGCCGTTCACATTAAAGGCGGCGTAAGTGAAGGGCATGAGCTTTTCGAAATGGGTTTCCATCTGCTCGGCACACATTTCGATCTCGCGCTGGGGGAACGACGGAAATGACGAGCCCTCCCGCTTGGTGCGCAGGCTGAGGAAGTTCATCAGTGAGCGCGCGTTGAGCGTGACATACATCGAGGAGTAGATGTTCAACGGCAGCACGATGCGGGCGACTTCGCGCGCGACACCGGCTTCGAGCATCCGCTGGTAGGCCTCGTAGGCGTGGATCGCGGCGGCGCGGGTCTGCTGTTGCACGAGCGCGATCTGCTCTGCGGTGCCGGGCAGAAAGTCGTAGGCACCGGGCTTGCCGACTTGCACAAGGTTACGTTCGGTGGACGGCACGTAGAACACCGGGCCCAGCTCCCGGTAGCGGCCGGACTCTTCGTTGTAACTGGCGATGCGGTGCCGCATGAATTCGCGGAAGACGAAAATGGGGGCGCGTACGTAGAACGTCATTGAGTTGTGTTCGAACGGCGAACCGTGCCGGTCACGCATGAGGTAGTTGATCAGCCCGCGGTCACGCTTCTCGTCGGCCTCGCTCGCTGAACCGTCGAGCTGGCTGTGCTCGAGGGTCTGCTCCCCCAGGGTCGATACCCGCGCGGCAAACAGCACATCGGAATCGTGAGCGTTTGCACGCACCAACTCCACGGTCATTTCAGATCGAAACTCAATTTCAGACACCGCCTCAGGCTAGCCGGTCTGTCGGACGATGCGCCCGTGCGCAGTCGTAATGTGTCGTCACAGTCCCCCGAACAGGGCTGGGCGCACGTAGCGTAAATATCATGAATCCACTCGAAGCGATCGGACTCCTGTTCGCGCTGTTGGCTGCCACGACCGTTCTCGGCCTCATTTTACGAGCCCGTCAGGGACGAGTGGCCCGTGTTTTTGGCGACGTCGTCACTCCAGCGGATGTCGCCGCCACGGTCGCCTTCGGCCCCGCCGCCACCCTGCTGCAGTTTTCGACCGAGTTGTGCGCTCGCTGCCCGGGCACCCGCCGCCTGCTGCGCGCTGTGGCCGAGCAGCGCCCTGGGGTGGTACACGTAGAAGTGGATCTCACCCACCGCCCCGATCTGGCCAAACGGTACGCCGTGCTGCAAACCCCAACGACCCTGATTCTGGACGGAGCCGGTCGGGTGCAGGCGCGCGTGGGGGGCCCTCCCACTCGGGCAGACGTCGGTACGACCCTTGATTCCATCACGCAGAACACCACATCCAGCAGCACACTCGGGAGCTCTCATGTCTAAGACACCTCGCGCCCGGCTCGATCCGCGCGGACCCCGATTCGGCGCAGGTCTGACGGCCGTGCTGTTGCTCCTGGTCGTGTTCATGTCACTCACCGGGGCATCCGCTGCAGCGCTGGCCCTGCTGGCAGCGATCACCGCGTTATTCGCTTGGGGTGCATTGGCCGGCGCCGGCCGGCATCCATACGGCGCCCTGTTCAAGAAATTCGTGCGGCCGCGCCTTGCCCCTCCGACTGAACTCGAAGACGCGGCCCCGCCCACCTTCGCGCAGGGTGTGGGCCTGGCGGTGACCTTGGTCGGGCTCATTCTGGGCCTGGCCGGTGTACCGGGCGCTGTCGGAATCGCTGCGGCCGCCGCGTTTGTCGCTGCCTTTCTGAACGCGGTTTTCGACTATTGCCTCGGCTGCCAGATCTACCTGCTGCTCCTGCGATCCGGCGTGCTCAACCGGGGTAGCAAAGCCGTCGAGAACGTCTGAGCCGCTGTCTCCAACCCGACCGGGACACACCCGGTAGATCGGATCTCAGGCTGCCCTAACGTGTCGGCTGGCTCTCAGGTAATTCCCAGACGGCAGGCGTTCGCGGTGCAGGTCGGACGGTTAGGGTGGTATTCAATCACCTGGAGGTAACAACATGCCCACGACGCTCACGAGTGAAGCAACCTCAGTCTGGACCGGCGATCTTCCCACCGGGACCGGCACCGTCACCCTCGACTCCTCGCACGCCGCCGTGTTCTCGGTGAATTGGAAGGCCCGCGCTGAGGGTGTGTCGAACACGACCAACCCGGAGGAACTGCTTGGCGCCGCCCACGCCGCCTGCTTCTCGATGGCCCTCGCCAACGCTCTCGGTTCGGCCGGCCACACTCCGGAGAGCATCCAGGCCACCGCCGCCGTGACTTTTGCGGCCGGCACCGGCGTTATCGGAAGCCACCTGCTGGTCAGTGCCAAGATTCCCGGTCTGACCGAAGCCGAGTTCGAGGCGTTCGCCCAGGATGCCAAGGAGAACTGCCCGGTTTCTAAAGCGCTCGCGGGCATCCCGATCACCATCGAAGCAGAGCTCGCTTAGGGGACCGGCGTGCGCGTTCTGATCGCCGGCGCGTCCGGCCTCATCGGCCGGGAACTCAGCCGGCAGTTGGTCGGGGCCGGGCACACTCCCGTGCGCCTGGTCCGGCGTGAAGCCCTCGGCAAGAACGAGATTCGGTGGGACCCGTCCGCCCATGCCCTGGACGCTCACGTTCTGGACGACATCGACGCTGTCGTCAACCTCTCGGGCGCGTCACTGGCGCGGCTGCCGTGGACGCCTGGTTATCGCAAGGAAATCCTGAATTCGCGTTTGTCCGCCACCCGCACGATCACCGACGCGCTCGGACACGCCACCACTCCCCCTACGGTTCTGCTCAACGGTTCCGCAGTGGGCGTGTACGGCAATCGGCCCGGGGAAATCCTGAGCGAGACATCCACGGTCGGAACCGATTTTCTGGCCGATGTCGTCACTCAATGGGAGGCAGCGGCCCAGCTCGCTCCGGAACCGACCCGGGTTGTCACGTTACGCACCGGCCTCGTACTCGCCAAGGGCGGCGCGCTGAAACCGCTCCTGCCCCTGGCCAAACTGGGTCTCGCCGGACCACTCGGCGGCGGGAATCAGCACTGGGCCTGGGTGAGTTTGCACGACGAGGCTGCGGCCATCCTGCATCTGCTCACCTCGACGCTCTCCGGCCCGGTAAATCTCGTCGGGCCATCCGCAGCTACAGCGAACGACATCATCAAAGCGCTCGCCACTGCGCTGCACCGACCGTTTTTCCTACCGGTGCCCCAGCAGGTCTTGACGCTGCTGTTGCAGGACGCCGCCCGCCAACTACTGCTCGCAGACCAGCAGGTCAGCGCCCAGAAACTTTTGGACGACGGGTTCGAGTTTGCTCAGCGAACACCAGCGACAGCGGTCGCCTGGATGCTCCGGCAGCCGTAGCCTGCGGCTACTTCGGGGTGCGTTCGAGGCTGATCGCGGTGCGGATCGCCCCGCGAGCGCGCTTGCGATCGCCGGCGGCGTCGTAGGCGAGGCCGAGGCGCAGCCAAGCGTGCCAGTTCTCCGGCTCGGCTTCGACCCCCGCCTGCGCGGCCGGAAACTGCTCGTCGGCAGCATCCCGGTAGGGACGTCCGCTCGGTCGAACCGCCAAATCGGCGGCAGGAAGGCCGCCCAACCTTTCGAGCTCGCGCATCAGGCGCTCCGAGCGCACACCGAACACCACTTCGCGCGCCAAAGCCCAGAAACCAATCAGCGGCAGGATGAGAAGGGCAAGGCCGATGGCGATGCCCACCGGCTCCCCGCTCTGGATGAACAGCACCGCGCGTACGCCGACCGACACCAGGTAGAAGACGAGCAGAACCGCCATGACGACGACAGCGATCTTGCCCTTCACTTCGAGGCTCCTTCGCTGGCGGCCGTAGTGAATCCCAGGTCGACGATCTGGTCGAGGCCGACCGATACACCTCGAGCGGTTCGCGCGGCGTCGAGGGCGAGCAGGATGCCACTTTCATAAGCGCTCGGTGACAGGGTGTTGTGGCTGATCGTGAGGGTTTCGCCGGTGCCGCCGAGAAGGACGTCTTGCCGGGCCAGGAGTCCGGACAGGCGCAGGCTGTGTACGGGCACGCTCGCGACCTGCTGGCCGCGGGCACGCTGATCGGTGTGCGGCGCCGAAACCGGGCCGAGTTCAGCGCGCGCCCGGCCGATCAGTTCGGCGGTTCGCACCGCCGTGCCCGACGGCGAATCAACCTTCGACGGCTGGTGAGCCTCGACAATTTCGATGGAGTCGTAGAACCGGGCGGCCAGGGCCGCGAAGGCCGTTGCGAGCACCGATCCGATCGAGAAGTTCGGAATAATGATGACGCCGGTATCTTCCCGGCCGGCGAGACGCCGGGCGAGAGAATCGATACCTTCCTGGGTCCAGCCCGAAGTGCCTACGAGAACCTGCAGACCGTGCTCGGTCGCAAAATCGACGACGTTACGGCTTACGTCGGGCCGGGTCAGGTCAACGGCGATCTGAGCGCGGAGCATCTCGCTCAGCTCGCTGTGGGAATCGAGGCGGGCGACGACCTCGAAGCCCTCGGTTCGGGCGATCAGGTCGGAAACCAAGCGGCCCATCTTGCCTGTCGCTCCAATGATGGCCACCGTTGTTGTCATGACACCAATCTACCAATTGATCACGTCACGACCGGCCCGCGCAATAGCCTGAGCAGATGCCCCAGTTTCTCGCTGTGTCGGTCGCGGACGCCGCAGCCCTCGCCCTGCTCAACGAATACTTTCGCAGCCCCGAACTGTCGTTTCGACAATCCCACGGCAGCTACCACCCGACCTATCCGGTCGCGGAGCAGTTCGTGCCACCTCAGGGCCTGTTCCTCGTGGTGCTCGATGGCCAGGCAGCGAACGACGCTGGCGGCGCGTATGTCGGGTGCGGAGGCATCCGCCGGCTGCAAACCACCACGAATGAACCGGTCTGCTTCGAGGTTAAACATTTGTGGATGCAGCCACGTGCCCGCGGGCGCGGCTGGGGGCGGATGCTGCTGGCTGCACTCGAGAGCCGGGCGAGCGACCTGGGCGCCGCCGAAATGGTGCTCGACACGAATGTGAGCCTGTCCACCGCGGGGGCGCTCTATCACAGCACCGGGTATGAGAGCATCCCTGCATACAACGACAACCCCAATGCAACACACTGGTATCGCAAACGGCTCAGCGCAAGCTAACGTCCGCGCGAACTAACGTCAGCGCAAGCTGATTTCAGCGCAAATCAGCTTCAGCCACTGGTTCGCCCCTAGAACATCAGCGGTTCCGGCAGCCCGGTACGCAGCTCGACCGGCAAATGGCCCAGATCATTGTGCGTGACGAGCGTCCAGGGTCGGCCCGGTTTTTGCTGCAGCACGGTGAGCCCACAATTGGCTTGGTTGATTCCAACCCAGCGCCAGTCGGGAGCCCCGAGCACCTCCCGAACAAACCATGCGATCACGAAATTATGGGTAATCAGCAGGTCGTGCCGCTGGCTGCGGCGCGGTTGCAGAAATTCGGCGACGGCGTCTTCCATCTGTGCGCGTCCCGCCGCGATCTCGTCTTCGGTTACCGCGCCGAAAAACGGGTCGTAGGCCGATGGTGTCTCGGCCGCCCGGCCAGAGGGAATGCAGTCGAACAGCAGTGCCGACGGCTCGCTCTGCAGGGCTGGAAGCCGTTCCGCCATGATGGTGGCGGTTTCGGCGGCCCGTTGCAGCGGCGAGTGCCAGGCGCCTGTGAACGGAACCCCACTCAGACGATCGGCGATGAGCAGCGCCTGGCGTTTGCCGCGGGGCGATAACGGACCGTCGTGCAGGCCATGTTCGGCATCCTGTTGCTCGCCGTGGCGTACCAGGTAAATGTACTGGGGCATCATTGTCCATTTCAGAGTGCGGAAACCCGGCCGGGCCGGAAGGTACCAGAGACTAAGTCGCGGCCGGTCAGCTGGGAATGATGGCCGCGAACGCGTCGTCATCGAGGGCACCGACGGCGGAGATTGATACGGCGCCACTGACGAGTTCGGCAGCGAGCCCCTGCACGTCGGCCGCCGTGACCAGCGCAAGGCGGCGCAGCACTTCGTCGAGATCTGCGAACTCGCCGAGGGTTATCTCAGAGCGACCCAGCCGAGACATTCGGGTGTCTGAGTCTTCCAATGCGAGGGCCGACGCTCCACTCAACTGGCCAGACGCCCGCCTCATCTCGTCGTTGGTGACACCGCCATCGGCGAGGCGATGTAGCTCGCTGAGCATGAGTTCGGCGACCTGGCCGGCCTTGGCCGGCGTGCATCCGGCATACATACCGAACAGGCCAGCATCCGAGTAACCGGGCGCGAATGAGTAGACCGAATAGGCCAGGCCGCGCTTCTCCCGCACTTCTTGAAAAAGCCGGCTCGACATTCCCCCGCCGAATATCGAAGTGAGCACGCTCATCGTGACGCGTCGGTCGTCGGTCGCCAGCAGGCCGGACATTCCGAGCAGCAGGTTCGCCTGTTCCAGCGGACGTTTGATGATGGTCAGAGCCTGGCCCTGGTGAATCTCGGCGGGCACGCCGTCTCGACGGCTGACCGGGGCCTGGGCAATACTGAGGTCCCAGCCGGATCGTTCGAGGGCGCGGGTGACGGCGGCGACCAGCTGGTCGTGGTCGACGGCGCCGGCGACCGTGACGACGAGGTCTTGCGGGCGATAGTTGGCCTGGTAGTGCTCCCACACCGCCGTGCGGGTGACACCACGAATGTCGTCGGCACTGCCGCCGATAGGACGGCCGAGCGGATGCTTCCCCAGCACCGCTTCGAAGAATCGCTCATTGGCGACGTCGGCTGGGTCGTCGTCAGCCATGGCGAGTTCCTCGAGAATAACGCCGCGCTCGGTTTCAAATTCGCCGGCATCCAGTTGTGAGGAGGTCAGCATGTCGGTGAGAACATCAATGGCCATACCGAGGTCGCGGTCTTGCACCTTGGCGTAGTAGCAGGTGTATTCCTTTGCGGTCATGGCGTTGTGTTCGCCGCCAACCGCATCAAAAGAGATGGCAATGTCGAGAGCGGACCGCGTTGGCGTGCCTTTGAACAACAGGTGCTCGAGAAAGTGAGTGGAGCCGAAGTGACCCGGTTGTTCGTCACGGGAACCGACGGCGATCCAGTAACC
Source organism: Cryobacterium sp. M15 (assembly GCF_002929675.1). Taxonomy (NCBI): domain Bacteria; kingdom Bacillati; phylum Actinomycetota; class Actinomycetes; order Micrococcales; family Microbacteriaceae; genus Cryobacterium; species Cryobacterium sp. M15. Next base: position 62,846 of record NZ_PJJW01000037.1, read on the forward strand.
GACGGTGACACTTCGGGCACCCGGCACCTGCTCACTCAGGATGCGCACGCCACTTGGCAGAACGGTCCGACGCACCAGGGCATCACCGGCGGCCCGAAACGAGAGTTCGGCCTGGTCTAGAGGAAAATCGACTGCACCGTTCATATCATCCCCACCTTACAAGACGCGATCGGCGCTGCTGGCGCCCGTGCGCGAACTCGCGAGGCTACCCCCAGTTTGACCGCAACGGTCCGGACGGTCGATTACGACAGACTGGTCTGTCTATGGTGTGTTACAGTCTGGGAGCCAACCGGGAAAACACCGGATTTGCGCTCATGCGGGCTCGCTCGCTTGCCCTCAATCAAGGAGTGACGCATGACCACGCTCACAGCTGACACCGTTCGGCCCCCGACTCACGCCAAGCTGCGTATCCTCGCCACTGCCGACCGCTTGTTCTACACCGAGGGCGTACACACCGTAGGTGTGGACCGCATCATCGGTGAGTCGAAGGTCACCAAAGCGACCTTCTACAAGTACTACCGCTCGAAGGACGCCCTCATCGTCGTGTACCTCGAGGGCCGGGACCGTCTGGCGCGCGATTTTCTGGCTAGCCTCGACACGAATTGTGACACCCCGGAACAGCGGCTGCGTGGCGTCGTCAATGAGATCTCGGCTCAGGTCATTCGCGGAGGTTTCCACGGCTGCCCGTTTATCAACGCGGCCGCACAGTTCACCGACCCGGCCCACCCCGTGCGCCAGGCCGTTTCTGCACATCGTGACTGGTACGGTCGGTCGATCGAGGACATGTTCCGCGGGATGGGCCATGCCCGGCCCGGAGATGCCGCCGACGATTTTTTCCTCGCCCGCGATGGCGCCTTTGCCGGTGCCAACCTTGGCGACCCGATCGGTGCCCACACCGCCCTACTGCGCGCTATCCAGCGTGTGCTCGACGAATCCGTCGCCTGACTTTCTCCTAGTCGGCCGACACCCGGTCGAGATCGAGCAGGTCACTGCGGCCGAGACGGATGCCCGCCGCGGCGACCAGGGACTGCACCTGATCGACCTCCCCGGCTCCGGCGACCGGCGCCACTACGTCAGGTCGGGCGAGCAACCAGGCCAGGGCAATCGACGCCGGTGCCACACCCTGAGCTGCGGCGATACGGTCAACCACGGCCAGTACGCGCAGCGAGCGACGATTGAGGTACACCTTGGCGAGTTGTCCGCGGGCGGTACCGGCGACATCCGCTTTGGTGCGAAAAGCGCCGGCCAGAAAACCGTGAGCCAGGGCAAAGCCGGGCATCAGCGCAAGATGCTGGGCGCGAGCGACGACCGCGACGTCTTTTTCGAGTTCGGTGCGATGCACGAGGTTGTACGGCGTTTCGGCGGCGACGAACTTGGGCAAGCCGAGGGCGGACAACACCCGGGCTTCCATGAGTCGTTCCGCCGAGAAGTTGCTCGCACCGAGGTAGCGCACCTTGCCGGCGCGCATGAGGACGTCCACGGCAACGAGGCTCTCTTCGAGGGCGACGGTTTTGTCGTCGAAGTGAAAGTAGAGCAGGTCGAGGTAGTCGGTGCCGAGCCGCACGAGGCTGGCTTCGACGGCGGCGACGATGCTGCGCTGAGTCAGTCCGGGATTGTCGAGATTTCGACCGATTTTGGTGGCCAGAACGGTTTCGGCCCGAGCACCCCGAGAGCGCAGCCACGAACCGATAATCACTTCGCTTCGCCCAGCAGCGAAGCTGTCGGCGGTGTCAAGAAAGTTACCGCCGAAGTCGCGGTGCGCGTCGAGGATGGCCTTGGATGCTTCACCCGTCGCCGTCCAGCCGAAAGCGTTGCAGCCGAGGGCGAGTGGATGCACGCGCAGATCGGTTCCCGCAATCTGCCGGCGAACCGGGCCAGCACCGACCGTGGTCTGTGCCTGCCCGGTGTCGGCCGACCGCGAATGGCCAACGGACAGGGCGTCGAGCGAAGACGAGACCACCTGTCGGGGCATTGCGTTCTCCTCCAGGGGTGCACGCCCGACCATTCGTTTTCGCCGGGTTTTCTCTTTGTGAATTACTCTTGGCCCGACTTTAGGCGAGGCCACCGACATTTTTCGACGGCACGCTAAACCGTTACCAGATTGTACGTCGGTGGCGGCCGAATAGGGGGCACCAGCTGTCGGTTGCCAGTTGACACGTTCACGATTTGTTAGACTGGCAGTTGCGCGAAAAATGGGCTGCCTGTGCAGGTGTACATCAGCCCTGGGCCGCCTGCCATCGAAAAGATCAATCGGTTGGTCGGCGAGGTACCTTGCCCGAATCAGCCGCAGGAAAGCAGCCATGACCACCGTCGCCGACGTACCCAACCCCCAGGTTCCCCGTGAGGCTCTGCGTCGCCGCACCTTCGCCGTGATCTCCCACCCCGACGCCGGCAAGTCCACCCTGACCGAAGCCCTCCTGCTGCACGCCCGCGCGATCACCTCGGCCGGCGCCACGCACGGCAAGGCCGGTCGCAGCGGCACTGTCTCGGACTGGATGGAGATGGAGAAGGCCCGTGGCATTTCAGTGACGAGCGCCGCGATCCAGTTCGAATACCACGATGCTGTGATCAACCTGGTTGACACCCCCGGCCACGCCGACTTCTCCGAGGACACGTTTCGGGTACTGTCTGCAGTGGATGCCGCGGTCATGCTCGTCGACGCCGCCAAGGGTCTCGAGCCCCAGACCATGAAGCTGTTCGCCGTCTGCAAACAACGTGGGCTTCCGGTGATTACCGTCATCAACAAGTGGGACCGCCCGGGTGACACTCCCCTGGCTCTGATGGACGAGATCCAGACGCGCACCGGCCTGTTGCCGACCCCGCTGAACTGGCCGGTTGGCGAGGCCGGCGACCTGCGCGGCGTACTCGATCGCCGGTCCGGTGATTTTCTGCGCTACACCCGCACCGCTGGCGGCGCGACCGTAGCCGAGTCGGTGCGTCTGGATGCGGTCGACGCGGCGATCGAGGAAGGCAGCGCCTGGACATCCGCTGTCGAAGAATCGGAACTGCTCGACGCAGAATCCCAAAATCACGACTCCGAACTGTTCCTCGACGGGCAGACGACCCCGGTGCTGTTCTGCGCGGCAGTGGCGAACTTCGGGGTGCAGCAGCTGCTCGACACCCTGGTCGAATTTGCGCCACCCGCCGAAGCCCGCATCGATATCGACGGCAATCCGCGTAAGGTCACGTCGCCGTTCTCCGGGTTCGTGTTCAAGGTACAATCCGGCATGAACTCGGCGCACCGCGACCACGTGGCTTTCGTGCGCGTGTGTTCTGGCGAATTTCGACGTGGAATGGTCGTCACCCACGCGGCAACCGGTCGCCCCTTTGCGACCAAGTACGCGCAGCAGCTGTTCGGCAAAGAACGCACCGTCACCGATCAGGCCTGGCCGGGCGACATCGTCGGGCTCGTCAACGCGTCGGCGCTGCGGGTGGGCGACTCGATCTTCGAAGACGAACGGGTAGAATTTCCGCCGCTGCCGTTGTTCTCTCCCGAACATTTTCGGGCGATACGCCCGGTCGATAGCAGCAAGCACAAGCAGTTTCGTCGCGGTATCGACCAACTCGACCACGAGGGCATCATCCAGGTGATGCGCTCCGAGGTGCGCGGCGAGCAGGCCCCCGTGCTCGGTGCGGTCGGACCAATGCAGTTCGAGGTCGTTGAAGACCGCATGGTGCACGATTTTCATGCCGACATTCGCATGGAAGCACTGCCGTACCAGGTGGCCCGCAAAACCGACAAGGAGAGCGCGCTCGTACTCGCCGGCACCCGCCAGGTTGAAGTCTTCACCCGCTCCGACGGCACGCTGCTCGCCCTGTTCAGTACCCCGTGGCGTCTACAGGCGATTATCAAGGAGAACCCGAAGCTGGTTCTGATCGACATCGCGAACGCCACGGCCGACGACTTCATGTAACTGGCTTGATGACAAAGAAAGGCCGCATCCTCGTAGAGGATGCGGCCTTTCTCGTTCTGTCTCTGCCGGTTACGCGTCGACGACCACGGAGGTGATCACGGGGCTGCGACGGTACTTGCGGTTCATCCAGCGGCTCACCGACTGCGTGAACAGGTCCTCAAGCTCGGCGCCGTCGACGATCTTGATGCGGTTCGCGGCCTTCATGGCCTCATCGATGACCTTGGTCGCGCCCTTGACCCACTCGTCGTCGTGCACGAATCCGCGGGCCAGGAACTCCACGGGCTCCGAGAGCGTGCCGGTCTTGGCGTTGAGAATGCCGAGGATCGTGATGGTGCCGTCTTCGGCCAGCTTGCGACGGTCTTCCATCGCGGCAGTGGATGCCCCGCCCACGGTCATACCGTCGACGAAGATGTAGTCGGCGACGACCCGGCCGGTGACCTTGGCGTGGCCGTCGATGAGGTCCACCACGACGCCGTCTTCGACGACGATGACGTTTTCTTCGGGGACACCGGTCGCGATGGCGAGGTCGGCGTTGGCCGTGAGGTGACGCCATTCACCGTGGATCGGCATGACGTTGACGGGCTTGACGATGTTGTAGCAGTAGACGAGCTCGCCGGCACTCGCGTGGCCGGAGACGTGCACCTTGGCGTTGCCTTTGTGCACGACGTTGGCGCCCCAACGGATCAGGCCGTTGATGACGCGATAGATGGAGTTCTCATTGCCGGGGATCAGCGAGCTCGCCAGCAGCACGGTGTCGCCCTCGCCGATCTTGATGACGTGCTCACGGTTGGCCATACGCGAGAGCGCGGCCATCGGCTCGCCCTGCGAACCGGTGCAGATGAGAACGACCTTGTCGTCCTTCATGCGCTCGAGCGCCTTCATGTCCACGAGGAGGCCCTTGGGAATGTTGAGGTAGCCGAGCTCACTCGCGATTCCCATGTTGCGCACCATCGAACGGCCGACGAAGGCCACCTTGCGGTTGTGCTTGACGGCAGCATCGATGACCTGCTGGATGCGGTGCACGTGGCTCGCGAAACTCGACACGATGATGCGGCGCGGGGAAGTGCGGAACACGGTGTCGATCGCCGGTCCAATGTCCTTCTCGGCGGTGGTGAAGCCGGGAACCTCGGCATTGGTCGAGTCCGTCATGAACAGGTCGACGCCCTCTTCGGCCAGGCGTGCGAAGGCGCCGAGGTCGGTGAGGCGCTTGTCGAGCGGGAACTGGTCCATCTTGAAGTCACCGGTAGCAAGCACGAGGCCGGCTTCGGTACGGATCGCGATGGCCAGGCCGTCGGGGATGGAGTGGTTGACGGCGATGAATTCGAGGTCGAACTGGCCGACGGTGCGGCGCTCGCCCTCTTTCACTTCGATGAAGTTCTGGCTGAGGCGGTGTTCCTGCAGCTTGGCGGCGAGGAAGGCCAGGGTGAGCTTGGAGCCGATGACGGGAATGTCGCCGCGTTCCTTGAGCAGGTAGGGGACGGCGCCAATATGGTCTTCGTGGCCGTGCGTGAGCACGATGGCCTCGATGTCCTGGAGGCGGTCGCGGATGGCCGTGAAGTCGGGCAGGATCACGTTGATGCCGGGCTGGTTGTCTTCGGGGAAGAGAACGCCGCAGTCGATGATGAGCAGCTTTCCCTTGTGCTCGAAGACGGTCATGTTGCGGCCGATCTCGCCGAGGCCTCCGAGCGGGATGATACGCATGCCGCGAGCCGGTAGCGCCGGCGGAGTGCTCAAATCGAGGTAGTGGTTATTCATGAATCCCATTTCGTTGTCTGCGGTACTGCATGTCGAGGTGTGTGGGGACCGAGCTCGGGCATGCGGAAAGCCGGAATTGAGGGGCTCTTGCGCATACGCATACCTCGTGTCGTGCCCAGCGGGCGAGTAAAATACCGGCCAGGCACGTCTGTAGTCTACCGGCGCGTCGACGATCGGCATTTCGATGCCACCACTGCGGTTGTCGAATACGACAAAAGAGGGACTCCGCATTGCGGAGTCCCTCTTGTCGATTTCAGCGGCAACTGAACCGCAGCGCGTTACGCCGCTGTGGCCAGGTGCTTGCTGTCAGCCATCTGCGGCTGTACGGCGCGGACCGGTGAGGTGACCGTGGGGTGCGAGATGTACTCGCCGGCGTCACGGTGCTGCGCGGTTCCGCTGACGTACCCGCTCCCCAAGACCACTCGACTCATGGTCTGAGAAATGTACCCGTTGGGACGGATGGTGCTTTCGCTGGTGTGCGATACGTAAGAATTCATGATGCTCCTGGTGCGATCTCTTGATGACGGGTGCCGACTGGGATCCAGAGCAATGACTAATCACAGATATCCTTCGAATTTGTTCTGAAGGAACTGGTTCGAGTGAAGCTGGGGTGTTGGCCCGTTCGGCGGGAAGAATGCGCTACGCCGCGCGAGCTGAGAAGTCCGGGTCCGATAGTGGACCGCCATGGCTTCTCAGGTGTTCCTAGAATACGTGACGGTGTCCTTCTTTGGGGGAAACGCACGATCTACACAGGGACTGTGCAGGCAGCTATGATTCGGCCTCGCTATCATTTTTTAATGACTTCTTCTGCGTTGTACGACATACCCCTCACGCTCATCGATGGAACGCCCACCACCTTCGGCGCGTTCAGAGGTAAAACGGTTCTCGTCGTCAACGTCGCGTCAAAGTGCGGCTTCACCCCGCAGTACGCCGGTTTGGAAGCCCTATACCAGCGTTACGCGGACGATGGGCTGGTCGTGCTGGGATTACCGAGCAATCAGTTCATGGGCCAGGAACCCGGCACTGAAACAGACATCGCCCAGTTCTGCGGCATGACCTACGGGGTAACTTTTCCGATGACGGCCAAGGTCGATGTGCGGGGCAAGCAGCAGCATCCGCTCTATGCTGAGCTGACCAAATTCAAGCGGGGCCTGCTGCCCGGCCTGATCAAGTGGAACTTCGAGAAGTTTCTGGTGACACCCACCGGCAAGATCGTGGATCGCTTTGCGTCGGCGGTGGAGCCGGAGTCGACCGAAATCGTGCAGGCGATCGAAAAGGTTCTGGCTGAAAAAGCCGCCTAGCCCCGATTCCCTGGGCCTGGCAGTACAGCTATTCGTCGCTGAGGTTGTCACTCAGGATGCCGAGCACGGTTGATCGCGCTGACCGCGAGGCCTCCCCCAATCGCCCGGACACGATTTCAACGAGCGACTCGATCAAGATTGCTTGTGGAACCCGGGACGTGTATTCCAGTTCGTGACGGAAGGATCCGTGTGCCGGCGCGACTACGAGCGCGATGTCGGCCAGCGAAACCAACGGGGAACTCGCAAACGACGTCACCACGACCAGCACGGCATTCGCAGCGCGCGCCGACCGGGCAGCCTTGATGCTCGACTCATTGGCACCGCTGCCGCTGATGACGACGCAGGCATCTGCAGTCACAACTGGCGTGCTGAAATCTGCTGGCCGATCGGATCGGAGACGAATTCCGTGGGGCGTCCGATGGCGGTCAATCGCATCGCCAGGTCAGACGCCAAGGGCGCCGACAGCCCGTTGGCGAGCGCCAGCACCCGGTTTGCCGACGTGATGCGCTGCACGGACTCTTCGACCGCGCTTTCAATAAAAAGGATGGCCGCTGTTCTGGGTTTGAACCCGCCCTACTTTCTTCCTGGACGGTAGGCGCCGCTCAGCGGGCGGCCCGGCGCAGTACGGCCTCCGCGTGGCGCAGCACGGGGCCGTCGATCATGCGGCCCCCGTGCTGAAAAACACCGCGCGCACTCGCGGCGGCTTCGAGCAGCCCGAGGGCATAGTCCACCTCGGCGGCGGTCGGCTGATAGGCGGCCCGAATGACCTCCACTTGGCTGGGGTGGATGCAGGCCGTCGCGGTGAAGCCGCTCGCGACGGCATCCGCTGCCTCGTTTTCGAGGCCGGCCGTGTCGGTGATGTCGAGATGTACGGCGTCGATCGCGGCCTTGTCGTGGGCCCGAGCGGCCAGTAATACCTGGGAGCGTGCATAGCGGGCGACGTCGCGGTAGCTACCGTTGGCGAACCGGCTCGAGGTACCACCGAGCGAGGCGAGGAGATCTTCGGCACCCCACATGAGCGCGACGACGTTACGTGCTGCGGCAATCTCCGTCGCTGAGATGACGCCGGCGGCGGTTTCGCACAGGGCGATCACGCGGTACTCGGCCAGGCCTTCGACCTGGCCGGCGCTGACAGTTTTGGCGAGCATGACGTCGCGGTATTCTGTGCGCTCGAGCGCGGCCAGGTCGAGCGCAAAATCGGTCGTGTCGGCCGGATTGATGCGCACGATCGTGCGGGCAGGCTCGAGCGGATGCTCGATCAGCGCGCGCCGCGCAGCGGCCCGGTCCTCGGGCGCGACGGCGTCCTCCAGGTCGAGAATGACGGCGTCGGCACGCTCGGCCGCCTTCGCATAGCGCTCGGGCCGGTCGGCCGGGCAGAACAGCAGAGCCGGGCCCAGCGTGAACGGTGCCGGGGTGAAGGGGCTGAGCCCGGCAGGACTGTCATCGAAGGGATCGGGGCCGGCCGGGTCGAAGTCCGGATCGTACTCTTCCCCACCGAACAGGTCGCCGTCGAACGCGCCGCTCATTGCGCGGCGTCCTCGCACCAGACCAACACGGTGCGCACGGCCGTGCCCACTACAACGTTGTCCTGGTTGCGCCCAGTGTGTTCGAGCGTGACAATGCCCTGTCCCTGGCGGCTCGCGGAGAGGCGTTTGTCGGTGACGATGCTCTCCGAGTAAAGGGTGTCGCCGTGATGCAGCGGATGGGGAAACGTCACAGCCGAAAATCCCAGGTTCGCCACGATCGTACCCTGGGTCAATTGCGCCACCGAGCTCCCGACCATGGTCGAGAGGGTGAACATGGAATTGACCAGACGTTCGCCGAACGGCTGGGTGGCCGACCAGGCGGCATCGAGATGCAACGCCTGCGTGTTCATGGTCATCGTCGTGAACAGCACGTTGTCGGCCTCGGTCACGGTGCGGCCGGGGCGATGCTGATACAGCGCATCGAGGTCGAACTCCTCGAAGTAGAGACCGCGCTGGCGCACCGGGTGGCGCTCGGGCGTATCGGGGTCGGACATCTGCTTCTCCTTAATCTGGGTCAGCTGGCGAATCCCAGGGCCCGCGAGATGACCATGAGCTGCACCTCGGTCGTGCCCTCGCCCAACTCGAGCACCTTGGAATCACGATAGTGCCGCGCGACCGGATTCTCATTCAGAAAGCCGTATCCGCCAAAGATCTGCGTAGCATCGCGGGCGTTGTCCATAGCCGCCTCACTGCCGACCATCTTGGCGATCGAAGCCTCCATCTTGAAGGATTTGCCGTTGATCATTTTCAGCGCAGCGTCGTAGTAGGCGAGGCGCGCGGTGTGAACGCGCGCCTGCATCCGTGCAATCTTGAACGCGATGTGCTGATTGGAGCCGATCGAGCGGCCGAAAACATTACGGCTGTTCGCATAGCGGATCGACTCTTCGAGGCAGCCCTGCGCCGCGCCGGTGCACAGCGCGGCGAAGGCGACGCGGCCCTCGTCGAGGGTCTGCACGAAGTTGGCGAAGCCGCGGCCACGCTCGCCGAGCAGGTTGGCCTCCGGCACGCGCACGTTGTCGAACACAAGCGGGTGGGTGTCTGAAGTGTGCCAGCCGACCTTGTCGTAGGGCGGGAGCGCCGTGAAACCGGGGGTCGGTGTCGGCACCAGGATGGCGGTCAGTTCTTTCTTGGTGGAACCGTCGGCGCGAGTGGCTTCCCCCGTGACCGCGGTCACCGTCACCAAGCGGGTGATGTCCGACCCGGAGTTGGTGATGAACTGCTTCGTGCCGTTGATCACCCATTCGCCGCCTCTGAGCTCGGCGGTGGTCTTGGTTCCCGCGGCGTCTGAGCCGGCATCCGCTTCGGTGAGACCGAACGCGGCGAGCGCTGAGCCACTCGCGAGGCGCGGAACCCACTCGTGCTTCTGCGCCTCAGTGCCACTGCGGAACACCGGCATGATGCCCAGGCCCACTCCGGCCTCGAGGGTGACGGCGATGCTCTGGTCGACGCGGGCGAGCTGCTCCACGGCGAGGCAGAGCGCGAAGTAGTCATTGCCCTGGCCGCCGTACTCCACGGGGAACGGCAGTCCGAACAAGCCCATCTGCCCCATTTCGGCGATGATGCCGTAGGGCAGGCGGCGCAGGGTGTCGTACTCGTAGGCGGCCGGCGCGACAACGGTATCGGCGAAGTCTCGAACCGTGTCGCTCAGGGCTTGGTATTCGGGGGTGAGTTCGTAGGTCATTCTGCGTCTTCCTTGTCTGCGATGGTTTCGGGGGTGCTGATCGTCGCGACGATCTGGTCCAGTGTCACCAGGTCACCCGTCTTGAGGTTCACCGTGACCTGGCCGAACGTGGCGGCCACGAGTTTGTGCTCCATCTTCATCGCCTCGACCACGAGGATGGTTTGGCCCACCTGCACGGTGTCACCAGTGGCGGCGTGCACGGCTATGACGGTGCCGGGCATCGGCGAGCGCACGTCTGGACTTTCCTCCCCTGGCACGCGGTCGCGGCCCGCGAGATGTTCCGCGAGCTGCTCGGCCCGTGATCGGTGTCGCAGGTCAACCGAGAATCCGTCGGCACCGATCCACAGCCGCGCTCCGGACTGCTCGATGGCGAATACGCGGGTCTCGCCGTCGTAATCGATGCGAAATCTGCCCGGGCGACCTTCGATCAGCGTGAGTCCGGCTTCCACGGCCGGTCCGTCACCGATCGAAACGGATGCCGCCCCCGGCGCCCCGACAACCCGCACCTCCACGGCGTCGGTCGCGCTAACTCCCAGCGAGTACCGCACCGGACGCGGCGAGCCCACCCGCCACCCGCTCGGCCGCGTCCACACAGCGTTCGCGCCGGTCAGATCGGACACAGCCGACGCCCGCCCGTGCAGGAACAGCGCCGCGGCGGCGAGGACGTGCCCGTCGGCTGTGCGAAAGGTGAGATCGGGAAGCTTGCGTTCGATCAAACCGGTGTCGAGGCGGCCGGCGCGCACGTCGGCATCCGCTAGCAGCAGCCGAAGGTATTCAGTGTTGGTGTGCACGCCGAGCACGACGGTATCGGCAAGCGCCCGGTCGAGACGGTTCAACGCCTCAAGCCGGGTGGGAGCCCAGGCGATCACCTTGGCGAGCATCGGGTCGTAGTGCGAGGCGATCGACAGGCCCGGAGTCAGCGAGCTGTCAACGCGCACGCCCTCGCCCCTGGCCTCGTGCAGCTGCAGCACGGTGCCGGTGGTCGGCAAGAAGCCGCGCTCGGGGTTCTCCGCATAGACCCGCGCCTCGATCGCATGCCCCGTGAGGCATATATCGGACTGGGTGACCGTGAGTGGCTCTCCTGCTGCAATGCGCAACTGCCAGTCCACCAGGTCGAGGCCGGTGACCAGCTCGGTGACCGGGTGTTCAACCTGCAGGCGGGTGTTCATCTCCATGAAGAAGAATTCGTTGGGAGCTGCCGCCGACACCAAGAATTCCACGGTTCCCGCGCCGCTGTAGCCGACGCTGCGGGCAGCGGTACAGGCGGCCTCGCCGATGCGCGCTCGTATCGCCTCGTCGAGCAGGGGGGAGGGCGCCTCCTCGATGACTTTCTGGTGCCGGCGCTGCAGTGAGCATTCGCGCTCGCCCAGGTGAATGACGGCGCCGTGGTTGTCCGCGAGCACCTGCACCTCAATGTGCCGCGGGGTGGCAACGAGCCGTTCGAGCAGCAGGGTGTCGTCGCCAAAGGCGCTCTGCGCCACGCGCCGTGCGGTCTCGAGGGTGGAGGGCAGGTCTTCAGCCCGTTCCACCACGTGCATGCCCTTGCCGCCGCCACCGGCGGAGGGCTTGATCAGCATCGGATACCCCACGTCGACGGCCGCCGCGATGAGCTGCTCGTTGCTGAGGCCCGGCTGAGCCACCCCGGGAATGATCGGCACCCCGTAACCGGCCACGTGGTTCTTCGAGCGGATCTTGTCGCCCATCGTATTGAGCGCGTGCACGCTGGGCCCGATGAACACGATTCCGGCGTCGGCGCAGGCCTGTGCGAACACCTGGTTCTCGCTGAGAAATCCGTAGCCGGGGTGAATCGCCTGGGCCCTGGTTCGGGCAGCAGCGGCCAGAACGGCCACTATGTTCAGGTAGCTGTCAGCCGGCGCTGCGCCACCGAGGCGCACCGCGGTATCCGCTAGCGACACGTGCCGAGCGTCACGGTCTGCGTCGCTGTACACGGCGACAGAGCGGATGCCCCGCTCGCGCAGCGTGCGGATGATCCGGCAGGCGATTTCGCCGCGATTGGCGACCAGAACGGTGTCAAATGTCATGGAAATCGTCTCCCTCACATTCGGAACAGGCCGAAGGCGGACTCGCCAAGCGGCGCGGCGGCACACACAGCGAGGGCGAGGCCGAGCACCGTGCGGGTGTCGGCCGGGTCGATGACGCCGTCGTCCCACAGCCGGGCGGTCGAATAGTAGGGGCTGCCCTGCTGCTCGTACTTTTCGAGGATCGGGTCGGTGAAGGCGGTCTCGGCCTCGGCTGACCAGGTATCTCCGCCGCGCTCGATCTGCTCGCGCTTGACGGTGGCGAGCACGGAGGACGCCTGCGCGCCGCCCATCACCGAGATCCGGCTTCCCGGCCACATCCACAGGAAGCGGGGCGAGTAGGCGCGGCCGCACATGGAGTAGTTGCCGGCGCCGAAGGAGCCGCCGATCACCACCGTGAGTTTGGGCACGCGGGCGGTCGCGACGGCGGTGACCATTTTGGCACCGTGCTTGGCGATGCCGCCGGCCTCAGCCGCCTGGCCCACCATGAAACCGGAGATGTTCTGCAGAAAGACGAGCGGGATTCCGCGCTGGTCACAGAGTTCGATGAAGTGGGCGCCTTTCTGAGCAGATTCGGCGAACAGGATGCCGTTGTTGGCGACGATTCCCACCGGGTGGCCGTGGATGTGCGCGAACCCGGTCACGAGGGTGGTCGCGTATTCGCGCTTGAATTCGTGGAATTCACTGCCGTCGACGATGCGCGCGATCACTTCGTGCACGTCGTACTGGTCCAGCACATCGACGGGGACGGCTCCGTAGAGTTCGCTTTCGTCGGCGACCGGGTCGACAGTAGCGATCACACTCCACGCCGGAGCCTTGGCCCGAGGAAGGGTCGAGACGATGTCGCGCACGATCTGCAGGGCGTGCTCATCGTTTTCGGCGAGGTGGTCGGTGACGCCGGAGACGCGGGCGTGCAGGTCACCGCCGCCGAGCTCTTCGGCGGTGACGATTTCGCCGATCGCGGCCTTCACCAGGGGCGGTCCGCCGAGGAAGATGGTGCCCTGGCCCCGCACGATCACGGTCTCGTCGCTCATGGCGGGAACGTAGGCACCGCCGGCGGTGCACGATCCCATCACCGCTGCGATCTGTGGGATCTTGGCCGCGGACATCCGGGCCTGGTTGTAAAAGATGCGGCCGAAGTGGTCACGGTCGGGAAAAACCTCGTCCTGTAGGGGCAGGAAGGCGCCCCCGGAATCAACGAGGTACACGCAGGGCAGGCGGTTCTCGAAGGCGATCTCCTGGGCCCGCAAATGCTTTTTCACCGTCATCGGGTAATAGGTGCCGCCCTTGACGGTGGCGTCGTTGGAGATCACGAGCACATAGCGCCCGTGCACGAGGCCGATCCCGGCGATGACGCCGGCTCCCGGGCTGTCGTCATTGTAGAGACCGGTCGCGGCCAACGCCGCGATCTCGAGGAACGGACTGCCGTCGTCGAGTAATTGGTCGATGCGCTCGCGGGGCAGCAGCTTGCCGCGGGCGAGGTGGCGCTGCCGGGACTTCTCCGGCCCGCCGAGGGCGGCCGTGGCGAGGCGTTGCTTCAGGTCGGCGACGAGCTGTCGCTGGGCAGCGTCATTGCTGCGAAACGTCTCGGCAGAAGAGTTGAGCTGACTCGCGAGCGTCTCCATCGACATCTTCCCTGTGGCGATGCCGGGCGACCCGGTATCAAGTACAGTTAATGTTCACTAACTGAAGTTCAGGTTAGTCATGATTAACTGAAATGTCCAGTGGGAGGCTTGCATGAACGCACCGATCGAAACCACGTCGCGGAGCCGGGCCAAGGCTGACCGACGCTCGGCCCTGCTCAGCGCCGCAGCCACGCTCTTCGCCCAGTCCGGATTCAACGGGGTCTCGATCGAAGACCTCGGCGCGGCGGTCGGGGTGAGCGGGCCGGCCGTCTACCGACATTTCAGCGGAAAGCAGGCCGTACTGGCCGCGCTGCTCATCGATGTGAGCGAGGATCTCGTGGCCGGTGGTCGAACCGTTGTGACCGAGACAACGGATGCTGCTGCCGCCCTGGGTGACCTCGTGCGCTTTCACGTTGACTTCGCGTTGTCGAACCCCGAGGTGATCCGGGTGCAAGACCGCGACCTCGACAGCCTCGTGGAGGCGGACCGGCATCGGGTGCGGCTGCTGCAGCGCGAGTACGTGGAACTGTGGGTTGAGGTTTTGCACCGGGTGCACCCTGCGGTCGACGAGGCGCTGCTGCGCATTCGGGCCCACGCGACATTCGGGCTGCTCAACTCAACACCGCACAGCGCCCGCGTATCCTCACGGGCCGCCGAGCATGCCCTGCTCGCGGAGATGGCCCTCGCCGCCCTCGGCCTGCCGGGCGCGTAACAGACCAGACGAACCGGTCAGAACGCAGCGGTACAGACGCAGAGCTCGTTGCCCTCGACGTCGACGAGCACCCACCAGTCGGGGGCGTGCTCGTCGCTGAGTAGCGCGCCGCCCACTTCGAGCACGGCCGCGACTCGGTCTTCGGCGTCATCGCTCGGCACGTAGACGTCCACGTGAATGCGGTTGCGCTCGGTGCGGGCGATTTCCATGTGCTGGAACCACACCTTGGGGGCGAGGCCGCGCGGATCGACCAGTTCTACACCATCGTCACCGGTGACCTCGGTGTAGCCGAGGCCGACCCGCCAGAATGGACGCACGGCATCCGCGTCGGTGCAGTCGATCGCAATGTCGTAGCGCGTCGGGTGCGCCGGACGCGCCTCGGCCCCGAGAGCGTCGGCGATCTGCTGCACCCGGGCCGCGAGCTCGACATCGCGCGCGGTGACTCCCCCGGCATCGTGCGAGGTCAGCACAAGCGACACCGCCCCATAGCCGAGACGCACGTCGGGGTGGTGATTCAGCGCCTCGGCGGCCTCGCCGATGCGATTGACCAGTTCGAGGGCGGATGCGAAGTCCTTGGTGCTAAACGTGGCGTGCAGGCATCCGTCGAGATGCACGAAAGCGGTGCCCACGAGTTGTTTCTTCGTCACAAAGGGGGCGAGGAGTGCAGCTTCTGCGTTCATACCTCCACTCTGCTACGCCCCCGCACCCCGGTCAACCGCCCCTCTGGTGCACAACTCCTGCAATCTGCAGCGTCGAAACCTGGCTGCTCCGTCATTCCGCGGAACTTTTTTGTCGGTCGTACAGATTGCAGGAGTTATGCGCCAGCGAGGGGCTGAAGCGACTGGTGCTGGCCTGGTGGCGGGCCGTAATGGTGAGGAGAGTGGAAGGGTTAGACCATGGTCAGTACCCGGGCCGGGTCGGCGAGGATGGCGCCGATGTCGGCCAGAAAACGCGAACCCTGCTCGCCGTCGACCAGTCGGTGGTCGAACGACACGCTGAGGGTGAGCACCTGGCGCAGGGCGACCTGGCCGCGATGCTCCCACGGCCGCGAGCGGATGGCGCCTATCGCGAGGATCGCCGCCTCCCCCGGGTTGAGGATCGGGGTGCCGGCGTCGATACCGAACACTCCGATATTGGTGATGGTGATCGTGCCGCCGGCAAGCGCTGCCGGGGTGGTGGTGCCGGCCCGGGCTGACATCGTGAGCTCGGCGAGCGCCGCAGCGAGGCCGCGCAGGTCGAGCCGTTCAGCGTCGACGATGTTCGGCACGAGGAGTCCGCGCGGGGTTGCGGCAGCGACGCCGAGGTTCACGTGGTGGAACTGCACGATCTCGCCGGCAGGCTCATCCCACCGGGTGTTCACCGACGGCGTGCGGCCCACGGCCAGGCAGAGCGCCTTGGCCACCACGGCGAGAATACCGATGCCCGCATCGGCGAACTGCCGGTCGGCACGCAGCGAAGCCAGCAGTTCGACAGTCGGGGTGACGTCGATGGTGAGAAACTCGGTTACGTGTGGCGCGGTGAACGCGCTCTGCACCGTAGCGGCGGCCGTGAGTTTGCGCAGGCTTCTGATCGGCGAACGGGTCTCGCCCAGGTGGTCACCGCTCGTGGCCGGCCGGGCAGCCGCAGCACCGGGTGACACGGACCCGTGCAGGTCGGGGATCGGCGCTGACTCGGTGATACGGGCGCGAACGTCATCACGCGTGATCAGGCCGTCTTTTCCGGTGCCGGTGACCATAGTGAGGTCAATACCGAGGTCACGAGCCAGGGCGCGCACCGGCGGCGTCGAGCGCGGTCTTTCCTCAGCGGACGACGCGGCGGACGGTTCGACGGGTGCCGCGGTGGGTGCTGCGCTAGCTACTGCGGTCGCTGCTGCCGTGGGTGCCGCGGTGGGCGGTTCGGCGAGTGCTGCGGGTGCTGCGGGTACCGACGCACCGGCTCCCGTGCGGGCGCGACGCTGGGGGTGTCCGCCGCGCTCGATGGCGGGGCCGTAGCCGACCAGATTGGCCTCGCGTTGCTCGGCCGGAGATGCAGACGCAGCCGCAGCCGCAGACGGATCCGCAACCGCAGACGCAGACGGATCCGCAACCGCAGCATCCGTTGTTGGCGACGAATCTGTGGGCTCATCGGCGGCACCGATCTGGAAGGAGACGATCGGTTCGCCGACGTGTACGACTACCCCGGCCGGTTGGTGCAGCTCGCGCACGACTCCGGCGAACGGGCTGGGCAGTTCGACCACGGCTTTGGCCGTTTCAACGTCGGCGATGTGCTGGTTGAGCGCAACCTCATCGCCCGGCGCCACGAGCCAGGCAACGATCTCTGATTCGGTGAGACCTTCACCGAGGTCGGGCAGCTTGAAGACCTTGATCATCGTCGCCCCATGACCCGGTCGACACCGTCGAGAATGCGGTCGAGATCGGGCAGATGGTGGCTTTCCAGCTTGGCCGGCGGGTATGGCACGTCGAAGCCGGTGACCCGCACCGGCGCGGATTCCAAATAGCTGAAGCAGCGTTCGGTGATGGTCGCAATGATCTCGCCGCCGAGTCCGCCCGATCGGGCCGCCTCGTGCGTCACGACGAGCCGCCCGGTTTTACGAACGGATGCCTCCACCACCGCATAATCCACGGGTGACAGTGAGCGCAGGTCGATGACCTCGATCGACACGCCCTCGTCGGCGGCGGCGAGCGCCGCGTCCCGTGCGGTCGCCACGAGCGCCCCGTAGGTGAGGAGTGTGACATCCGTTCCGGGGCGCACGATGACGGCCCGCTCCATCGGAAGCCCGAGCTCTGGCACGACCTCGCCCTTCACGTGGTAGCGACGCTTGGGCTCGAAGTAGAGCACCGGGTCGTCGCTCGCGATGGCCTGCCGAATAAGACTGTAGGCATCCTGAGCGTTGGAAACGGCAATCACTCGCAGGCCAGAGGTGTGGGTGAAGTACGCCTCCGGCGATTCGGAGTGGTGTTCGGCCGCTCCGATTCCGCCGCCGAACGGCACCCGGATTGTGATCGGCATGCGCACGGCGCCCTGGGTGCGGTAGTGGAATTTGGCCACCTGGCTGACGATCTGGTCGAAGCCGGGAAAGATGAAGCCGTCGAACTGAATCTCACAGACGGGCCGGTAGCCGCGATAGGCCAGGCCAACGGCGGTGCCGATGATCGCGGATTCGGCGAGTGGGGTGTCGATGACCCGGCGAGCCCCGAACTGGGCGAGCAGGTCGCTGGTCACCCGAAAGACTCCGCCGAGGGCTCCGATATCCTCGCCGAGCAGCACTACCTTGGGGTCATCGAGCATGGCTTGGCGCAGGCCCTCGTTGATGGCCTTGCCCATGGTGAGGGTCTTGGTCTCGCTGAGCGGGGTGGGTTGCGGCGCATTGAGGCCGGGAACCGTTGACACGATTGCCGGGGTCATCAGGGTGGTCATGGTCGTCAGGCCTTTCGGTTCTGTTCGGCACTATCGTGTTCCGTTGCAAAGCTTCTGAGGTAGCCGGCGTAGTCGGTGCGCTGGCGCTCGAGGGTGGCATTGGAGGTGGCGTAGACGTGATCGAACACGCTCAGCGGTTCGGGGTCGGGCATGCCGATGCAGCCCGCACGAAGTTCGGCGGCTGCGGCATCGGCCAGCGCCGCAGTGGCCGCCTCAACCTCGGGCGTGATTTGACCGAGGCTGTTCAGCAGCCGGTGCAGACGCAGAATGGGGTCGCGCGTCTTCCACTCGGCCAATTCCGCCGGGTCTCGGTAGCGGGTGGGGTCATCCGCTGTGGTGTGTGGTCCCATGCGGTAGGTGACCGCTTCGATGAAGGTGGGGCCGCCGCCGGTGCGGGCCCGGTCGAGGGCCATGCGGGTTGCTGCCATGACTGCGATCACGTCGTTTCCATCGATACGCAGGCTGGGGATGCCGAAACCCGGCGCACGATCGGCGATATTGCGGTGCGCCTGCACCCCGACCGGCTCGGAAATAGCCCACTGGTTGTTCTGGCAGAAGAAGACCACCGGGGCCTGGAAGCTCGCCGCGAAGACCATGGCCTCGTTCACGTCGCCCTGGCTCGTGGCACCATCGCCGAAGTAGGTGATGGCGACGGAATCGACGTCGTCGCGCTGGGCACCGAGCGCCCAGCCGGTGGCGTGTAAGGTCTGCGCGCCGATAATGATGGCTGGTGTAGCCATGTTGACCGCGTACGGGTCCCAGCCGGACTGGGCGTTGCCGCGCCAGACCTTGACGATGTCGGTGAGGTTCACGCCACGGCAGTAGGCGACAGCGTTCTCTCGGTAGCTGGGAAAGATGAAGTCGTCGCTGCGCAGGGCGCGGGCCGAGCCCACCTGGGCGGCTTCCTGGCCGAGCAGCGGAGGCCACAGGCCGAGTTCGCCCTGGCGTTGAAGGGCGGTTGCCTCGGTGTCGATGCGGCGCACCACGACCATGTCCCGGTACAGCGCCAGAAGGGCCGTTCCATCGAGGTCTGCGACCCACGGGTCGAAGTCACCGCGGGGTTTTCGCTCGCCGTCAATCGCGAGAAGCTGCACGAGCTGGGGTGAGGAATCAATCATGGGGCGCTCCGAGCGTCATTGCTAAAGTTGACGTGAGCCTATGTCGACCCGACAGAGAGCACAACCACTGTCAAAAATAGTGTGCAGAGTGCCCTATTCAGGCTCGCCAGACCGTGTTAATGTTTTGCACTATGTACAGCCTTGACAAGACCGACACCAAGCTCCTCCAAGCACTCTCCGCCGACCCGCGCAGTACCTTCGTTGCGCTCGCCGACACGCTCGGGCTCTCCCGCAATACCGTGCAGGCACGCATGAAGCGCTTGGAAGACTCTGGCGCCTTTCTCGGCTTCGATCGCCGCATCAATCCTGCCGCCCTCGGCTACCCGCTGACCGCGTTCATCGAGGTGCACGTGCAGCAGAAACGGCTTGCGCAGATCGTGACCGACCTTGCGCTGATCCCTGAAATCGTGCAGGCTCACGGCATGAGCGGACCGGCCGACCTCCTCGTGCGGGTGGTCTGCACGGATGCCGCCGACCTATTTCGTATCGACGGAACGATCCTCGCCTGCGACGGCGTGGAGCGCACGGAGACATCGCTCGCGATGGGGGAGGTTATCTCGTATCGCCTGACACCGTTACTCGACCGCCGGGGGTAGCCAGTGCTCACCCGCCGCAATCTATTTGCTAAATTCTCCATATAGTTATATAAAGAAGTAATGAAGTCAACTGCGTTGGTAGTCTTGCACACAACCAGACGCACCGTAGAATCCGTCGCCTGCCCTTCACCCTTCGACTTCGCGTTCCCCAGAGAAGGCACCAGTTTCGTGAACATGCATGCACATCGGAGACTCGGATGAGTTTCCTGCGATTGGCCACTCTCATTCGGCACGGCGCACGCATTGCCGAACCGGCACCGCCTACCCCGCCGCTGTTTGCCGGGGCTGAAGCCTTTGGTGGCAGCGTGCAGGTGCGTTTCATCAATGCCGGTGGCTGCAACGATTGTGCGCTCGAGGTGGCCGCCGCGTTCGGCCCCGTCTACGACGTGGAACGCTACGGCGTGCGCCTGGTTCCCTCACCGCGGCACGCCGACGTGCTGCTCATCGTCGGCAGCGTGACTCGAAATATGGCCCAGCCCCTGCTGCGCACCATCGAGGCCACCC
Organism: Cryobacterium sp. M15; assembly: GCF_002929675.1. NCBI lineage: Bacteria > Bacillati > Actinomycetota > Actinomycetes > Micrococcales > Microbacteriaceae > Cryobacterium > Cryobacterium sp. M15. The sequence goes on from NZ_PJJW01000037.1 coordinate 83,034, forward strand.
CCACGCCCCGGTTCGTGATCGCAGTCGGTGACTGTGCCCTGCACGGCGGCGCCTTCCGCGACGGATACGGCATCATCGGGCCCGTTTCCGATTTCGTGCATGTGGATATCGAGGTGCCGGGTAGCCCGCCGGAGCCGACCGATATTGTGCGAGCCTTGCGACGAATGACCGGCCGATGAGCGGCATCGGTGCAGGATTGCTCCTGCAACTCGGCTTGGGCGCGCTGGCCGTGCTGACCGCCCTGACGGCAGCACCGTCTCTGCGGTCGCGGGCGGTCGGCGTGCTCTGCACCCTCATCGCGGTGACCGGCTTCCTGACCGGCCTCGGGGCCATGCTCGGCGCCACCGGCGGCCTGCGCATTACGATTGCCCTGCCCATAGACCCGCTGTTACTAGCCCCCGATCGTCTCGGCGGCCTGTTCATGCTCATCGTCTCGGGTGTGGGCATCCTCGTATCGCTCTACGCGATGAGTTCCACCCATGGACCCGACGCGAGCCGCACAGCGTGGGTCGCCATGCCGATGTTCCTCGTGGGCATGCAGCTGGTGCCCGCCGCGACGGATTCGGTCTCGTTTCTGCTGGCCTTGGAGATCATGACCCTCGGCTCCACAGTGCTATTGCTGGCCGACCATGCCAGCCGGGCAACGGTCGCTTCGGCCGGTATCTGGTATTCGGCGATGTCGCAGCTGAGCTTCTTCTTCATCCTCGCCGGCTTCGCCGTGCTCGCCGCCGCGTCGGGCGGAACGAGCTTCACCAATCTGCAGGCGATCGAACCCGTGCCCGCGAACGTAGCCTTCGTGCTGCTTCTGCTCGGCTTCGGCGGCAAGGCCGAACTGGTGCCGCTGCACGTGTGGGTACCCCGGGTGCTCCCCGAAGCGCCCAGTCACGTTTCGGCCGCGATGAGCGGTGCCATGGTCAAGATCGGCGTTTACGGCGGTCTGCTGGTCTCTGTGAGACTCCTGCCCGATGGCCCCGCCTGGTGGGGCATCGCGATCATGGTGGTCGGCGGCGCATCCGCTCTTTACGGCATTTTGCAGGCCTCCGTGTCAAGCGATCTCAAAGTACTGCTGGCCTACTCGACAACGGAAAACATGGGTCTGGTCTTTCTCGCACTCGGCGCGAGCATGCTGCTGCGCGGTTACGACGCGCAAGCGGCAGCGGATGCCGCGCTTGTGGCCGCCCTGCTCCTCGCCGTCAGCCACGCCGCGTTCAAATCGACGTTGTTCCTCGGCGCCGGCGCCATCATCCATGCCACCGGCGAACGCAACCTCGACCGGCTCGGCGGGCTTGGCGCCCGCATGCCCGTCACTGCCGCCGCGTTCGGCATCGCCAGCCTCGGCGCTGCCGCGATCCCAATCACGAGCGGCTTCGTCGCCGAGTGGATGCTGCTGCAGTCGCTCATTCACGGCGGTCGCCTTGACGGAGCGGTCGTCTCGGTCGCGGCATCCGTTGCCATGCCCCTCGCTGTCGCTGTGATTGCCCTCACCGCCGGCCTCGCCCTGCTCACCTTCGTCAAGGCCTACGGCATCGCCTTCCTCGCCCGACCGCGCAGCGCTGAAGCAGCGGATGCCCGCGAGGTGCCGCCGCTCATGCAACTCTCCCTCGTCCTTGGCGCCCTCTTCGTGCTTGCCCTGGGGCTTCTCCCCGGCCCGATTGCCGCGCTCGTAGCGCACACCGTCAGTGCGAACCCGAGCGCCGCCGTGCAGTCCGTCGGTCTCGGCGGCGTCTCGCTGCCGGGCATCGGGGCGGTGCTCGACCCGATCATGCTCGTCGTGCTCTCGGTCCTGGTGGCCATTCCGGTGATCATCTCGATCATCGTGTCGGCCCGTCGGTATCCACATCGCACGGTCGAGCTGCCCTGGGGCGGCGGCGGCTCCCGGGCGAGGCCGCGCATGCAGTACACCGCGACCTCCTACGCCGAGCCGCTCGTGCGAGTCTTCGACGACGTGCTCAAACCGTCGCGCGACGTGCAGGTCACGCACGTGGCCGAGTCTCGATATTTGGTGGAACGGGTACGGGTGGAACAACGAGTATCGGATGTCTTTGAAACCCGGCTGTATCGACCGGTACTCAACCTGTTTCAGCGCTACGGAATCGTCGTGCGCCACATCGCCAACGGCAGCATCCACCGCTACCTGTCCTATTCTTTCGTTGCTCTTCTGATCGTGCTGATCGTGGTCTCGCTATGAACGCCATCATCATCGCCTTCGTGCAGGTCGTCCTGTTCATCTTCCTCGCCCCGGTACTGATCGGGGTGATCCGCCAGGTGCGGGCCACGATCGAAGGCCGAGCCGGCGCCGGAATCTGGCAGCCGTGGCGCGACGTGCGCAAGCTGCTGGCAAAGAACCCGGTACGAGCCACCGACAGCAGCTGGATGCTGAGGGCAGGCCCGGTCGCCCTGGTCGTGTCCAGCCTGCTGCTCTGCGTACTGCTGCCGCTGGTGGGCACCATTCCCTTCGCTCTGGTTCCCAGCGATCTGTTCGTCATCGTTTCCGTCATGCTGATCGGCGTCGTGGCCCTCGCGCTCGTCGGCCTGGACGGTGGAACAGCCTTCGGCGGCATGGGCTCCAGCCGGCATATGACAGTCGCGGCGCTCGTTGAGCCAACTTTGCTGCTCTCCATCTACGCATTTTCGATCCCGGCCGGAACCAGTACCCTGTCGGTCATCGTTGAAACCCGGCTGCTCTCCCCCGAGGTGATCATCTCGCCGGTCAGCGTGCTGGCCCTCGTCGCCCTGTCGATCGCCATCATGGCCGAGACCGCCCGACTTCCCATTGACAATCCGGGCACCCACCTCGAGGTGACCATGCTGCACGAGGCGATGATCCTGGAAGCGAGCGGGCGCGACCTGGCCTGGCTCGAAGTCGGCTCCTGGCTGAAGCTGGCCGCCCTGCTCGGCCTGGTCAGCAACCTGGCCGTGCCGTGGGGCGTCCTGACCGATTTCAGCGCTCTCGGCTTGGCTGTCGGTGTCGTGAGCATCACCGTGAAGGTACTCGTACTCGGTGTAGTGCTGAGTGTCGGCGAGATCTTCCTGGCCAAGGTGCGTCTGTTCCAGGTGCCGGAGCTGCTCGCCGGCTCGTTCGCCCTCGCTTTCCTCGCCGTCACCGCCTCCTACCTGGTCGCCTGAGGAGCATCCGTGTTTGAGAACATCTACCCCCAACTGATCGGCCTGTGCGCCGGGGCACTGCTGCTGACGAGCGCGCTCATGGTCTGGCGACACTCCTTGCTCGCATCGATTCGACTACTCGCCCTGCAAGGCATCGCTCTCGCCGCTCTCGTGGCGGTCATCGGGATCGCCGAGGGCGAGCCTGAGCTGGTGCTCGTGTCGCTCCTCATCCTCTCGGTCAAGGGCATCGGCCTTCCCTGGGTGCTCGCCTACCAATCCAAGGCATCAATAAAGCAAATTCAGGAATCGCCCCGGCTCAACCCGACCGCTGCCCTCTTGACGGTCACCCTGTTGACCATCCTCAGCTATGTCGTCGTCAGTCGTGTCTTCGGTCTCGGCAGCAGCAGCACCGGTCATGCCGCCCCGATCGGCCTCGCCATGGTGCTCATCGGATTTCTGCTGCTGATCAGCCGGCGACGTGCCCGATCGCAGCTCATCGGTTTTCTGCTGCTCGACAACGGCATCGCCACGATTACGTTTCTCACCAGCGGCGGGGTGCCGATTCTGCTCGAATTCGCGTTCTCGCTCGATGTTTTGCTGGTGGTGCTTATTTTGCATGTATTCGCGGGCCGCATGCGCACCAAGTTCGGCGGCACGGCCGTCGATCAGCTCAGGGAGTTGCACGATTGATGTCCTTAATACTGTGGATTCCCCTGGTCGGCCCGCTCGCCCTTGCCGGGCTCAGCCTGCTGCCGGGCACCTCCGCGCTCCGCCGTTTCGTCGGCGTCGCCGCGTCGAGCGCTGTCCTGATCGCCGGCCTGGTGCTGGTTAGCGCCGTGCTGAACGGTGCCGTGCCCGAAACCGGCGGCGGCATGCTGCGCGCCGACGCTCTCTCGGCCTACATGATCAGCGTCGTCGGAGCCGTTGGCCTCATTGCAACCTGGGGCGGGCTCAGCAGCGCCGCATCGAGCCGCACGAAAGTTGCTGCCAGCTACGAGGCCCTCATCGCCCTGTTCCTGGCGGCTATGTCCCTCGCCGTTCTCGCCGACAGCATCGGCCTGATGTGGGCCGCCGTCGAGGCGACCACCATCGCCACCGCCTTCCTCGTGGGTCACCACCGAACCGGTCGCTCCCTCGAGGCGGCCTGGAAGTACGTCATCCTCGGTTCGGTCGGCGTGGCCATCGCGCTGTTGGGCATCGGCTTCATCTACGCCGCGTCCGTCGGCACCGACACCCCCACGCTGTCCTGGCTGCTGCTCAGCCAGTCAAACCTCGGCCTCGACCCGGCGCTCATCACCGCCGGCGGCGCTCTCGCGGTGCTGGGTTTCGCGACCAAGGCCGGCCTCGCTCCGATGCACAGTTGGCTGCCGGATGCCCACAGCCAGGCGCCGGCGCCGGTCTCCGGCCTCATGTCCGGCGTGCTGCTCTCGGTCGCTCTCTACGCCATCCTGCGCATCCAGTCCATCACCAATCTCGTGATCGGCCCGGAGTTTCTGCGCATCATGCTCAGCATCGGCGGCCTGCTCTCTCTCCTCGTAGCCGCGTCGCTGCTCATCCGTCAACGCGATTATAAGCGGATGCTCGCCTATTCCAGCATCGAACACATGGGCCTCATGGCCATCGGGGTCGCTATCGGTCCAGCCGCGCTCCCCTCGGTGCTGTTGTACGTTCTGGGCCACGGCCTGATCAAGGCGACTCTGTTCGTGATCTCCGGGCGCATCCTCAAAGTCGAGGGCACCCCGGTGATCGCAGACGTGCGCGCCCTGTTGGTGCGACGGCCCGGCCTCGCCGTGCCGTGGCTTATCGCCATGGCAGCCATCGTCGGTTTTCCGCCGTTCAGCATCTTCTTCTCCGAGGTCGGCATCATCATGGCTGGCTGGTCGGTAGGCCTCGGCGGCGTCATCGGAGCGGCCCTGGTGCTGCTACTCGTGATCTTCGCCGCGTTTACCCGTTTGACCGTTCAGATGACTCTTGGCCCTCCCGCGGAGGGCGTTGGATTCACCCCCGACTACTCGGCCCACGGTCCACGCCTGCCGATCATTTTGGCCCTGGCGACGACGGCGACGGTCGCGTTCGTCGCCGAACCGGTCGGCACTCTTCTGCTGCAGGCCACAGCCGTTCTGGGAGGTAGCAACTGATGCGTGATGAGCGAACGCCGCAAGACCTGGCCGCCGATAACCTGGCTGCTGGTGGAACTGAACTGCGATACCTGAGCCGTTCCCAACTGCCGAGCGCTGCCAGCGCGCTGCTGGATGCTGGTAGCCGGCTGGCCCTCGTCGCCTGCCACGAGGACGACGACGACTTTCGCATCGTGTATTCCTTCGTCGGAATCACGCCGTCGCTGCGCGCAGACCTCTCGGTCAGTGTGCCGAAAAACGACGCCTGGATTCCCAGCCTCGCCGAAATATCCCTCTCAGCAGGCAACTTCGAACGCGAAATACGCGACCTGTACGGTATCGTTCCCCGCAACCACCCGCAGCCACACCGTCTGGTGCGCCATGGCCACTGGCCGCGCGGCTGGTACCCGATGCTGCGCGCCAATGCCGTCGTGCCGGAGTTCGAGCCCGACGTTGAGTCGTTTCCATTCGTGCCGGTGGAAGGCCCCGGCGTCTACGAAATCGCGGTCGGCCCGATCCACGCCGGCATCATCGAGCCCGGTCACTTTCGGTTCTCCGTCGTGGGTGAGACCATCGTGCGCATGGAAGCCCGCCAGTGGTACCTGCATCGCGGTGTCGAGAAAGTGTTCGAGGGCAAGACCGCGGCCGAGGGCGTGCTTTTGGCCGAACAGATCAGCGGTGACACTGCCATCGGCCACTCCCTCGCTTTTGTCATGGCCGTCGAGCAGGCAGGCGGTATCGAGGTCTCCGAGCCGGACCGGCTCCTGCGTGCCCTGCTACTGGAGCTCGAACGCCTCTACAACCATGTGACCGACCTCGGCTCGCTCGCCAACGACGTGGGCTTCGGCATCATCGACGCGCACGCGCAGGGCCTGCGTGAGCAACTGATGCGCATCAACAAGTCGGTCACGGGGCATCGCCTGCTGCGCGGTGCTCTCAGCGTCGGCGGTACGCGCGTGACCGCTCTCCCCGCTGCCGCCGAGCTCGCCCGAGTGAGCGCGGCCGTGGCCGAACTGGTCGGCATCACTCTTGGCCATGCCATCGTGCGTGGTCGCTTCACCGGAACAGCCCGGTTGTCCCGGGCACAGGCCCTCACGATTGGAACGCTCGGCTACGTCGCTCGCGCGTCGGGCATCGCTTCGGATGCGCGCTTGGAGCATCCGTTCGTCAACCTCGGCGAAGTCTTTCACGTCGTCACCGAAGAAGGCGGCGACGTACTGGCCCGGTACACCGTGCGCGCGCGCGAACTCGAGGTCTCGACCGCCGTCGTGCTCGACCTGCTGCTGCGTCTGCGGGGTCACACCGGTACCGCGTTCAGCGTGAACCCCACCTCGACCGGCACGGGCCTGGCCCTCGTCGAAGCCTGGCGGGGTACGACGACGCACCGAGTCGAACTCGCCGCCGACGGCACACTCAGCCGGGTGAAGATCGTCGACCCGTCGTTTCTGAACTGGCCCGCCGTGCCGCAGGCCCTGTCGGAGACGATCGTTCCCGATTTTCCGCTCGCGAACAAGAGTTTCAACCTCTCTTACGCCGGAAACGACCTGTAGACACGCTGACGGCACCCGACCAGCCGTGGTCGAGCACTATTCTGTTTCGAGGACTATTCCGTTTCGAGGTGGCGGAGCAGGGCGTGCGAGTCCGCCAGGTTGGCCAGCACCATGCGCTTGGCCGCGGCCAGCAACTCAATCGCACTCGCATCTTTCAGGGCATAGAAGATGGAGTTTCCCTCGCGGCGTGTTGCGACCACGCCGGCACGACGCAGCACGCCAAGCTGCTGCGACAGGTTGGATAGCTCGCAACCGAGCGTCTCGGCTAGGCTACCCACCGAGCGTTCACCGGCAACGAGCTGTTCCAGAACCTGCACGCGCAACGGATGTCCCAACGACTTGAACAAGTCGGACTTTAATTGGGCGACGGTTAGACCAGAACTCAGCACGATCTGAGTATATCGCTACCTTATGATTCTTTCAACTAGATGCCCGGCGGGTCCTGCGACGCATCAACAAAGCGGAGACGCGGGGTGTCCATCGCCTCGACGGAGCTCTTGATAACGCGGTTGAGCGCGTCCTGGCGACATTTTGCACATTGCACAGCGTGGACAATTCCGGTTTGAACTGCCGCGGATCGCTCAACGCCGCGATCTTCGCCGGCGGCTCTGCCGCCGCCACAAGCCCGCACGTTCTCACCATCCTGGAAATCAGAACGCGCAGCTGAGTCAGGCCAGTGGTAAGTGCGCCGGAACAGGCGTTGTTCGACACAGAACTACAGGAGCTGAAATAACCGTCTATGTGTCAGGCCGCGAACGTAGTCCGGAGATCAGGCACGACAAGTCAAGCACACGCTGCCACTCGGGCAACGGACGCGAAAAGGCCCGCACTGCAAGCAGTGCGGGCCTTCCGTCAACCCGACCGACCTGGCGAGAGGTGATCGGGAGATCTATTGGGGCAGCTTAGACCTCGGTCGACGCGTCTGCGCTGTCGGAAGCCGCAGCGCGACCTTCGGTGTCAGCAGCCTCGTCGAGCACCGGGGCGAGCGACAGCTTGCCACGGTCATCGATCTTCGTGATTTCCACGAGAACCTTCTGGCCGACGCCGAGCACGTCTTCGACGTTCTCGACACGCTTGCCACCTGCAAGCTTACGCACCTCAGAGATGTGCAGCAGACCATCCTTGCCCGGAAGCAGCGAGACGAAGGCACCGAACGCGGCGATCTTGACGACGGTTCCCAGGAACTGCTCGCCAACCTCGGGGTTGGTCGGGTTCGCGATGGCGTTGACCTGGGCCCGAGCGGCCTCCGCCGACGGCCCGTCGACGGCGCCGATGTACACGGTGCCGTCTTCCTCGATCGAGATGTCGGCACCGGTGGTGTCCTGGATCGAGTTGATGGTCTTGCCCTTCGGGCCGATCAGCTCGCCGATCTTGTCGACGGGGATCTGCACGCTGATGACGCGGGGCGCGGTGGGCGCCATCTCGTCGGGAGCGTCGATCGCCGCGTTGAGCACGGAGAGGATCGTGGTGCGGGCGTCTTTCGCCTGGGTCAGCGCGCCAGCCAGGACCGAGGCGGGGATACCGTCGAGCTTGGTGTCGAGCTGGATCGCGGTGATGAATTCGCTCGTGCCGGCCACCTTGAAGTCCATGTCACCGAGGGCGTCTTCGGCGCCGAGGATGTCGGTGAGAGCCGCGTAGCGAGTCTGGCCGTCGACGGTGTCGCTGATCAGGCCCATCGCGATGCCGGCAACCGGGGCGCGCAGCGGCACGCCGGCGTTCAGCAGCGACAGGGTGGAGGCGCAAACGGAACCCATCGAGGTGGATCCATTGGAGCTGAGCGCCTCGGAGACCTGACGAATGGCGTACGGGAACTCCTCACGCGTTGGCAACACGGGAACCAGGGCGCGCTCAGCAAGCGCTCCGTGGCCGATTTCGCGGCGCTTCGGCGTTCCGACGCGACCGGTTTCACCGGTCGAGTAGGGCGGGAAGTTGTAATTGTGCATGTAGCGCTTTTTGGTGACCGGGTTCAGCGAGTCGATCGACTGCTCGAGCTTGAGCATGTTCAGGGTGGTGACGCCCAGAATCTGGGTTTCACCGCGCTGGAAGATGGCCGAGCCGTGCACGCGCGGGATGACCGCAACCTCGGCGTCGAGCGGACGGATGTCGGCCAGTCCACGACCGTCGATACGGATGCCCTCGTTGAGCACGCGGGAGCGCACGACGAGCTTGGTGACCGACTTGTATGCCGCGTTGACCTGGTTGTTGGCACTCGCGTCGAGCTCGCCGGCTTCGACCTTGGCCGCGATGGCGGTCTTGACGGATGCCTTGAGCGCGTCGTCCGCGTTCTGACGTTCGACCTTGTCGGCGATCGTGTAGACCGTCTTGAGCTGGTCGTAGGACAGGGCGGCGACAGCATCGTACGTGGCCGGCTGGTACGGCGGGAAGAGCGCGAAGTCGGCAGTCGGCTTGGCCGCAGCGTCGGCTACCTGCTGCTGCGCGAAAACGAGCTGCTTGATGAAGGGCTTCGAGGCCTCGATGCCCTGGGCAACGACGGCTTCGTTGGGCGCGATGGCGCCACCCTTGATCAGGTTCCAGGCGGCATCGGTGGCTTCGGCCTCGATCATCATGATCGCGACGTCCTGCGTGCCGGCGGCATCCGTGACAACGCGGCCGGCGACGACCATGCTGAACACGGCGTCATCCAGCTGCGAGTGCTTCGGGAAGGCAACCCACTGGCCGCCACCGTTCTCGTCAGGAATGAGGGCGACGCGAACGCCACCGATCGGTCCGGAGAACGGAAGCCCGGCAAGCTGGGTCGACATCGAGGCCGCGTTGATGGCGAGCACGTCGTAGAGTTCGTCGGGCTCGATGGCGAGGACGGTGATGACGACCTGGATCTCGTTGCGGAGACCGTCGACGAACGACGGGCGCAGCGGCCGGTCGATCAGGCGGCAGGTGAGGATCGCGTCGGTCGACGGGCGGCCTTCGCGACGGAAGAAGCTGCCGGGAATGCGGCCGGCAGCGTACATGCGCTCTTCGACGTCAATGGTCAGCGGGAAGAAGTCGAAGTTGTCCTTCGGCTGCTTGCTGACGCTCGTGGCGGAGAGCAGCATCGTCTCTTCGTCGATGTACGCGGCGGCGGAGCCCTGCGCCTGCTGGGCGAGACGCCCGGTTTCAAAACGGATGGTGCGCTTGCCGTACTTGCCGTTATCGATAACGGTTTCGGCGAACGTGATTTCTGGACCCTCCATGTGGGGGTTTTCTCCTTTAAGTTTGCTTCTCGCCATTCTGGCGACGAAGGCTCGCGTGCCCGTATGACAGGCGAGTTGGACGAGTCGATTCCATAGAATCGGCCCCGTTCAGCGTAACAGACCCACTCGAAGCCACCGGCGTCAGCATTGCCAGAACGACGGCCCGCGAGTATTTTGACACCATGAAAACCGTCCTTGCCTTGCTCATGACTGTTATCGTCGTTGTTCTGCCGACCGCGCAGACCTCGCAGGCCGCGCAGGCCGCTACCGCGGCACTGCCATCCCGTTCATCGATCGTGCAGGCCGCGCGGTCCGCAACCGACTATTTCTATGCGCACAATGGCGGAGCGAGCTCCGACGCCGGCTGGAAATGGGCCCCCTATTTCATGGGGGTAGAGGCCCTCGTTCAGGAAACCAACGATCCGACCTACCGGCAGTGGCTGCAATCCTGGGGCACACGAAACAACTGGAACGCCGACGCACCGTCAAGCCCCACGTCGAACCCCGACAGCCGTGCGGCCATCCAGGTCTGGCAGGACTCCGCCAATGTCGGGGTGAATGCAAACCTTGCGCCATCCGACGGGTTCATGGCCGAGGACCTCAGCCTCGCACCCAATCGCTATTGGTGGATCGACTCGATGTTCATGGGCCTACCCCTGTGGCCGCGCTGGGCTACCCGAACCGGCAAGTCCACTTATCAAGCGAAGCATTCGCAGTTCTACAATTTTCTCAAGAACGACGGCACGACGCCGGTGCGGCCCGGCTGCACCGCCGACGGGCTGTTCGATGTTAGCGAACAGCTGTGGTGGCGGGATTGCAAGTACGTCGGACAGCGAGATTCGCTCGGCCACAAGGTCATGTGGGCGCGCGGTAACGGCTGGGTGATCGGGGCGATGGCGCGCACGCTGATGGTATTGCCGCCGGCAGACCCGCAGTACACCGAGTACAAAACCATGCTCCAGACGATGGCCGCCCGGCTGGCCCAGCTCCAGGGATCTGACGGGATGTGGCGCAGCAGCCTGCTCAGCCCGTCACTCTTTCCAGCGCCCGAAACCAGCGCTACGGCGCTCTTCGTCTACGCGATGGCGTACGGCATCCGCACCGGACTGCTCGACTCGGCGACCTACCTTCCGGTCATCACGCGCGCTTGGGCCGGACTCAGCACGATTTCGCTGAAAAGTTCGGGCTTCCTGTCAAACTGCCAAGGCGTTGGGGAGGCCCCGGCCAAACCCAGCACGACAACGTCCATTGCCTACTGCGTTGGTGCGTTCACGTTGGCCGCGTCCGAGGTCGCCCGACTTAGCGGCGTCCTGGCCTCCGACACCTTCGGTCGCACCGTCACCGGCGCCCTGGGATCAGCCGAGCTGGGAGGTTCGTGGACCGCAGCCACGGGCTTCTCCGTGGCACGCGGAGTCGCGCAGCTGACCACGACGCCGGGAAGCACCCGGGGTACTTACCTGAATGGAGTGTCCAGTCAGGACACCGAGGTGCGCACGAGCCTCAACCTCGTGCGACCGACTACCGGGTCTGCCTACATCGCGGTCATCGGTCGGCGTATCGGCAGCGCGTCCTACGGAGCCAGGATCGTCGTGGCGCCGAGCGGCAGCGTCAAGCTGCAGATTCGGCGCACGAATACGACCGTGGTGGATCTGATCGTTCCAGGGCTCACCTACACACCCGGAAATCGACTGCAACTTCGATTGCAGGTCACTGGGGTCTCGCCCACGGCGATTCGAGCCAAGGTATGGAAAGTTGGCACGGCCGAACCCAGCACCTGGCAGGTCAGCAAGAGCGACTCGACGGCCGGCCTGCAATCGGTGGGTTCCATCGGTCTGGTGCTGTACTCCGGCAGCAACGCCGTTCCCTCGCCCCTCGTCGTGTCGGTCGAGGAGCTCTGGGCCGGCTCCACCCGATAACCGAGGTTCCAGTGATCGCCCGGATCGCTCCGGCACCGTTGCCCCGATCTGCTCGGTCAATACCGATCTGCTCGGTCAATACCGCTTTGCTCGGTCACTACCGCTCTGCCGGGTCAATGCCGCTCTGCCGGGTCAATGCCGCTCTGCCGGGTCAATGCCGCTCTGCCGGGTCAATGCCCCTCTGCTCGCCAGCTCGCGCTCGAGCGGAGAACTTGCACACAATGATCGTCAGTCGACGCGTGTCGCCTCGCCCGCAGTGACCCTGGCTGCTTCGGCGGCAGCGGCACGCTGCTTGATGCCCAGTACGGAGTGTCGGCGTCCATAGGCAAAGTAGACGATGAAGCCCACGACCAGCCAGACCGCGAAGCGCACCCAGGTGAGGGTCGTGAGGTTCAGCATCAGCCAGATGCAGAGCACAGCCGAGAGAATCGGCAGTACCGGGGAGAACGGCACCTTGAAAGCGCGCGGCAGGTCGGGGCGTTTCTTACGCAGCACGACCACGGCGATGCTGACGAGTACGAACGCCGACAGGGTGCCGATGTTGATCATTTCTTCGAGCACCCCGACGTCGGTGAGGCCGGCAAGCAATGCGACGGCGGCACCGGAGATGATCTGGATCCGGGCCGGAGTGCGGCGCTTCTCGGTCGTGACGCTCAGCCAGCGCGGCAGCAGGCCGTCGCGACTCATCGCGAACAGTACGCGGGAGAGGCCGAGCAGCAGCACCATAATGACCGTCGTGAGACCGACCAGGATTCCGATTGAAATGATCTGGGCAGCCCAGCCGGCTCCGACAGCGACGAAAGCGGTGGCGAGTGACGCATTCGGATCGTCGGCAAGCACCGTATACGGCACCATCCCGGTCAATACCAGGCTCACTCCGAGGTAGAGCACCGTGACGATGGCCAGTCCGGCGAAGATGCCTCTCGGCAGGGTCTTCTGCGGATTCTTGACCTCTTCGGCGCTCGTAGCGACGACATCGAAACCAATGAACGCGAAGAACACCAGGGATGCGCCGGCGAGCAGACCGAACAGGCCGTACTGTGCGGGGGCCGCACCGGTCATGAAGGAGAACAGCGACTGCATCCAGACGTCACCGTCGCCGCCCTCTGTGGGCACCTCGGCGGGGATGAACGGGGTGTAGTTCTTCGGGGTGATGAAGAAGGCTCCGACGATGATGACGAAGACGACGATGGCGACCTTGATGATCGTGAAGACGCTGGCCACGCGGGCGGAGAGCTGAGTGCCGAGCACGAGCAGGGCAGTGAAGATGGCGACGATGACGAAGGCACCCCAGCTCACGTCCAGGCCAAGCACCTTGATGGTGGCGGGAACGTTCCAGCCGGCCAGGTCGAAGACTGTGCTGAGGTAGATGCCCCAGTATTTGGCGATCACGGCGGCAGCGGTCAGCATCTCGAGGATGAGGTCCCAGCCGATGATCCAGGCCAACAGCTCGCCGAGGGTGGCGTAGGTGAAGGTGTAGGCGGAGCCGGCGACCGGCACAGCGGAGGCGAACTCGGCATAACACATGATGGCGAGGGCGCAGGTGACGGCAGCCAGCAGAAAAGCAAGCGTGACCGACGGTCCGGCATAACTGCCGGCGGCCTTGGCCCCTACCGAGAAGATCCCCGCACCCACAGCCACAGCGACACCCATGATCATGAGGTCCCAGGTACCGAGGGTGCGTTTAAGGCTGTGGCCCTTCTCCAGCGAGTCTGCTATCGAATCTTCAATACTCTTGGTGCGCCAGAGACTCATGCGTAGTGGTTTCCGTTCGTTATTGCCAACCCCTTATGCTAGCAACCCCGTTCTCACCTCTTCGGTACCCGTCTCGAGATGACGCGGTACGCACAACGGGCCGCCACCAAAGAGGTGACGGCCCGTTGTGAAGAAGTTCGCGTTATCAACGCTGCCTTCGCTACGAATAAATTAGCGACGCAGGCCGAGGCTGCCGATCAGTGTGCGGTATCGAGTGATGTCGATGTCCGACAGGTAACCGAGCAGACGGCGACGCTGACCAACCATGAGAAGCAGGCCACGACGTGAGTGGTGGTCATGCTTGTGCTCTTTCAGGTGCTCCGTGAGGTCAAGGATGCGCTGCGTGAGCATTGCAATCTGAACTTCCGGGGACCCGGTGTCGCCTGGGTGGGTAGCGTACTTTTCGATGATCGCCTTCTTAGCATCTGGTTCGAGTGCCATAAAGTGGGATCCCCTTTCTCTCACTGCGCGGTGCCCTTGGCCAAATGCCTGAGCTCTCTTTATCCGCGGCCGTTGAACGGCAACCTTCATACTTTAGCAGAGTGGACGACGAACGCGCTCACCCGGCGGGAATTGGCGGCAATGAACCGGTCTGTCCTCACCCCGGCTACCGCTACAGTGGTGGAACAATCGAGGAGGTGCACGTTTGGGTACATTGCTTTACGGCAATCCGGGCAACGTGATCACCTTCGATGATCGCGCCCTGATGCACTTGCAGATCGTGATCAGCACCAAGCTGCGTCGACGCGAAAGTTTCGTCTTCACCTGGACCGATTCTGTCGGTGAGGGCAGCGGCCGCAGTGCCATCTGGCTCGACCCGACGAGCACGCTCTACTACCGGTATTTCGGCAACCGAACCCCGTCTATCAATCGTGACTGGATCGAGGCGCTCATGCTTTCGGCCAATAGCGCCGGCGGCCTGGTCTTCATCGCCGAACCCGAGCCGAGCGCGCTCCCCTCCACGAAGACGCGTCGCTAACTCACTCGGTGAGCTCGCCGAGCACCTCGTCGAGAGCGTTCAGAAAATGGTCGGCGCTGGTGGGGTTGTCGGCGACCGAGGAGGAGTCGGCATCCGCTCCGATCGACCAGCCGTGGCAGGCCTCCCGCACGGACAGGATGGTCTCATGGCCGGTGTAGCTGAACGCACGGCGCACGGCGAGGCATTCGGTGAACCGCACGAGCTCTTCGTCGTGAAAACAAGAATTGGTGTACCGCAGCGACTATTGGGTGCGTGCGGCCTCGGCAATGCGCGGATGTCCGTGTTCGACGGTGGTGACGTTGTTGACCATATCGACGTAGCTCTGCCCGTAGGTATCGATCCAGTGGTGTTTCCAGTCGGCTGATCTGTACGGTCAGACGTGCAGTGGCCAAACCAAGGATGGTTCCGGCCCGCATGAAGCGGCCGTCGACGGCAGCCAGGTGAACCCCGGTCAGCCACAGGTCGAAGTGGTCCCCCTCGAGCCGCACCGCATCGGCATTGATCACCATGACGGCTCCATCCATCGGCGCCGAGAGCACGGTTCCGGTGGGCAGGTACAGCTCCATGCCAAGGGCAAGGGTGAGCGATTCCTCGGCCGTATCGATTTCGGTCTGCGACAGACGGCACTCGCCGTCACGGGTGACGGCATGGTCGAGGAGGGCTGCTGGGTCGGGCGGGCCGGCCAGAGGGTGCTCGGTGGAGACGATGGGCGTCTTCTCACCGGTTGCGGCGAAGCGGATCAGTGCTTCGAATTCGGCACCGTCCTGGCCTGCCGCCGTGTCGAAGGTGAGCCATTCGCGGTCGAGTTGCCACGGCCACATTTCCGAGCACTCGAATCTGTTCGACCGACAGGCGCGCGGCGCCGGCCAGCGGTGGCACGAGCAGAACGGTTCAGCGTTTGCGAACGCGACGCTTCGACGGGCTCCCTGCGGCAGTCGGACGCGGCGCATCCGGTGTGTTCCAGGCTTTGGCGATGGCCCAGGCGACGGCCGCGATCGGTACCGAGAGTACGGCACCGACGATACCGCCAAGGATGGTTCCGGCGGTCAGCCCGACCAGGATGACGAGCGGATGCAGCTTCAGCGACTGCGCCATGACGACGGGCTGCAGAAAGTTGCCCTCGAGTTGGTTGACCGCGATCACGATGATGATGACGATGAGGGCGACGCCCGGCCCACTCGCGACGAGGGCGACCAAGGCTGCGAGCACGCCGGCCGCGGTCGCGCCGATCAACGGAATGAACGCACCGAGGAAAACGATGACCGAGAGTGGGAGAGCGAGCGGCACCTGCAAGATTGCAAGGCCTATGCCGATCGCAGTGGCGTCGACAGCGGCGACGATCGCCGTGCCGCGCACGTAACCGCCGAGTACCCGCAGTGAGGTGTGGCCGATGCGGCGTCCGCGGGCGAGGCGCTCGCCTTTGAACGGCGTCAGGAAGAAGTTCCAGATCTGGCCGCCGTCTTTGAGAAAGAAGAACAATATGACTATGAGCAGCACGGCTCCGGTGATCAGTTCGAAGACAGCGGATGCCCCGGCAAGTGCTCCGGTGCCGAACTGGCTGCTGGTGAGAAAATCGACGATTGCCGTGCGGGCGTCGGCGATCTGCTTTTCGTCGACCTGGATCGGCCCGTCGATGAGGAACTGCTGAAGGCGGTCGATACCCTCGGAGGCCGAGGAGAACAGCTCGTTCCACTGGTCGCGCACGGCGAGGACGATGAGCGTGATGATGCCGCCGAACACGACGATGCCGCCGAGCAGGGTGATCCAGGTGGCCAGGATGGCGGCGACGCCCCGCTTCCGCAGGCCGTTGATCACCGGGCTCAACGCTGAGGCGAGGATGATCGCTATCAGCACCGGGATGACGACGAGCTTGAGTTGCACCAGGCCGAAGATGATCACGGAGGCCAGCAGGATGACGAGCAAAATCTGGCCGCTGCGCAATCCGAGCCAGCCGAGCCGATCGGTCAGCGGGGTGCGAGGAACCAGGGGGGTGAGGTCGTCGTGTGCGCGCATGCACCCAGCCTAGACATCCGCCGGTCAGAAACCCCGATCAACCGGTCTCTCTGGCTGATTCACGTGAAAACGGCCGCGACCGTGCCGAGTATCGACTCATCGCCCGAGTAGATTCCATTCTCGCGCGGCCAATGACTGATCACGTCGGTGAAGCCGAGCTCGGCGGCCCGGCCGACGGCATCCTCAAACGCATCCATGCTCTGCAGGGAATATGTTCCACCGCTGTCGAGCGAGAGATAACGGTCGATCGTAACGGGGTCGCGACCGTCGCCGCTGACAACGTCGTCGACCGTCGCGACATCTTTGGCGAACGGCACCGGATGCCGAAAGTTCGGTGACGAGACACAGGTGCCCAGAATGATGCGCTCGGTCACGGCCGCAGCAGCGGTCAAGGTGGGGATGGTCGCGTTCCACGGTTCATCGGCGAGCGAGCGCCAGGACAGGTGGTCGTAGGTGAAGGCGTGGTCGAAGCCGTACTGCTCTGCTTCGAGCCATTTTCTGCGGGCAACCGACCACGGGTCCTGTGGAAGGATGACGATTCCAAAGCGCATGCGACGAGTTTATTCAGTCGCGCGAAAACGCGTAGTTGCAATGTCGGCGGCCAGTGCCAGACTCTGCTCATGGACAATTCCGCGCTCCACACCGTGTGCACGATCGTTCCGCCCTATCTGTTGGTCAGGCTGGCGAAACTTGACGAACCCCGATTCGCGCAGGCCGCAGCGGCCGCACGGGCGTCATTGCTGCGGGACTCGCAGATTCGGCAATTGCGCGACGGGGTGCATCCGTTTGCTTATTCCGGAGCTCGCACCCTGCCGGCGCGTACCCCGGGCGAGTCAGACCGCACTATTTCAGATGCCGGCGGCCAGGAACGACTGCCCGGTCGGCAAGTGCGCGCCGAGGGGCAGCCTGGCGGCGGCGACCCGGCCGTGAATGAGGCCTACGACGGTCTCGGCGTCACGCAGATGCTGTATTGGACGCAGTTCGGGCGGGACAGCATCGACGGTAACGGACTTCCCATGGACGCGACCGTGCACTACGGCAAACAATACGACAACGCCTTTTGGGACGGCGAGCGCATGGTGTTCGGCGACGGTGACGGGCAGATCTTCAACCGCTTCACTATCTCGCCCAGTGTGATCGGCCACGAGCTCACGCACGGGGTCACCCAATTCACGGCCAATCTTGAGTACCGTGGCCAGTCGGGGGCCCTCAACGAGTCCATCTCCGACGTGTTCGGCGCCCTGGTCGAGCAGCACGCCACAAATCAATCGACGGCAGACGCGAGTTGGCTGATCGGCGAAGGCCTGTTCACGGACCAGGTCGAGGGCGTTGCCCTGCGCTCGATGAAAGCGCCCGGCACCGCGTACAACGATGATGTGCTGGGTAAAGATCCGCAGCCCGGCGATATGACCGGGTACATCGAAACCGACGATGACAACGGCGGAGTGCATCTCAATTCCGGTATTCCCAACCGCGCGTTCTACCTGGTTGCCGACACTCTCGGCGGGAACGCCTGGGAGACCCCGGGCCACATTTGGTATGACACGCTGACCGGCACCGCGCTGAACCGTCAGAGCGACTTTGCTGCTTTCGCTGCGGCGACGGCCGACACCGCGGCGCGACTGTACGGCAGCGGTGGTGCCGCCCATAACGCGGTGCTACAGGCATGGGCCACGGTGGGCGTTGTGGCGGCGATTCCCGCTCCTCTTCCCCCCGCCCGGCCGACACCACCCCCATCATCGACCGCGCCCACTGCACCGCTGCCACCGGAGTAACATCTCGATATGAAAGTCATCGTCTCCCGCAGCGGCGGGATGGCGGGAATCCGCCTGACCTGGGAAGTTCGGGTCGAAGAACAGCCCGACCCGAGCACGTGGACAGAGTTCTTGAATTCTCTGCCCTGGGATGACGTCACCGACAGCGAGGCCACCCCTGACCGATTCGCCTACCGGATTCGGTGCGCTCCGCACGAGGTAGTGCTCGCCGAACCCCAGGTGAACGGGCCGTGGCGCGATCTGGTCAACCGGGTCAGAGCCGCCAACGGCATGTAGCGACCCTGGCCCGGTTCAGGTGTTATGCCTTCGGACGACGGCCCCAGCGCGGGCGCCGCGTCGGATCATCGGTCAATGCCGCCTCGATGTGTCCGTCGACCTGATCACCGAAGTGGTCGTCGAAGTTCTCTTCGAGGTGCGCGGTGACGGACTTGCCGATGCGGCGGGCCATCTCCTCACGACGCTGGCGGCGTTCGGCAGCCACCAAGACCTCGTGTTCGATGCGGAACGCCTTGTAGATGGCAATGCACATGCCGATCATCACGATGCTCACCGGAATGGCGGTCAAGATCGCGCCGGTCTGCAGAGCCGCTAATCCGCCAGCCAGCAGCAGCGCGATGGCGACGAGCCCGCCGAGGCCGGCCCACATGATGCGGCTCCACTTGGGCGGATTGGTGTCACCGCCGGAAGCGAGCATGTCAATTACGAGCGAACCCGAATCGGCTGAGGTGATGAAGAAGATCGCAATGATGATGACCGCGAGCACCGAGAGGATCACACCGAACGGAAGGGTGCCGAGAAAATTGAACAGCACATTCTCGGGGATGATGCCGACGTTCGGGTCGAAGAGCCCGCCGCCATCACCCTCCCAGGCCTGACGGATGGCACTGCCGCCCATGACAGCGAACCAGACGAACGTGACCAGGGTCGGAACGAGCAACACGCCGGCAATGAACTGTCGAACCGTACGTCCGCGTGAAATGCGCGCGATGAACACGCCAACGAACGGGGCCCACGAGATCCACCAGCCCCAGTAGAAGATCGTCCAGGCACCCTGAAAGTCCAGGCCGGCCTCGCCAGTGAACGCTCCGGTGTCAAAGGTGAGTCCGACCACGTTTTCGAAGTAGCCGCCGACCGACTGCACGAGCATACGCAGCAGATACATCGTCGGGCCGAGAAGCAGCACGGCCACGAGCAGGAGGCCGGCCATGCCGAGGTTGATGTTGGAGAGCCATTTGATGCCCTTGCCGACGCCGCTGACGACCGAAGCCGTCGCGATGATGGTGATAACGATGATCAAAATGATGAGGAGGGTATTCGTGACCTCGCCGACCACTCCGAGGTAGCTCAGTCCGGCGGCAATCTGCTTGACACCGAGTCCGAGGGAGGTCGCGACACCGAATAGGGTACCGACGATGGCGATCACGTCGATCGCGTCACCGAGGCGGCCCTTGACCCGGCGGGTGCCGAGGAGCGGTTCGAGGGCCCAGCGGATGGAGACCGGCCGACCCTTCCGGTGGATCGAGTAGGCGAGGGCCAGGCCGACAACGGCGTAGATGGCCCAGGCGTGGAACCCCCAGTGCAGGAAGGTCTGCGTCATCGCTGCGGCGGCGAGATCCGCGGAATCACCGGTCACGCCCGGCTTTGGAGTCGTGAAGAAGGTAAGGGGTTCAGAGGCCCCCCAGAAGACCAGGCCGATGCCCATGCCGGCAGCGAAGAGCATCGAGAACCAGCTCATCAGACCGAATTCGGGTTCGTCGTCGTCTTTACCCAGCTTGATGTCGCCGAAACGACTCAGACCCATCCAAATGGCGAACACGACGAAAGCCGCGACGATAACCACGTAGTACGGGCCAAGGCCGGCTACCACCCAGCCCTGCAACAAGGCGAGAACGCTGCCCGTGCGCACGGGAAAGGCGATGGCGACGATGACGACGGCCAGAATGATGCCGAGTGCCGGGTAGAACACTCGAGGCGCTGCAACGACAAAGAGACGGGTTTTGGAAGGACTTCTGTGTGGCGTTTTCGCCGGTACTTCGGGTAGTGCACTCACTGTGGAACCCTCTCAGGAATAGATTGCGACGCGCGATAAAACCCCTCAGGATTAAATCGCTTGTGCACCGCCAGGTGCCTGCCCCGCTGGGCAAAGTTCCAGCTTACAGGCATAACACCCTACATAGGGGATAAAACGTTCTCGGCGCCAGTTTGCCTGCTGCGGTACGAAACACGCTGGCCCGGCTCGCCCTGTGGCTCGGGGCGTGTGACGATGGAGTATGACTTTCAACGACGTGAACGCGGCCGCATCGGGCGTGCAGAATCTCAGCGAAGAGGAATGCTGGAACGCCTTGCTCTCGGCCAGCCTCGGCCGCCTGGCCGTGGCCGTCGGCGGGCTCCCCGATATTTTTCCGGTCAATTTTGTCGCCGCCGACCGGCGTCTGCTGTTTCGTACTTCTCCGGGCACCAAACTGATCGAGCTCACGGTCAACAACCACGTCGCGTTCGAAACGGATGGCGTGGGCCGCGAAGAAGCATGGAGTGTCGTCGTGCATGGAACGGCCCGCGCGCTCGACACCCAACGGGACATCGACGACGCCGCAGCGTTGCCGTTGCACCCGCTGATTCCCACGGTCAAGCCGGTTTTTGTCGAGATCGTACCGGATTCGATCACCGGGCGGCGGTTTGGGCTCGGCCCGGAGCCGACGGCGGCGCTGACCTGATCGTTGCTGATCAGGTCAGCGCGCAGACAAAACGGGATACAGCTACAGCAGCCGTATCCCGTTCCGTGTGGTTCTTGGCGCCGTGGGTTAGCTCACGCCGAGCAGGTCGATCACAAAAATCAGGGTCTGGCCGGAGAGACGGTGGCCAGAGCCGGCCGGCCCGTAAGCGAGGTGCGGCGGCACAACGAGCTTGCGGCGTCCGCCGACCTTCATGCCGGGGATGCCTTCCTGCCAGCCGGCGATGAGTGAGCGCAGCGGAAAGTTGATCGACTGGCCGCGGTTCCACGACGAGTCGAATTCGTCGCCGGACGCGAACTCGACGCCCAGGTAGTGCACGTCGACGGTGGCTCCGGCCGTAGCTTCAGCGCCATCACCGACGACGACATCGGTGATCTCGAGTTGTTCGGGCGCAGCGCCCTCTGGGAAATCAATTTCGGGCTTGGAATTCAAATCAGTCATACCCCTATCCAAGCGGATTCCGCCCCGGATTGCATACCAGGGGTGTTGCGAAAATAATGCTTGCGCCTGGCGGGTTCCGGGTGCACTCTTAATACACACCAACTCGTCGCATCGGGAGAGTCGTCGGCACCGCCACACCACCGAAGCGGCGAGTTTCTGTTGTCCCGCGTGACTCCACCTGATCACGGTGCCGCTGGCGCCGAACCCGGCCGGATCTGACCGAGCACGTCGGCCCGATGATTCACCAGCAGTCCGAGCAGGTGCGCCTCATGGGCGTGCAGGGCCGCGGTGTTCTGGCCGCGAACAAGACGGTCGCGCACACAGGCAAGCCGCGTCGCATCCGCTATGAAACGGCGCATCGCGACTTTCTTCGGTCGTTGTTGGCGTCTGCCCCAGGCGAGCGCCTGCCGTCGACCGGAACCGGTGCCCAGCATCGAGACTTCGGCTGCGGTGAACCATCCGGCCTGCGAATATTCGTGTAGACGGCGCAGGGTGGTGCGAGCCTCTTGCCGGCGCAAAAAGGCAACTACGAGAATGGCGGCGATGAACAGAGGCACTTGCACGACCGCGTAATAGGCGAGCACGGAGGCGTCGCCGTCGAATACAAAGGTGCTGCCATTCCATAGTGCGTGCAGAATGATCGCGGGTAGCAGCCCGATCAGAAAATAACCGACCGCCCCGCCCCGGCTGGCGCTGCGCCTCGCGGCCAGGCCGAGGGCAAGCCCGGTGCAGATCGTGAAAGTGACATGCGCGAACGGCGAAAAGACCCCGCGCAGCAAAAACGTCATGCCGAGTCTTTGCGCGTCGCCCTCGGTCAAAGCCAGACCGAAGTACTGAATATTCTCCGAGAAGGCAAAGCCGGCCGCAATCGTCGCGGCGTAGACGACACCGTCGACTGGCCCGTCAAAGTGCCTTCGCACCGCCCAGAACAGCGCAAGCACACCGAAACCCTTGGCGACTTCTTCCACAATTGGGGCCTGGACGACAGCGGATGCGAAATCACTCCCGGTCAGGGCCCCTGCGCTGGCCGCAATCGTGACCTGCACGCCAAGATCGAAGACCAAGGCGGTGACGACGGAGATTCCCGCGCCCCACAGCAGGGCGAAGATGAGGGCGGGTCGCGGCTCCGGATCCCAGCGGTCGATCCAGCGCACCGCCAGCAGCACCACCGTAAGCGGCAGTAGCGCCAGGATCAGCCCGACAAGCAGGGCGTCGGCGCCGAGGAATGTGGTCAGGTACCAAAACACGGCAAGCAGGGCCATCCCCGCGAACACGATGCCGATCACGGCCAGTACGATCGGGCCGGCGCGAGACGGGAGCACCGGCTGGTTCCAGACCGGTTGCACCGAAGCCTGACTCGCCTGCACGGGCAGGTGTTGGCTCGACCGCTGTTCGGTGGGATGCTGGCCTGGCGGCTGATCGAGGCTCATTACTCGACAATACCGGCTGCGAATCAGCAGTTCAGGCGTCGAACATAGTGCCGGGGTTCAGCAGGCCCAGCGGGTCGAAGACCGCTTTGAGCTGGCGTTGCAAAACGAGGCTCGTGTCACCGATCTCATCACGCAGCCAGCGACGCTTCAGCACGCCGACACCGTGTTCGCCGGTGAGCGTGCCGCCCAAGGCCAGCGCAGCCTGGAACATCTCGTCGGCGGCGGCCCAGATCTCATCGGGCACCACCGCATCGTCTGCACCGCCGCGCGGAATGACGAAGTTCGGGTGCAGGTTACCGTCGCCGGCGTGGGCGACGGTGGGAATGGGGATACCGGTTCGTGCGCTGATCTCGGCGATGACGGCGAACATCTCGGCCATGCGCGAACGCGGCACCGACACGTCTTCGATGAGTACCCGACCAAATTGTTCGAGGGCCGGGTGCATGGCGCGACGAATGGCCAGCAGACGGTCGCCGGAAACAGCATCCGTTGACAAACTGGCTTGGCCACCAGCTCTCCGCAGCACCACCACGGCCGCCTCGGCTTCGGCGAGTGCCGCCGGTCCGTCGGTCTGCACGAGCAGAAATGCACCCTGGCCGAGTGGCAGGCCGGCCGAGCCGTCGGGCCCGAGGTACGCGGCCACCATGCCGAGCGCTACCGGGTCGATCAGTTCCATCACTGCGGGACGAATCCGTGCGGCAGTGATCAAAGCGCTGGCTGCGGCCGCCGCAATCACCGTGTCAAAAACCGCACCGATGGTCGCGACGGTGCCAGCGGTCAGCGCGCGCACCCGCACCGTCGCGTCGACGATGACGCCGAGGGTACCCTCGGATCCGGTGAGCAGCGCCGTGAGATCGTAACCGGTGACGCCCTTGACCGTGCGATGCCCGGTGCGCAGCAGACTGCCGTCGGCGAGCACGACGGTCAGACCGAGCACAGCTTCCCGGGTGACCCCATACTTCGCGCAAAGCAGCCCGCCGGCATTCGTGGCGATGTTACCGCCGACGGTAGAGATGCCCTTGCTGGCCGGGTCCGGGGCAAACCAGAGATCCTGTTTCGCCAGGACGTCGTTGAAGTGCTGATTGATCACGCCGGCCTCGACGACAGCAAGTTCGTCGTCGGGGTTGATTTCGATGATGCGGGTCAGTCCGGCCACGCTCAGCACGATGGATCCGTCGGTACCGCAGGCTCCGCCCGACAGGCCGGTTCCGGCGCCACGTGTGACTACCGGTACCCGAAATTCGGTTGCAATGCGCAGCGCCGCTTGAACGTGATCGACCGTCGTAGCGCGCACGATGGCAAGCGGCGTACCGTCGGCCACCCAGCCGGATTTGTCGGCGCGGTTGGCTGCAAGGTCGAGGGGATCGACGCTGACGATTGCGCCGAGCTCGGACTGGAGCCGCAGCAGTGCGTTCATCGCCACAGTCTATCGAGCCGCTCCGTGTTTGAGTCTGCGCTACCGCCTTCCGGCCAGGCGTGACAGGCTCATTGGTAGCCCCGACACACCGTTGGCGAGCGACCTGACCCTGGGAGGGAGCTGGCCGCCTCGGGCTCATCGTTGCCCCGAATGCACTCGTCGCCCGCGGGGCCCACCGGGCCTGGTGGCGCACTTACGCCGAAGTGCACCTGCGCCGGGGCCACAGCAGCCCTTCGCCCCTTTCCTCCAAGCAGACAAGCCGAGGGTTGGAGCCCCCCACAAGCCAACCCGGGTTCGCGCCCGTTAGCCTAAGAGAGTGAAATTTGCGCATTTGAGAGTTGACGGCTCCTCCATTCCCCGATTGGCCGTGATCTTTGACGATGCGGCACTGTTCCTGGACGACGTCATTGACGACGCTCCGCGTGACCTGCAAGACCTGCTCGAACAGGGCGACGCCGAGTACGAACGCATCCGCGCGATCAGCCTCGACGCCGCCTCCAACGGCGCTGCACTCACCCCGGTCGATGAACTGCGACACTCTTCCGCGGTGCTCAGACCGCCGCAGATCATCGCAATCGGCGCCAATTACGCCGCTCACTCGTCCGAGCTGAGCCTGCGCCTCGAAACGGCGGCGACCGTGTTCTCGCTCTGGCCCAACTCGCTCACCGGGCACGGCTCGACCATCACCTGGCCGCGCGACCTCACCACCCAGGTCGACTACGAAGCCGAATTGGGTGTCATCATCGGCCGCCCAGCCCGCAACGTGTCAGTCGCCGACGCCCTGGACTATGTCTTTGGGTACACGGTCGTGAACGACATAACCGCTCGCGACCTGCAGTTCTCAGAGGCACAGTGGTCTCGCTGCAAATCCTTTGATGGTTTCACCCCGACCGGTCCGCTCGTCGTCACCGCCGATGAGATTGGTGACCCGCAGAACCTGTGGCTGACCACCCACGTTGACGGCCGTATTCTGCAGGACGCTTCGAGCGGTGACATGGTGCGCACCGTCGCGGAGATCATCTCCTACTTGTCCACAACCTCCACTCTTCTGCCGGGAACCCTGATCTCCACCGGCAGTCCAGGCGGCGCCGGCTACAGCCGTAAACCTTCGATTTTTTTACGCGACGGGTCGACCGTGACCATTTCGATCGACAAGATCGGCATGCTCACGACGCACTGTCGCGAGATCTAGTCGCGAGATCTAGTCGCGCTGCGACGCGGTATCCGTTCGCGGCTGCTGTGGGTCGATCGACGGCCAATCGTCGTCGTGCACCTGCGTTCCCGCCCCGACGATGCCTTCGATCACTCAGCCGATCAGAGCCTCGACCGGACCACGTACGAAGAAGAGTATGAAACCGACGGCGACGACCCACAACAGCGGACTGATCTCACGTGCCTTGCCGGAGAGGCTGCGCACGAGCACCCAGCTGATGAACCCGGCACCGATACCGTTGGCGATTGAGTAGGTCAGCGGCATCACGATGATCGTCAGAAAGATCGGCAGTGTGCTGGAGAATTCGGTGAAGTCGAGGTGGCGAATCTGCGACACCATGAGTGCTCCGACGATGACGAGCGCCGCGGCAGCCACTTCCAGCGGCACGATCTGGGTGAGCGGGGTGAAGAACATGGCGGCCAGAAAAAGGATGCCGGTGACTACGTTGGCAACGCCCGTGCGGGCTCCCTCTCCGATGCCGGCGCCCGATTCGATGAACACGGTGTTCGACGAGGCACTCGTCGCCCCACCGGCGACAGCTCCGATCCCCTCGACGATGAGCGCGGATTTCAGCCGCGGGAACTTTCCGTCCTTGTCAGCCAGTCCGGCCTCACTGGCCAGGCCGGTCATGGTTCCCATGGCGTCGAAGAAGTTCGTGAAGACGAGGGTGAAGACGAGCATCACGGCGGCGAGCATGCCGATGCGCTCGAACGCGCCGAAGGACACCTGGCCGATCAGTGCAAAGTCGGGCAGGGCGACCACACTCGTCGGCAGCACGGGCGCGTTCAGGTTCCAACCGGCCGGGTTGGTACCGAACGAGGGTCCCACCCTGAAGATTGCCTCGAGGATGACGGCAATGATGGTCGTGACGACGATGCCGATCAGCAGGGCAGCCTTCACCCTACGAGCCACAAGGACCCCCATGATGATGAGCCCGATCACGAAAATCGCCGTCGGCAACGTTGCGATCGAGCCAGCGTCGCCGAGCTGCACCGGCGGCGAGTTCGCACCACTGGCCCGCACGAAACCGGAGTCGACCAGGCCGATGAACGCGATAAACAGGCCGATTCCGACCGTGATGGCGATTTTCAGAGGCCGGGGAATGGCGTTGAAGATCAGTTCGCGCAGGCCGGTCGAGGCGAGCAGCACGATGATGAGCCCATTGATGACCACAAGGCCCATCGCTTCGGCCCAGGTGACCTGGCCGACGACGCTCACGGCGAGGAACGAGTTGATGCCGAGCCCGGCTGCGAAACCGTAGGGCAGTCGGGCGATGACGCCGAACAGGATAGTCATGACTCCGGCAGTCAGCGCCGTGACGGCGGCTACCTGCTCGTTGGGAAGCCAGCCACCCTCGACGTCGACGGCGGCCTGGTCGGCGCTGAACCCGCCTAGAATGAGCGGGTTCAAGATAACGATGTAGGCCATCGTCACGAAGGTGACGACTCCGCCACGGAATTCTCTTGACCAGGTGGAGCCACGGCTGGAGATCTCGAAGTACGCGTCGACGCGGGCTTTCAGGCCACGCGAAGCCGCAGTAGTGGGTGTTTCAGTGCTCGAAATGGTGTACTCCCGGTGCCGTGGCTCTTAATGCAAGGTCTTAGTCTATGACCAGGCCAGGCACACTCCTTAAACGTGTGGCACGAACCGTCCCCAGGCCAGGCGCCGTTCCCGGTGCGGGTCCGACTCGACCTGGTCGTCCCGATCAATGATGAGCGTCGCGCGCGTGGTTTCGTCGTAGAGCGGCCACTCGGCCGATGGCACCCCGCCGTGCACGAAGCACAGCCACCAGCCCTGCATCCGTGTTGCGATGTCCTGAAAGGTGCGACGCCCGCCGAGCGCCGTCATACCGCGGCCGAACCAGCCGTCGAGTCGATCGAACAACGGAAAGAGTTCGAGACCGTGCGTGGCATCAAGGCCCATCAGCCGCAGCAGCCGTGGGGCGGCATCGAAACGGTAGAAGTACACCGGTGCGTACCGGGAGTGTCGTTCCCCGACCTTCACGCTCGGATACCAGAATGAGTAATCGCCGCCGAAATCCAGCGCGGCCCGCAGCGCCGGAATGCCTGGATACTGCGCTTTGAGTGCCTTCTTAGCCTTCTTCTTGGTCTTTTTGAAGATTGCGCGGATGCGCGCGGGCGTTGTGGCGAGAATATCGATGCGGCCGCTGAACAGCGAGCCCTCACGCGCGTTCGTGCCGATGATGAGCGGGATGCGCGCTGCACGGCCATCCCGAAAAGCGTCGAGCGGCCGCTCCGGTAGAAAATCACCGTCG
Organism: Cryobacterium sp. M15; assembly: GCF_002929675.1. Taxonomy (NCBI): domain Bacteria; kingdom Bacillati; phylum Actinomycetota; class Actinomycetes; order Micrococcales; family Microbacteriaceae; genus Cryobacterium; species Cryobacterium sp. M15. The sequence goes on from NZ_PJJW01000037.1 coordinate 110,943, forward strand.
ATGACCGGGCAGAGCGGAATCGTACCCGGGTCCTGATCGGGGGTACGCAGGGTCAGCGCGGTCGTGGCGGCGGCGAGCAGTGCCGGGTCGGCGGCCAGCAACAGGCGGGCCGCGTCGGCGGTGCTGTAGGGGCCCGGGGCTTCGCTGAGGCTGTCCACGAACTCGCCAGCCCAGCGCGAAGTGATGTCACTCGGGTAGACCGCGTTCGGCGGCGCACTCTGCGCGATCGCCCGCTGGAACAGGCCCGACGCGCTCGGCACGGTCATCAGTGTGGTGACCGCGTTGCCGCCGGCCGACTCGCCGAACAGGGTGACCGCATTCGGATCACCGCCGAAGGCGTGAATGTTGTTTCGCACCCACTGCAGGGCCGCGACCTGGTCTCGCAGGCCGAGGTTGCTCTCAAACGGATGCTCTGGCGAACCAAATCGAGAAAAGTCCAGGTACCCGAGGGCGCCCAGCCGGTAGTTCAGGCTGACGTAGACGATATCGCCGCGCCGCACGAGCCCCTCCCCCTGCCGCGGAACCTCGCGGCTGGAACCGACACTGTAGGCGCCACCGTGGATGAACACCATCACCGGCCGGAGGGCGTCTTCTATCTGCGCACCGGGGCGAACCCGTTCGTCGGGTGCGATCACGTTGAGGTTGAGGCAGTCCTCCCCCTGCGGGATGCGTGGGTGGGCGCCGCGAAACTGGCCCTTGTGGCTCTGCGGGGCAATCAAGCCCCACACGCTCGCGTCACGCACACCGTGCCAGGTCGCGGCTGGCTGCGGGGCACGAAACCGCAGATCGCCCACCGGAGCGGCCGCGTAGGGGATGCCGCGCCAGGCCACCACGCCGCGTTCACGAACTCCGCGGAGCAAACCGCCCGATACCCGCACTTCGAGACCCTGCTGGGTGGTCGGATCAGCGAGCTGGCTCATGGAATCGAGTCTATTCCGCGGTGCTGACCGGCTGCGACTACGCTCGACACAGATACCGCACCAGACGAAACGAGAACACAAATGGCACTGCCCTGGACACTGCACGGTGACGGAAAAACCGTCGAGGCGCAGTCGGTCGTCGGCCCTGGCGAACGACTGAGCTGGCCATTGACCATCGGTATCGGCTCGCAGCATGTCGTCGCCATGTTCGGCGCTACCTTTCTGGTGCCCCTGCTCACCGGATTCCCGCCGAGCACGACCCTGCTGTTCTCCGGCATAGGTACCCTGTTGTTTCTCCTGATCACCGGCAATAAACTGCCCAGCTACCTCGGGTCGTCGTTTGCGTTCATCGCGCCGATCACCGCGGCAACGGCGTCGGCCGGCATGGGGAGCGCCCTGTTCGGCATCATGGCCGTCGGGGTACTGCTCGCCCTGGTCGGCGTCATCGTGCAGCTCACCGGCACCGGCTGGATCGACCGGCTGATGCCGCCGATTGTGTCGGGCGCGATCGTGGCCCTCATCGGCTTCAATCTGGCCCCGGTGGCCAAGGCCAATTTCGACAAGGCACCGCTCACCGCGCTCATCACGCTCGTCGCGGTGATTCTGTGCACCGTGCTGTTTCGCGGCATCCTCGGCAGGCTCTCAATCTTTCTCGGCGTGCTCGTGGGCTACGTCGCTGCGATCTTCCTCGGTGAGGTGGACTTCAGCCGCGTGGCGGACGCGACCTGGATCGGCCTGCCTCCGTTCACCGCGCCGGCCAACCCCTTCGAGAACCCGGCGGCCGTGTTCGGGGTGCTGCCCGCTTTTCTTCCCGTCGTGCTCGTGCTCATCGCCGAGAACGTCGGCCACATCAAAGGTGTGGCCCAGATGACGGATGCCAAGGTGAACCGACTCACCGGACGGGCCCTGCTCGCTGACGGTCTGGCCACCATGCTCGCCGGTGTTGGCGGCGGCAGCGGAACCACCACTTACGGCGAAAACATCGGTGTCATGGCGGCGACCCGCATTTACTCCACGGCGGCCTACTGGGTCGCCGGAATCGTCGCTATTCTGCTCGGCCTCTCCCCCAAGGTCGGTGCGATCATCTTCACGATCCCCGATGGCGTGCTCGGCGGTGTCACCACCGCGCTCTACGGGCTGATCGGCGTCATCGGCGTCAAGATCTGGTTCGACAATAAGGTCGACTTCTCCAAGCCGGTGAACCAGTTCACCGCCGCGACCGCGCTCATTATCGGTATCGCCGACTTCACACTCAACGCCGGAACACTCAGCTTCAACGGCATCGCGCTCGGAACGGTAGCGGCCATCGTTATCTACCACCTGATGACCTGGCTCGGCCGAGTGCGCAAAACCGCCTGACCCGCCCCGCGCGACGAGCGGATGAACGTGCCGGTCTGGCCTGTGGGCGCGGACGCCGATGATCGTGGCGCCAATCAGTCCACCGAACAGCGCATGGCTCGGGCTCGACGGCAGGCCCATCAATCAGGTGATCAGGTGATCAGGTGATCAGGTGATCTGGTTCCAGCTGAATTCAGGCACGAGACACGACGGTTTCCAGGTCACGGCCGAAGGTGAACGTGGCACGCACCGGGATTCCGGCGAGGACTCCCGGCAGCCAATGCCGGGCATCATCCCACATCTCATCGACGGGCAGGCTCGCAATGTCGAACCATACCGGGTTCAGCTCGTTCGATTCCCGCGGAGTTCCCGACCACTCGTCGCAGACGAACACGGTCGACTCCTGGCTCCACTCTTCGCGGTGCGGGAACAGATACGTGAGAAACCCGAGTTCGGTCAGAGCGGATGCCGCCACCACGAGTCCGGATTCCTCCTCGATTTCGCGAACGGCCGCATCCACTGCGCTCTCACCGATTTCGAGTTTGCCGCCGACGCCGACTATGTTGCCCACGCCGAGGCCTTTCTTCTTGCGCCCCAGCAGTACCTGCCGATCACCTTCGGGAGATAATCGAGTGAGGTAGCACACGCACACCTGGGGCAAAGTCATTGATTTATCTTAATGCTCGTTCAAAGCCGTGCGCACGGAGTGGACTCTAAGGCAGTGCGGATAGGCTGCGTATATGAACTTTGTACCCGCTACCGGAACCATCACCATGTTCACGACCGATTGGTGCGGTTACTGCAAACGATTGAAGAAGCAACTCGACAGCGCCGGGATCGGCTACACCGAGGTCAACATTGAGCGGGTTGACGGTACGCCGGAGCTGGTGATGAGCCTCAACAACGGCAACCAGACGGTACCGACCATTCTCTACCCCGACGGATCGGCTGCGACCAATCCCTCGCTGGCCCAGGTGCAGGCCAAACTGGCCTGACCTGACCGCCCCGCTCGACCCGGCCCTGCCGAACAGTACGCCGGCCTAGCCGAACAGTACGCCGGCCCAGCCGAACAGTACGCCGGCCCAGCCGAACAGTACGCCGGCCTAGCCGAACAGTACAGACGCCTCGTCGTAGCGGGCCGGTGGGACCCGCTTGAGGCCGATGGTGGCCGAGGCGATGCTCACGACATCGATCTCGGTGCCGCGCAGGGACACCATGGAACCACACTGCTCGTTGTGGATCGCGTCGACCGCTGCCATTCCGAGCCGCGTGGCGAGCACTCGGTCGTAGGCCGACGGTGCCCCGCCACGCTGGGTGTGGCCCAGCACCGTTGCCCGGCTTTCGATGCCGGTATGTTCCTCGATGAGCGGGGCGATAATCTCGCTGATTCCGCCGAGACGGGGACGGTGAAAAGCGTCGAGCCCCTTGGTCGAGTGCGCCTCCTCCATGCCGGCGAGCAAAAAGCCCTCCGAAACAACGATGACCGGGGCGCGGCCACGGTCACGCACACGCTCCACCCACTCGCAGATCTGTGCGATCGACTTGGGCTGCTCGGGAATGAGAATGGCGTGGGCGCCACCGGCCATCCCGGAGTGCAGCGCGATCCAGCCGACGTGGCGTCCCATGACTTCAACAACCATGCAGCGGCCGTGGGACTCGGCGGTGGTGCGCAAACGGTCGATCGCCTCGGTGGCGATTTCGACAGCGGTGTTGAAACCGAAAGAATAATCGGTGGCCTCGAGGTCGTTGTCGATGGTTTTCGGAACCCCGACAATGTTGAGGCCGGCCTCGGTGAGGCGGTGCGCGGCGGTCAGCGTCCCCTCCCCGCCGATGGCGATCACAGCATCGATACCCTTTGCGTCGAGAGTGCGCTGGATATTCTCCGGACCGCCATTCTCACCCTCAAACGGGTTGGTGCGGGAACTGCCGAGGATGGTTCCACCCTGACGGGACAGGCCGCGCACACTGTGGCGGTCGAGGGGCATGAACTCGTTCTGCACGAGTCCGCGCCAACCATTGCGAATTCCGACGAACTCAAAGTCGTGCGTGCGCACACCCTTGAGCACTGCGCCGCGAATAACCGCGTTGAGTCCGGGGCAATCGCCGCCGCTGGTGAGAATACCGATCTTCATGCGATCTACAGCTTTCCGTCGAGGGCTTGGGTGAGCAGGTAGATAAGAGCACTCGCCTGAACCGATTCGGTGGTCGAGTACTCCGCTTGGGAACCATCGAGGGCGCGAGCTGCAAGACCCTCTTTACTGCCGATCAGGTCGGCAATGCGTGCGTCGATGGTGTGCGCTGCGATGATGCGCCAGGCGGTGACCGGTTCATCCTGACCGATGCGGTGCACCCGGTCGATAGCCTGGGTCTGCTCGGCGGCGGTCCAGCTCAGTTCGGCCAGCACCACGTGCGATGCGGCCTGCAGGTTGACGCCGACCCCGGCCGCGGTCAGCGAGCACACCGCGATGGCGACATCGGGATCGTTGTTGAAGGAGTCGATCGCAGCCTGGCGGGCCACTGCACTCTGATCCCCGCGCAACGACACCGTTTTCAGGTCGCGCTTGGCGAAGATCTCCTCTGCCGTGTCCATGACATCGATGTGCTTGGCGAAGAACACCACCTTGCCCACCGAGCGCGCCAGTTGCGCGGCGTAATCCGCCGCCAACCCGGCCTTGGCCTGGCCGATCTTGCGCACCATCGTGAACACGTTTTCCCCGGTGGTCTGGCCTTTGGAATCTTCGAGTTCGGCGTGGGCGATGGCGCGAACGTACGCATCCCGCTGGTCTTCGTCGGGAACGGCCGGGCCGCCCGAGCCGGCATGCCTGGCAGCCACGAGCGCGTGGTACCGGGTGACCAATCGGGCACCCAGTTCGCGTTCGGCCTGGCGGATCGATCGACCGAGGTCGTCATCGAGTTCCACCGGCAGGTCGGCGATGCGCTTGGCCGGCAGATCGGCGGCTACGTCGACCTTACGGCGACGCACGATGCCCATGTCGATGACGGCAGCACGGGCTTCCTTGTAGAAGCCCATGTCGGCCGGGGTCAGGCCGGTCTCTTCCAGGCGTTTCAGCAGCGCAGGGGCCGGTTTGTCGCCGTCGATCCAACCGAGGAACTGCCAGATGGCACGAAAATCATCGACGTCGTTGATGAGTGGGGTTCCGGTGAGTGCCATCAGCAGCGGGTTACCGCCCGGGGTTCGGCGGCGAATCTGGTCCGCGAGCGAGAGCACGTGCTTGGACCGCTGGGACGACAGATTCTTGATGAAGTGCGCCTCGTCGACAACCATTCCCTTGAACCCGAGCGTACCGAGCCAGGCCAGGTGCCGGTCGAGAACGTCGTAGTTCACCACCACCACATCGGCGAAAGCGTCGAGGCTGTCGCCGTCGCCGTGAATGACCGTTGCCCGCCGGTTCGGCGTCCACAGCTCCACTTCACGCGCCCAGTTCATCTTCACCACGTTGGGCACAATGGCCAGAAGCGGGTAGGCGTTGGCAACGGATGCCGCCAGCAGGCTCTGCGCGGTCTTGCCGAGGCCCGGCTCGTCGGCGAGCAGGTAACTGCGGTGCCCGAGCCGTGCGCTCTCGATGAAGCGGGCTTGATGCCGCATGAGTTCCATGCCGCCCGGCGAGAGCCGGTCACGGCCAGGTGCCTCCGGCATGTCCATGCTGGCCGCCTGGCCGCCTGAACCGTACTCGAATGATTTGAACAGCGGGCCGAGCAGCTCCCAGTTGGCGAGCCGACGCGGGTGCACGATCGGCTGTGCTGCGGCGCTGAAGTCGGGGGCGAGGAACGGGTTGGCGAGCTGCCTGGCTTTCACCGACTGGGGGATGACCTGGTTCTGCAGCACGACCGGTGCCGCCTCGGGCTCGCGGGTGATGATGAGTTCGTCGGGGCTGAGCTCGGCACCGGATTCGAGCAGCCAATCACGCCGAAACCGCTGGGCGACGGTGGAGACGCCGGCATCGGGTTCGAGCAGCGTGATCAGGCTTGTGTCCCTGGCGGCAGTCTTGGCCAGAATTTGCGCGATCCCGTCGAGGCGTTTGAGCAACTCTGCTCGGTTCGCGTCGGAGAGTTCCTTGTCGCCTTTGACCCTGGCCCGTTCTTCACGCATCAACAGGGCGATGACCTGGTATTTCGTGCGATTGGTCGGGCCGAGCTTGGTACCGGACTGCGCCTTGGCCTCGACCTCGCGCACCTTGCGAGCGAGAATCGGAATAATCGGGGCGTCATCGTCGCGGGAGCGCGGATGAGCCCGATTGCGGGTGAGTCCGTTACGACCGGGATTGTTCCGGCTGCCCGAGGCATCGGTGCGGGTATAAGCCATTGTTCTCCACTTCGCAGCAGCACGGTACGGGTACCGGCTGTATCTGTCCGAGCGTGCCGGTCACGGTCATTCTGGTATTACCGGAACGCTGCATGTGCGCAAAATCGTTTTATCGTGTTCGGAAACATGCGATTCACGAAACGCGGTACGGGTCGCGATCTGACGCCAGACCCAAGGCCAGGCGAATGCTATCGCAACGCCGGTGCCGTCAAATCAACGATGTCAAAACATTGAGTGTACGGAAACTTCCACCGGCTACCAGTGCACAGCAGAGACCAGACCGGGTTCTCTCAACGCGGTAGTAGTCTACGCCCGACGTTCAGTCCTTCTGTACCGGAACTTTGGTGCGCAAACCGACCGCGATGAAAATGATCGCGCCGATGAATTGCGCCGAAACCCACCCCTGACCGCTGAGGTCAAAAAGCACGACCGGGTTCCATAGGACGGCCATCGGAACGAGACCGACCAGCCAGTACCAGGAACGCGCCTGAATCACGAAGACGCAGAGAATGAGGGCGAGAATACTGACCGCGTAACGGATGATGATGAAACTCTCACTGTCCAAAAGCGCGAGTCCCGCGAGCAGAACGATGGCTCCCAAAAGACCCGGCGCGAGAGCCGAGCGGGTGAATGTCGGTGCGGCTGGAGTGCCCATCAGACGCTGGCGCAGCCGCGAGAGAAACCGTGGACGGAACTCGAGGAGGTCGTCACGCGTGATGCGGTCGTGGTCGTGGCCGTGGCCGTGGCCGTGGCCGTGGCCGTGGCCGTGGAGGATGCACCAGGACCGAGAGTCAGGATACGTGCGGGGTGGATGGAGCAAGGCATGACTGTATTCTACCGAGCGAAAAGGCTACTCCCCAGCCCCGGCACGCTTCGCCCTCAGGCGTGCTGGATGGGAATCGACGTCGTTGACGGCGGGCGCTCGAACAACATCTCCAAGCCCGGCTTCAACTCGGCCAGCCAGGCCGCGTAACCGGCTGGGTTCAGGTGCAGGCGGTCGATGCCCAGAGCGGGATCGAGTTCGCCGTCAGGCAGCGCGAGGGCTGGCCAGAGGTCGAGGTATTGCACGTGCTGGGTGGGCGCGTACTGCCAGATATGCCGATTGATGGAGCGGATTGTCGCGGCAAATGCTTGTTCACGGGGTAAAACCGACTGCACCATGATGCGGGTTTCCGGCAGCGCGCGCCGCAGCGTGTACAGGATGGTTTCCAGGTTGCGTACTACATATTCGTCGGACCTGCGCCAGCCCAGATCATTGGTCCCGACCCCGATCACGATGGCGTCGGGTCGCATTTCAATTACCTGGGCAAGTTGCAAGATCACCTCGTCGGTAGAGTTGCCACTCACGGCCAGATTGTGCACGTCGTTCCCGGGTAACCATTCATCCCACTGACCGCCCGCTACGAGGCCGTCACCCAGGAAGGCGAGAGAAACTGACATAGTGACCTCCTACTTGTAATCCATCATGCCCCGAACCGGGTCGAGTGGCCAGAATTCTCAGAGTATACGCACGTTCTACCCCCGAATCAGAAGTTGTCAGAGCGCGACACCGCCCCGAGCGAATGTTCCCCCTCGACTTGGCGTTCCGCCGCAGCCGTCGCCGTGATGCGGGTGGCCATTCCCTCGAAGATGATCCCGTGGAACGGCAGGATCGCCGTCCAATACAGCCGGCCGCCGAGGCCGCGGGGAAAGAACACCGCGCGCTGCCGGTAGACAGAGCCACCGGCATCCGTCGGGGTGACGCTCATTTCAAGCCAGGCCCGCCCGGGAACCCGCATCTCGGCGCGCAACCGCAGGAAGCTACCGTGGTCGATCTGCTCGACTCGCCAGAAATCGAGTACCTCACCCGTGTGCAGGTGGTCGGGGTTGCGGCGACCTCGGCGCAGTCCTACACCACCCACCGCCTTGTCCATCAGGCCGCGCACTGCCCAGGCGAGCGGAAAGGAGTACCAGCCGTTTTCGCCGCCAATGCTCTCAATGACCCGCCAGAGCGCGGCCGGAGCAGCGGGTGTGGACTTCTCACGCAGGTCGGTGTAGAAAGCGTGGCCGGACCAGTCCGGGTCACTTGGCAGCGGGTTGCTCGACGCGCCCTCGATCGAGGAGTTACGCCAGCTGGTCTCGACGTCACCGTTACGCATACGGCCAAGCGCGAGGCGCACCGCACGTCGATAGCCGGTGAGCCCGACGTCCGGCTTGGGGATGTACTCGTCGATGTCGCTCTCGTGCACGACGCAGTCGTATTGCAGCGAGGCGATAATGGGAATGGCGAGATTGCGCGGAATCGGCGTGACCAGGTTCACCCACTGCGAGGCCAGCCACGGGGTCAGCACGGGCAGCGCGGCGATCGCCCGTTGTTTGAGGCCAGCCTCGAGGGCGTAGCCGTTCATCATCTGGCCGTAGCGCAGCACGTCGGGGCCGCCGATGTCGAAGGTGCGGTTCACGTCGGGCGCCAGGTCGGCCGCGGCCTGCAGGTAGTAGAGCACGTCGCGCACGGCGATCGGCTGGATCTTGTTGCGTACCCACTTGGGCGCGGGCATGTACGGCAGCACATCGGTGAGGTGGCGGATCATCTCGAACGAGGTCGAGCCGGAACCGATGACGACGCCGGCCTGGAACGCGATGGTCGGTACCCCGCTATCGAGCAGGATGCGACCAACCTCCCTGCGGGAGTGCAGGTGGGCCGAGAGCGTGTCGGTGTCGGGGTGCAGACCGCCGAGGTAGACGATGCGCTGAACGTTGGCTTCGGCAGCAGCATGGGCAACGTTTTCGGCGGCCAGTTGCTCGGTTTTCTCAAAGTCACCGGCCGCGCCCATCGAGTGCACGAGGTAGTAGAGCACGTCGATGTCGGCGCAGGCGCGTTGCACCGAGTTCAGGTCACCCAGGTCACCCCGCACGACCTCCACCTGGTCGACCCAGGGCACATCCCGCAGTTTGGACGGGGTGCGTACGAGTACGCGCACCGTGAAGCCGGCTTCCAGGAGTTTTGGTACGAGACGGCCGCCGATGTAGCCCGTGGCGCCGGTGACAAGTGCTCTGCGTAGAGTCATGCGGCGGAGCTTATCCCGTTCTCTTGGCCCTCGGCTGAGTGTCCTCCCACGCTGTCGATTCAGAGAATAGCCTTGGTGTGCCAGACCGTTTTCAGTTCGGTGAAGGCGAGGATGCGATTCAGCGCCGGTGTGGCGGCATCCGCTCCCGCCTCGGGCGGGAGCACCCGCTTGAGCGTGTCGGCGGCGCTGATCTGCAGCTCCACCCAGTCCAGGTTGCCAGCACCGACGAGGTCGAGGGCGTTGACGTCGGCGTGGGTGGCCAGCCAGGGCGCGATCTCGGCCGGCGAACCGGTCACGATGTTGACGACACCGCCGGGCACGTCGCTCGTGGCGAGCACTTCGCCCAGGCTGATCGCCGACAGCGGAGCGTGCTCGTTGGCGACGACGACGACGGTGTTGCCGGCGACGAGGGCTGGCGCGATCGCGCTGACCAGGCCGAGCAGCGATTCGGTGCCCTGCGGCGCGATGATCGCGACGACACCCGTCGGTTCTGGTACGGAAATGTTGAAGAACGGGCCGGATACCGGGTTGGCGTTGCCGGCCACCTGCACGTATTTGTCGGCCCAGCCGGCGTACCAGACCCAGCGATCGATAGCCTCGTCGACCTGAGCGCTGGCGACGGCGGCGTTGACGCCCTCGCAGTTCACGATCTCGTCGATGAACTGGTTCCGGCGGCCCTCGAGCAGTTCGGCGATGCGATACAGCACCTGGCCGCGGTTGTAGGCCGTGGCGCCGGCCCACCCACCGAGGGCGCTCCTGGCGGCGACGACCGCATCACGGGCATCCTTGCGGCTGCCCTTGGCCGCATTGGCGAGAAAGTCGCCTGTGTGTGAGAGCACCTCATAGACGCGGCCGGATTCGCTGCGCGGAAACTTGCCGCCGATGTAGAGCTTGTATGTTTTAGGAATGGCGAGGCGGTTCACTTGGCGGCCTTCTCTGCGGATGCGGACTTCTTGCCGGCGGATGCGGACTTCTTGGAAACGGACGGTGTTTGCTGGTTGGAGGCGGCGATCGACCGCGAGCCGCTGCGCACGGCGGGTTTCAGATAAGCAGCGAGGCCGTGGCGGCCGCCTTCGCGGCCATAGCCGCTTTCCTTGTAGCCGCCGAAGGGGCTCGACGGGTCGAACTGGTTGAAGGTGTTCGCCCAAACCACGCCGGCACGCAGCTTGTCGGCGACGGCGAGGATGCGGCTGCCCTTGTCGCTCCAGATTCCGGCGGAAAGACCGTAGGGGGTGTTATTGGCCTTTGCGACGGCCTCGGCCGGGGTACGGAAGGTGAGCACGGAGAGCACCGGTCCGAAGATCTCGTCGCGGGCGATGCGGTGGCTGGTAGACACGTTGGTGAAGATGGTTGGCGAAAACCAGAAACCGTTCGTCGGAATTTCGCAGTCGGCGCTCCAACGTTCGGCGCCCTCCTGCTCGCCCAGATCGGACAGTTCCCGAATGCGCGCGAGCTGTTCGGCGCTGTTGATGGCGCCGATGTCGGTGTTCTTATCGAGCGGGTCACCCAACCGCAGCGTCTGCATGCGGCGCTTGAGCCGGTCGATGACGTCGTCGTGGATGCTTTCCTGCACGAGCAGGCGACTGCCGGCGCAGCAGACGTGACCCTGGTTGAAGAAGATGCCGCGCACGATTCCCTCAACGGCCTGATCGATCGGGGCGTCATCGAAAACAATGTTGGCGCCTTTGCCGCCGAGTTCGAGACTGAGCTTTTTGTCGGTTCCAGCGATCGAACGGGCAATCGCCCGACCGACCGAGGTCGAACCGGTGAACGCGACCTTGTTGACGCCTGGGTGGTTGACGAGAGTCGCTCCCGTGCTTCCGTCGCCGGTGATGATGTTCACGACACCGGCCGGCAGGTCGGCCTGCTGCAGGATCTCGGCGAACAGCAGCGCGGTGAGGGAGGTCGTTTCGGCGGGCTTGAGCACGACGGTGTTGCCAGCGGCAAGCGCCGGGGCGATCTTCCAGGCCAGCATCATGAGCGGGAAATTCCACGGGATGACCTGAGCGGCGACACCGAGAGACGCCGGGTTGGGTCCCACTCCGGCGTGGTCGAGCTTGTCTGCCCAGCCGGCGTAGTAGAAGAACCAGGCGGCGACGAGGGGAATGTCGACGTCGCGGGTTTCCTTGATCGGCTTGCCGTTGTCGAGTGTTTCCGCGACGGCCAGTTCGCGGGCGCGTTCCTGCACGAGTCGAGCGATGCGAAACAGGTACTTACCCCGGTCGCTGCCGGAGAGGCGGGACCAGACGCCGTCGTAGGCGTGGCGGGCGGCCGAAACGGCATCGTCGACATCCGTTTCGTTGGCGGTGGCGATCATCGCGATCTGCTGTTCGGTGGCCGGGTTGATTGTGTGAAACGGGGTTCCGCGACCGGCGGTGAACGCGCCGTTGATGAACAGGCCGTAGTCGCTTTTGAGGCCCAGCAGTGCCGTCGATTCGGGGGCGGGGGCGTAGTCGAGAAATTTCATGGTCGTTCCCTAATCAATCGTCACGTAGTCGGGGCCGGAGTAGTGCCCGGTCGTCATCTTCTGGCGCTGCAGCAGCACGTCGTTCAGCAGGCTGGAGGCGCCGAACCGGAACAGGCGCGGACTGAGCCACTCCTCCCCCACCGTCTCGGCGACCGTCACGAGGTATTTGATGGCGTCTTTGGAGGTGCGAATACCGCCGGCCGGCTTCACGCCGATACGCACACCGGTAAGGCGGTGCCAGTCCCGCACGACCTCGAGCATCGACAACGTCACGGGCAGAGTCGCGGCTGGGGCGACCTTGCCGGTGGAAGTCTTGATGAAGTCTCCGCCGGCCAGAATAGCCAGCCAGGAGGCTCGACGCACGTTGTCGTAGGTGTTCAGTTCGCCGGTTTCGAGAATCACCTTGAGGTGAGCCACCGACCCGTCGGCGCGGCGGCAGGCCTCTTTCACGGCAACGATCTCGTCGTAGACCTGACCGAACCGGCCGGCCAGAAACGCTCCGCGGTCAATGACCATGTCGATCTCGTCAGCGCCGGCCGCGACCGCGTCGCGCACATCGGTGAGCTTGATCGCGAGGGATGCGCGGCCGCTCGGAAACGCGGTGGCGACGGCGGCGACGTTGACACCGTCGGTTCCTCCGGCCGCATGGGCTGAGCCAAGCGCCGTGACGGCTGAACCGACCATGTCACCGTAGACGCAGACCGCTGCGACACGGGGTGTGCCCGGGTCGCCCGGGTCGGGCACGAGGGCCTTGGCCACGAGCGAGCGCACCTTGCCGGGGGTGTCGGCGCCCTCGAGGGTGGTGAGGTCGATCAGGCCGATGATGGTATCGATCGCCCAGCGTTTGGAACTGGTCTTGATTGAACGGGTGCCGAGGTCGGCGGCGCGGGCTTCGAGGCCGACGGCGTCGATTCCCGGGATACCGTGCAGGTACCGGCGCAGGTTGGCGTCGGTGGCCTCCCCGCCGATCAACGCGAGGGCACGCTGGTCAGGCTGATAGGTAGCCAGAGGGCTGTTGGTCAAAGGGTGTCCTTTTCCTGGAGCAGAGCGTTCGCGGTGTCTTCGTCGGTGACCAGCACGGTACACAACCCGTTGCGCACGACGGCGCGGGCAATGGCATGCTTATCGTTTCCGGAGATGACCGCGATGGTGAGCGGGGCACGGCGCAACTGATCGATTTGAATACCGACCGTTCGTTCATTGAGTTCAGGGTCCACGATGCGGCCGTTCGCATCGATATAGCGGCCGACGACGTCGCCGACGGCACCGCGCGAGACGAGGTCATCGATCTGTTCCACGGTCAGGAAACCGCTGTCGACGAGAGCGGAATTCGCATCTGCTTGGCCGGCGCTGAAGAGATAGGCCTGCGCGTTGCGGGCCAGGGCGAGTACCCCGGCGACGGCGCGGTCGGCTTCCATCGCCTGCTTGGTTTCAAGACGTTCGAAGACGGCGGGGCTCGGCAGCAGGGTGGCCGAGCCGTCGGCCTTGTGAGCGATGGTCACGGCAGTGGATGCCGCGGTGCCGGTGCGTTGGTGCAGGCTGACGCCACCGTTGATCTGAACCACGTTCACGCCTGGCGCCCAGCCCTGCTTCAGGTGCAGGGACACATCGTGCAGGGTGCGACCCCAGCTGATACCGAGAGTGCGCGGGATCGGGCGCAGGCTCGTGAGAAAGTCTGCGGCGGCCTGCGCGGTACGCGACTGCAGTTCGGCTTCGCTCGACACACCCGCGGAGGAAACGACGATCGCATCGGTGAGGCCGGTCGATTCGCGGAGGCGCCGCTCGATCGGCAGGCGGCGGGCGCGCGGGTGCACGATCTCGATGCGGATGAACCCGTTTGCCTTCGCGCTTGCCAGCAACCGGCCGACCTTCCAGCGGGTCAGGCGCAAAATCACACCGATCTCGTCCTGGGTCTGGTTCTCTTCGTAGTAAAGCTCGGCGGCACGAATGGAGAGGAGTTCGTCGGTATCGCTCATGTCGGTGTCGCGGTCCAATCGTTTGACTCCAGCCTACGTCGACCCAACGCGTGAATCAACGGTCGTGGGAATTGTTGCTCATATGAGCAAATACCGGGCCGGGATCGCGACCAGTACGATCAACGCATGAGCACCAGTGCAGCGCCCCAGTTTGTTCTCGCCGTCGATGTCGGGGGTACCAAGGTTGAATCCGCCCTCGTTGACGACCACGGCCGGGTGCTCACATCCAGCCGGCACCGCGCAGCGACCGGGTCGAGCGCTTCGAGCGAACAACTCGCCGTCGCTGTCACGAATGCAGTAACTCAGACCCGATTGAGCCTGCCCACCGGTGCGGCCCTGGTTGGAGTTGGCATGGGCTGTGCCGGGCCGATTCACCTGCAGCAGGGGGCGGTGTCACCGTTGAACCTGCCGGTCTGGCGCGAGTATCCCCTGAAAGATCAAGTCGCCGCCCTCGTTCCCGATCTGCCGGTGCGCCTGCGCATGGACGGGCTCTGCATCACACTTGCCGAACACTGGGTGGGAGCGGGAAAGGGCGTCGACAACCTGATGGGCATGATCGTTTCGACCGGCATCGGTGGCGGCCTGATTCTCGGTGGCGTCACCGTGTCTGGACCAACCGGGAATGCCGGCCACATCGGCCACATCGAAGTCGGCGGTTTTGACGATCCCTGCGCCTGCGGTGGAATCGGCTGCATCGAGGCGATCGCCTCGGGGCCGAAGACCGTCGCCTGGGCACGGACGCAGGGATTCAACGGCGAGTCGGGAGAAGATCTCGCGGCGGCCTACTCGACCGCCGATCCGATTGCGATCGCCGCCGTAACGCGCAGCGGCCGGGCACTCGGTCATGCCATTGCGTCCGCAGCGACGCTGCTCGATCTCGACGTGGTCACTATCGGTGGCGGCTTCGCCAACGTCACTCCCGACCTGCTCGATTTCGCACGGGAAACGATCGCGCGGCGGGTGCAGTTCGCCTACGCGACCCGCGTGCGAGTGGTACCGTCGGCGCTGTCCGGCGATGGCCCGCTGATCGGCGCCGCGGCGCTCATCCACCGTGCCCATCTCGTGCCGTGATGGCAATCAGCGAGTGAGCGTCAAGTCGTCCTCCAGCATGTGCGGACGCCCGATCACCGCGCCAGCGATGACGATGGCCAGCGCGGCCGTCAACAAGAAGATGAGCGGCCAGGTCCACCCGCCGCTGAGTTCATGCAGCAGACCGAAGACCAGCGGCCCGAGCGCTCCCAGGGTGTAGCCGATGCTCTGCACGAAGCTGCTGAGGGCCACTGCGCCGGCGTGAGTGCGGGTGCGCAGGTTGATCAGGACGAGTGCGAGGGGAAAGAATAATGGTCCGAGCCCGGCGAGACTGACCCAGAGCCAGGTCAGGGTTTCCGGTGCGAATAAGAGCCCGAGGTCACCGGCGACGAACGCGAACACACCGACGTAGACGAGCGGCCCGACGTTGGTCATGCGGGCGGTGAGGACCGGAATGATCAGTGCGCACGGAATGCCCATGCTGGCATAGAGCGCCAGAAGAGTTCCGGCCTGGGCGGGACTCACGCCGGCGGTGTCGACGAGTAGCTGCGGCAGCCAGGCGAACATGGCGTAGGCATTGAGCGACGAGACCGCGAACACGCCCGCGAGGGCCCAGGCAATCGACGACTTCCAGAGGCGCCCGAGAATGGTGGCGTCGGCCTCCTCGATGATCGCGTCCGGCGTTCGTGCACGGTGCCGCACCAGCATGGTGATCCAGGGCACCAGGGCGAGCAGGGCGAGGAGCATCCACATGCCGAGCGAGATGCGCCAGCCGGCGGTATCCGCTACCGGGACTGCAATCAGTGGCGGTACCAGGGTGCTCAGTGATACCACGGTGACATAGAGGCTCGTCATGAGCCCAACCCGGTCGGGAAAGTACTTCTTGACCAGCGGGGGCAGCAGCACGTTTCCGATGCCGAGCCCGGCGAAAGCGATGACGCTGCCGATGATGAGCATGGTGATCGAGCCGGACAGGCCGCGGGTGACATGACCGAGCAGAATCGCCACGAGGGCGAGTACGAGTGGTATTTCGAGGCCGTGGCGGCGGGTGATCATGGGGGTGAAGATGCCGAACAGGGCGAAGCACACCGGCGGGAGCATGCCGAGCACCCCGAGCGACACCGCGCCGAGGGGAATGTCGACGTTGATTTCGGCCACGATCGGCGAGAGGGCGGCGACGGCGGTGCGCAGGTTTGCCGCGACCAGGATGATGCCCAGGAGAGCGAGGCTGCGTCCGGGCCACAGTCGGCGGGACACGGCGGTTTTCACTTGGTTAGTCTACGGCCGATCCGCGGCGCGCTGCCGCTGCACGTCGGCAGCCAGATTCTTCAGGTCGTCCCAGCGCCCGGGGGCAACGAGTCCGGGCAATATCAACGCCCACATCTCGGTTAGTCGCTGGTCGATGTCCCCACGCCGGGTCAGCACGTCCGAGACAACCTGCACCCCCGTGAAACCGGCGGTGCAAAACCGTGCCGCGGCCGGTACATCGATCGTTGACGCTACATCTCCGTCGGCGATCCCCCGACGCAAAAATTCCTCGCAGGCGACCATCCAGTCCCGGTAGGGCGCGGACACCGGAGTCGAGAAGTTCACGGCCTCGATGGTCAGGCGCACACCGGCGCTGACGACCTGGTCATCGCGCAGTTGGCGAGCCAGCTCGTAGGACATGGAAACGAGCGCACGCAGGCCGGGCGTGTTGTTCTCGAGCAGCTGACGACCGGCATCGACCGATTTCTCGTGCTGAGCCGTGATTATGGCGACCGCAAGGGCTTCCTTGGAATCGAAGTGAAAGTACAGTGCTCCCTTGGTCACGCCCGCGGCAGCACTCACCTGCGCGAGCGACGTGCTCCCGTACCCGCGCTGCTCGAAGGCTTCCGCGGCGCCACGAATTATCGCCGCCCGCGTTTCTATCGCTCGTGCTTGTTGCCGCATGGAACCCCCAGGAAAATATTGGTCTGCCCAGCGTACCCGGGCAAACCGGCCTCGATGGGTTGACCCCCGAAACCGGTGCCGCCTGCGGTGGCGATTAACTCAGGCTTTCGCGGCCCAGAATTACCCGAACCCGCACAACGTCATCGCGGATCTGCGCGATCAGCGGATCGATGCCCGAGTACGCGACCATGCCGCGAATCCGCTCCACGAACGATACCTCCACGACGTGGTCATAGAGGTCTAGATCGACCTCGTCCAGCACGTACGCTTCGACCTGCTTCTGGGCCACTCCGTCGAAGGTGGGATTATTGCCGACCGAAATTGCTGCCGGGTAGCGCGATCCGGCATCCGTCAGCCACCCGGCATAGACGCCATCGGCAGGGATCAGGCCGTCGGAGTCGGCCGACAGGTTGGCGGTGGGAAAGCCCAGCTCGCGGCCGCGCGCGGCACCGTGCACGACGACTCCGCGCACGGATGGCAGGTGGCCGAGCAACCGGCCGGCTTCGGTCACCGCGCCGCTGCCGAGCAGCTCGCGGATCCAGGTCGATGACACTCGGCGTTGCCCGTCGGGCTTCACATCGTCGATCAGAGCCACCTCGTAGCCGAACTCGGTGCCGAGGTCACGGAGCATGGCGATATCGCCAGCACCGCCCGTACCGAAGCGAAAGTCACGACCGACCAGCACAACCCGGGCGTGCAGCGCGGTGACCAGAATGCGTTCGATGAATTCACGCGGGGGAAGGCGGGAGAGAGCATGGTTGAACTCGAGCAGCAACGTCGCATCGACCCCGGTCTCGGCGATCAAGTCGAGTTTCTGCTGGGCGCTGACCAGCGCGCTCGGGCAGGTGGCTGGAGAGAGCAGGGCGAGCGGATGCCGGTCAAAGGTGACCACGACAGTCGCGAGTTGTTCCCGGTCGGCGATAGCCTTGAGCTCAGCGATCACGGCCCGGTGCCCGGCGTGCACGCCGTCGAACTTTCCGATACTGACGGCCGAGGCGGGCCAGTCGTTCGGTACCGAATCGATACCGTACAGGGTTTTCATGCGCGACTCTCGGTGACTGCCGGGTCGGCGGCCACCGACACCGGGTGGCGTCTGAGCCACCACATGCCCAGAAGTGGCAGCACGAGGGGAACAAAACCGTAGCCCTGACCGAAGACCGACCACACTGTTTTATGTTGGAACAGCGCGGGGTCGACCAGGCTCAACGTTCCGACGACGAGCACGCCGAGCAGTTCGAAGCTGATGGTGATCCAGGCGATGCGATACCAGCGGCGGCTGCGCTTGATCAGTGCAACCGTTGCGGCGACGTAGACGACAGCGGCGAGGGCCGACAGCGAGTATGCGAGCGGGGCGTCTTCAAACTCGGAGGCTATCTGCACGAATGAACGCCCCGTGGCGGCGAGGGCCAACACCCCGTAGACAGCAATGAGGAGTCGCCCAATGCCGCTCACCCGGTGGGAGGGGGAGGGCTCTTCGGTGTCGGATAGTGTCATTGCTCGGCATTCATCTGGTTCGACAATTATTGCAGCATCCGCAGCGAACCTGAAACCGCGTCAGCTGCCCTGCACGTTCCAGATCTGGTTCATGCGGTAGACCATGACGGCGACCGACAGACATGTCACCCCGAGAATGACCGTGCTCCAGCGGCTACGTTCCACCAACGCCCAGAATCCGGCCACGACCGGCAGTAGCATGGCGCTGACCAGGTAGGTGTAGAACTCGAGCAGGTTGCCGGTGGCATCGTTGCCGGCCAGCGGCGCCGCGATTGCGGCCGCGAGCTGCACGATCAACAACAACTCGACGAGTGCGGTCGCGCCCATGGTGAGGTCGGTGGGTTTGCGCCCGGCGAGGCCGAGGACGACGCAGAGCAGTCCGCCGGGCACGGCGATGGCCAGTTGCAGCCACGTGAACCATTCGATCATGGGGTCGGTGTCGATTCGCTGGCGTCTGATGTGCCGGGTTTATCCGGCGCGAAGTTCAGCAGCACCTTGGCCTGGTCACCACGGTATTCGATCAGTCCGACCAGTCGGCCGTCGGGAGCGATCGCGGCGACCGGTCCGGTGCGGGTGGGGTCTCTCTCGATGGTGATGCGCTTGCCGTGGCCGAGGTCGATGGCCTCTTCTGTCGACAGGTCGAGGCGTGGGAGCAGACGGGTGGCGGCATCCGCTGGCGAAATGAGCTGCGCGACGACATCGATCCGCTCGAGGGTGGCGGCGTTTTCGATTCGGAACGGGCCGATGCGGGTGCGGCGGAGCGCGGTGAGGTGTCCGCCGACGCCGAGCGCGGTGCCCAGGTCACGTGCCAGGGCGCGAATGTAGGTGCCAGAGGCGCACACGACGCGAACCTCGAGGTCGAGAAAACCATCTCCGTGCGTGCTGGAACGCAGTTCGAACTCGCTCACGGTCACCGGCCGAGACGGTAATTGCACGTCTTCGCCCGCGCGCACTCGGGCATAGGCGCGTTTGCCGTCGACCTTGATGGCGCTGACCGCGCTCGGCTGCTGGCTGATCTCACCGGTGAGGTCCGCGATTCCGGCCGCGACGGCCGCCGCACTGATAGCGGCGACCTGCTCGTCGGTCGCGCGGGAAAGTTCGTCGCCCTCTGCATCATCCGTTGTGGTGGACTGGCCGAGGCGGATGGTCGCGAGGTATTCCTTGTCGAGGCCGACGACATAGGTGAGCAGCCGGGTCGAACTGTCGACGCCGAGTACCAGCAGCCCGGTGGCCATGGGGTCGAGAGTGCCGGCGTGGCCGACCTTGCGTGTGCCGGCGAGACGCCGGGTCCTGGCGACAGCGTCATGGCTGGTCCAGCCCTGCGCCTTGTCAATGAGTAAAAGGCCGCTGGTCACTAGTGGAGGTTATCAGCGTCGGACTGGGGGCATGGTGCGAATCACCTGCCAGCCCCGGCCCGTAGTATGTGAGCCGTGAGAATCGCGGTGATCGGTGCTGGTGCCCTGGGCAGCACATTCGCCTGTCTGCTTGCTGAGCAGGGGCACGATCTGGTGGTGACCATGCGCGGGGCCTCGCTGCCAGCGGTGCTGGCCGACGGCATCCATGTGACGGGCGGCTACGGTGATCGGTTCGCCCGACCGCTGGCCGTTGAGCGCTTGGTCGAACCGTGTGACCTGGCGCTGATCTGCACCAAGGCGCAGGATGCTGCGGCGGCGATTGCCGAGAATGCCGCAGCGCTGGACGGAACCCCGGTGCTCGTCGTACAGAACGGACTGGACGGGGTCAGCACCGCCGAAAGGCTGCTGCCGCGGTCAGAATGTTTCGGACTGATCACGATCATTGCTGCCCACTATGAAGGGCCGGGCCGGGTTCGGGTGACGACGGCGGCGCCGAGCTATCTCGGACGAGGCGACGGCCCGGTCGATGCGGCGACCCGGCGCTGGCAGGCGGTTCTTGACGCCGCTGTACCCACCCTCGCCCTCGATAACTTCGTCGGCGCCCAGTGGACCAAGCTCGTCGTTAATATGCTCAACGCCCTGCCTGCCATCACCGGGCTCAGCGTGCAGGAGGTGATCGGGCAGGCGGACCTTCGCCGGTTGATGACCCGGAGCATGCGCGAAACCGTGCGGGTAGGCCTCGCCAGCGGGGTTCGGTTTCACACGCTGCAGGGGCTGTCGCACCGGCGGCTGCGTGCCTTTGCGGTTGCGCCGCTTTGGGCCGGCCAAGTGTTGCCACTGTCGATGCGCGCACGTATGGGCAAGGTGGCAAACCAGGGTTCGACCCTGCAGAGCCTCGCGCGCGGCCGACGCACCGAGATCGATTTTCTGAACGGAGCGGTGGTGCAGGCCGCAACCGAAGCGGGCGTGGCCGCGCCGGTGAACGCGCTGCTGACCAAACTCGTGCACGAGGTCGAGCGCAGCGGTCGGTTTTTGACCCCGGCCGAGGTTCGGTCCCGGCACTGGTAAGCGCTCAGCCGCAACCGGTCAGCACCGATCCGTCAGCACGCGCCGCGGAGCCTCCGGGTCGGTCGTGTCGACCACAGCCGACACGACGTCCCGCGGATGCACTTCGGCGTGGTACTGCAGGTCAGAAGCGTTTACCGCTGCGCCTTCCAGCAGCACGCTGTACAGCCAGAGTCCGTGTAGTTCGGGCCGGTTGATGTAGTCACCGTCGATGATCAGGATGGCGTCGGCGGGAGCGGTCTGCCAGGTCGGTTGAATCCAGGTGTCCCGATCGGGGTCGAACTCTTCGGTGACGAAGCCGGTGCTGCCACCCATGCGAAAGGGCTCGACGAGTACTCGGCGAAGCGCTGAGTAGTCGTAGCCGACTCGGTAGCGATGGTCCGGTGTATCGGGCGCTAATCGCTGCTGTTCGGCACGGGAATGCTGGAAGTAGCGCAGGCTGGCCCGGAATACGTGCAGTTCATCTTCCCGGAACACCGCGGCCAGGTCATCGCCGAAGGCGGTGCGACCACCGGCATCCGGTCCGTCGATGGCAATGATGGTGCGGCCGCGGCCGTAGTTGTGCAGGATCTCGGCGGCGAGGGTGCGCAGAAATTCTGTGCGCGGTGTGGAAACCAGCTTCATGAATCGAGCCTAGGTTAGAACGGATGAACGTCACACCTTTGATTCCCGCCACAGACGGCGTCAGCACCGCGCTCAATGCGTGGTTCGTCGCGAACGCCCGCGACTTGCCATGGCGGCGCGACGGCTTCGGGGCCTGGGGCATTCTGGTGAGTGAGTTCATGTTGCAGCAGACTCCGGTGAACCGAGTCATTCCGCGGCTCGAGGAGTGGCTGGCGCGCTGGCCCACGCCGGCTGCACTGGCCGCGGTGCCGCCGAGCGAGGCGGTGCGCGCCTGGTCCAGCCTCGGCTACCCGAGGCGCGCGCTCTGGTTGCATGCCGCAGCGGTGCAGATCACCGAACTGCACGGGGGTATTGTGCCCTCCGACATTGACAAACTGCTGGCCCTGACCGGCATCGGAGATTACACCGCGCGCGCGGTGGCCGCGTTTGCATATGGCCATCGGCATCCGGTGGTCGACACGAACACACGACGGGTGATCGCCCGTGCAATCGCCGGAGCGGGCGAGCCTTCGCCGCCCAATCGTGGCCGCGACCTTGATGCGATGAGCCTGTTACTGCCGCAGAGCGTGCAGGAAGCGGCGCTGTTCAACGCCGCAATCATGGAACTCGGCGCGGTGGTCTGCACCAGCCGCAGCCCCCACTGCGACGTATGTCCAATTCGGAATGCATGTGCCTGGCGAGCCGCCGACTACCCGGAGTACACCGGTGCCCGCAAAACGGTGCAGAAGAAGTTCGCTGGCAGCGACCGGCAGGTGCGCGGCCTGATCATGGCCGAGCTGCGCTCCACTCACCGGTCGGTGACGGATGCCGAGATCAACACACTGTGGCCGGATCCGGCCCAGCTGCAACGCGCGCTGGCCAGTCTCGTGGCCGACGGTCTGGCTATACCGGTGCGCGATGGCTACACCCTGCCGGACTAGTCATCCCGGCTTCGCCGCGTACGATTGAGCGGTGACCGTACCCACTTCTTTTGCTGCCGATGCCCAGTATTCAGCGCTTCTTCGCGATACCCTCCAGAATGGCGCTCGAAAGGCCGACCGCACCGGAACCGGAACCCGCAGCGTGTTCGGCCGCCAGCTGCGCTTCGATCTGGCCGACGGTTTTCCGCTCGTGACCACCAAACGAGTGCATTTCGCGTCGATTGCCTACGAACTTCTCTGGTTTCTGCGCGGCGACTCCAACGTCACCTGGCTGCAGGAAAAGGGCGTGCGCATCTGGAACGAATGGGCCGACGAAAACGGCGAACTCGGCCCGGTCTACGGGGTGCAGTGGCGATCTTGGCCCGCCCCCGACGGAGCGACCATCGACCAGATCAGCGACGTGCTCAATACCCTGCGCACCGATCCGGACTCGCGGCGCATGATCGTCTCGAGTTGGAATGTAGCCGACCTTTCGAAAATGGCGCTCGCTCCCTGCCACGCCCTGTTCCAGTTCTACGTCGCCGACGGCAAGCTTTCCTGCCAGCTGTACCAGCGCAGCGCCGATCTTTTTCTCGGGGTACCGTTCAATATCGCCAGCTACGCCCTGCTCACCCAACTCGTTGCCGAACAGGCCGGCCTCGAGCTCGGCGAGTTCGTCTGGACCGGTGGGGACTGCCACATCTACGACAATCACGTCGACCAGGTCAACGAACAGCTTTCCCGCACGCCGTTTCCCTCCCCCCGGCTGCGCATCAAGCCGGGTCGCGCCAGCTTGTTCGACTACGAGTTCGACGACCTCGTCCTCGAGAATTACCAGCATCATCCCGCTATCAAGGGCGCGGTCGCGGTATGAAACTGGGCCTGATCTGGGCGCAGACGGTGGGTGGCGTCATCGGGGCTGACGGAGCTCTGCCCTGGCACCTTCCCGAAGACCTCGCCCATTTTCGTACCGTAACCCGGGGAGGCGCCGTCATTATGGGACGACGCACCTGGGATTCGCTCCCGGAGCGTTTTCGTCCCCTGCCGGGCCGGCAGAACGTCGTGATCACCCGGCAGCGGGGCTGGGACGCGGCGGGAGCATCCATTGCGCACAGTTTTGACGACGCCCTCGCCCACACCGAGGGGCCGGTCTGGGTGATCGGTGGCGCCGAAATCTTTCGGCTGGCCCTGCCCCAGGCCGACACCCTCGAGGTGACTGAGATCGACGCCTCGATCGCCGGTGACACTCTCGCGCCTAGCCTCGACGCCGCCTGGAGCCTGGTCAAGACAGATCCCGCGAACGGATGGCTCAGCTCCAGTACGGCGCTCCCCTACCGTTTCACCCGCTACGAGCGGTCCCCCGGCATCCGCTAGCCGGCCGCAGTGTGCAGCGGCGCCTCAGTCGGACGGGGCCCGGGCCCGGAACGCGGGCCCAGTTTATAACCTGGGCCCGGGGACGGGGCCCGGGCCCCGTCCGGAGTGAAGTGGTGAGGTGGCGTGAAGGGCGCTAGTGCTTCGCGGCGCTCTCGGCGCCAGGCTCGTCGTCGTCTTCTTCGAGGTCGTATTCGCGCGGCTTCTTGTACGGATCGGCTTCGCCGGCGTACGTAGCCGTGCCCTTGCCGTCTTCGGTCGCGGTATCGCGGTCATGCGCTTCGCGCAACAGGTCGTCGATCAAAGCCGCGTTCTCGGGAATGCCATCAGCGATGAATTCGATAGACGGCGTGAGCCTGGCGGTGATGTTCTTGCCGACTTCGCTGCGCATGAGGCCGGTTGCGGCCTTCAGGGCGGCTGCGCTGTCGGTGCGCTCCTCGATCGAACCGTACACGGTGTAGAACACCGAGGCGTGTTGGAGATCCCCGGTGACTTTCACGTCGGTGATAGTCACGAACCCGAGCCTCGGATCGCGCAGGCCACGTTCCAGCCGCTTGGCGATGATGACCTTAATGCGGTCCGCCATCTTTCTGGCGCGTTCCGGATCTGCCATGATTCACTCCTTATTAGCGGGCGCCGATGCGCCCGGTCGTCCTTAACTTTTTTCTCCGCCGCAGGATGACGGACATCCGCCTAGCAATTGAGGGTGCAAGCAAAATTTCCCACTAAATGGGAATCGGGGTACGGGTCCCGCTCTTTCCTTTGAGTAGGAAATTACGAAGACTCGACCCCAAAGGGGTCGGACTCAGATACCAAGTCCGACCCCCAAAACCAACGCTAGACGCGCGGCTTCTCCTTCATTTCGATGGTCTCGATCTCATCGCCAATTCGGATGTCGTTGAACTTGCCCAGTCCGATACCACACTCGAAGTCCGTGCGGACCTCGGTGACATCGTCCTTGAAGCGACGCAGCGACTCGATGCCCAGGTTGTCCCCCACCACGATGCCCTCGCGAATAACGCGAGCCTTGGCATTTCGGGTGATGGTACCGGAGCGCACGATGACACCGGCGACGTTTCCGAACTTCGACGAGCTGAAGACCTCGCGAATTTCGGCGATACCACTCTGGATCTCTTCGTACTCGGGCTTGAGCATTCCCTTGAGGGAATTCTCGATGTCCTCGAGGGCGGAGTAGATGACGGAGTAGAACCGTACGTCGACGCCTTCGCGAGCGGCACGCTCGCGGGCCTTCGTGTCGGGGCGAACGTTGAACCCGATGATGATGGCGTTGTCGACGGTGGCGAGGTTGACGTCGCTCTCCGTGACCGCACCGACACCACGGTGGATGATGCGCAGCTGAACCGAATCGTCGACCTCGATCTTGAGCAGCGACTCTTCCAGGGCCTCAACGGCACCGGAAACGTCACCCTTGATGATGAGGTTGAGCGACTCGACCTTGCCCTCTTCGAGGGCACGGGTGAAGTCTTCGAGGCTGATGCGCTTGCGGGCCTTGGCCAGCAGGGCGTTGCGCTCGGCGGCTTCACGCTTCTCGGCGATCTGACGGGCGGTGCGGTCTTCCTCGATGACAAGGAAGGTGTCGCCGGCGCGCGGGACGCTCGAGAGACCCTGCACCTGGACCGCGCGGGACGGCGTGGCGGCGAGAACGGCGACACCGTTTTCGTCGGCCATCGCACGAACGCGGCCGTAAGCCGTTCCGGCGACGATGGAGTCTCCCACGTGCAGCGTTCCGGACTGGATGAGCACGGTTGCCACCGCGCCGCGGCCCTTGTCGAGGCGAGCCTCGATGGCGACACCACGGGCATCCTTGTTCGGGTTGGAGCGCATGTCGAGTCCGGCATCGGCGACCAGGAGCACAGCATCAAGAATTTCCTGGATACCGGTCTTGTTCTTGGCCGACACGTCGACGAACATGACGTCTCCGCCGTACTCTTCCGCGACGAGGCCGAATTCGGTGAGCTGCTGACGCACCTTCTGCGGGTTCGCGCCGGGCTTGTCGATCTTGTTCACAGCCACCACGATCGGAACGTTGGCGGCCTGGGCGTGGTTGAGCGCCTCAATGGTCTGGGGCATGATGCCGTCATCGGCAGCGACCACGAGAATGGCGATGTCGGTGACCTGCGCGCCACGGGCACGCATGGCGGTGAACGCCTCGTGGCCTGGTGTGTCAATGAAGGTCAGCGCACGGTCGATACCCTCGTGCTCGGTGATGATCTGGTACGCACCAATGTGCTGCGTGATGCCACCGGCTTCACCCTCAGCGACCTTGGCGTTACGGATCGCGTCCAGAAGCGCGGTCTTACCGTGATCGACGTGACCCATGACGGTGACGACGGGAGGACGAATCTCGAGGTCTTCGTCGGTTTCATCTTCGAGTTCCTGGTCGATGTCGATGTCGAACGCGAGCAGCAGCTCACGGTCTTCGTCATCGGGAGAGACCATCTGAATCTTGTAACCGAGCTCGCTGCCCAGCACATCGAACGTCGCCTCGTCGAGGGACTCTGTTGCCGTGGCCATTTCACCGAGGTGGAACAGTACGGTAACGAGGTTTCCGGGGCTCGCGTCGATCTTGTCGGCGAAGTCCGTGATGGATGCTCCGCGACGAAGACGAACAACAGTTCCACCGTCGCCGCGGGGTACGGATACTCCACCCAGCGACGGGGCCTCGCGCAGTTCGAACTCTGCTCTCTTCGTGCGCTTGGACTTGCGCGCCTTGTTCTTGCCACCACCGCGGCCGAAGGCACCAGCAGTGCCACCGCCGGGGCCGCGACCGCGACCGGCTCCACCGCCACCGCCGGCAGGACGAGGCGGGCCGAAGCCGGGGGCTCCGGCAGGAGCACCGGGACGAGTGAATCCGGGGCGTGCCGCGCCGGCTCCGCCCGGGGCGCCACCAGGACGCTGGAAAGCGCCGGGCCGCTGGCCGAAGCCGGTCGGGCGAGCGGCCTGACCGGGTCCGCCGGGGCGCGGAGCGCCGGGGCGCGGTGCCGGCGGGCGCGGAATGTTGCTTGGGGTTGGTGTCGCGGGACGCTGGCCCATGCCCTGCGCACTCGCGAACGGGTTGTTACCCGGACGCGGCGGCTGGGTTGGACGCTGGCCCATGCCCTGGTTGCTGGCGAACGGGTTGTTACCCGGACGTGCTGCTCCGGGGCGAGGCATGCCGGGCTTGACCGGCGTAGCCGATCCTTCCGTAGTTTTCGCTTTGGGGGTCTCGGTGCTGGGCTTGTCGGCAGCGTCAGCGGCGGCGGCCTGGTCAGCGGCAGCAACTTTCTGGGCAGCTTCAGCTTTCTGGGCGGCCTGCGCCTGGCGCTCGGCCACGGTCAGCGGCGCGACCGGAAGGGGCGCGGCATCCGCTGCCGGGACAGACTCGACAACGACCGGGGATACCGGTTCAGCAACGGGCTTGGGGCCGGGACGAGCACCCGGCTTGGCGCCGTGGCTCGGTCGAGCAGGCGTTGCCGTAGTGGCAGCGCCAACAACGGCGCCAGCGACCTGCACGGGTGTTGCAGCCTTAGCAGCGGCGCTTTCCGACTCGAGAGCGGCGCGAAGGCGACGTGCCACCGGCGGTTCAACACTGGAAGACGGTCCCTTGACGAACTCGCCCATTTCTTTCAATTTAGCAAGGGCTACCTTGCTGTCTACTCCGAGCTCGGTAGCGATCTCGTGTACGCGTGGTTTCGCAGCCACAATTCTCCTGTTCCGGGCCTGCACCCGGAAAGGGGCAGGCCGTTAGTAACGGACGGGTCTCATTTCGAGCCGCTCATTAGTTATCCATAAGCCAATTCAGCCTGTTCTCTAGTTGTTTCGCGTCCAGTGACCTGGTCACGCGAAAGGCACGCCCGAAAGCGTGTCGCCTTACGGCATCCTGAAAGCACGAGTGGCGGGCATGCAGCCACGCACCTCTACCGGGGATTGTGGCGGTTTCATCCACCACAATTTCTGATTTCCCAGCAACGATCCGCAAAAGTGAGGATCGAGGGGCGCGCGAACGGCAGCCAATACACGTTCTAACGGGTTCCATCGTACCCCCTATTCGGCATCCTCCAGAATGCTGTCCGGCTGGATGTCGATTTTCGCACCGGTCAACTTGGCCGCGAGGCGGGCATTCTGGCCTTCCTTGCCGATCGCAAGGGACAGCTGGTAGTCGGGCACGAGGGCACGCACAGCCTTGATCGACTCGTCGATCACGTAGGCACTGGTCACCTTGGCCGGCGACAGGGCACTCGCGACGAAGGTCGCGAGGTCGGGCGAGAAGTCGACGATGTCGATCTTCTCGTTGTTGAGCTCAACGGTCACGGCGCGCACACGCTGGCCGAGCTCACCGATGCAGGCACCCTTGGCGTTGACGCCAGGCTCCGTGGCGCGCACGGCGATCTTGGTGCGATGTCCGGCTTCACGAGCAAGCGAGACGATCTCGACGACTCCGCTCGCGATCTCGGGCACCTCGAGAGCGAACAGTTTGCGCACGAGCGAGGGATGGGTGCGTGACACGGTGATCTGCGGGCCCTTGAGTCCGCGACCGACGGCCGTGACGAACACGCGAATGCGCGCGCCGTGCACGTAGCTCTCGGTAGGAACCTGCTCCTCGGGGGGCATGATCGCTTCGATCGTGCCGAGATCGACGTGAATCATGCGGGGGTTCGGTCCCTGCTGAATGATTCCGGCGATGATGTCACCCTCGCGACCCTTGAATTCACCGAGCACAGCGTCGTCCGCCAGGTCGCGCAGACGCTGGTTGATGACCTGCTTGGCGGCGAAGGCTGCGATACGCCCGAAATCGGTCGGGTTGTCGACGGCTTCGCCGACGACGTTGCCCTCGTCATCGTGCTCGGGAACGTAGATGTCGACGTGCCCGGTCTTGCGGTCGAGAACGACGCGCGCTTCGGGCACTTCCTGACCGGAGTGATTGGCATCAGCAATCTTCGAAGCTTCAAGCTTCGTCACATCTTGCTGGATGTGCTTGCCATAGGCAATCAGAATCGCCTGTTCAATGATGTGCACGAGTTCCTCAAAGGGAATCTCTTTTTCGCGCTCCAGTAGCCGCAAAACACTGAGGTCGATGTCCATGGCCGGCCTCCTCTATTCAGATCTTGCCGCCGCGAAACCGCGCAGCGGGCTGAAGACAACGGTACCCGAATCTGCGGCGTCCCGTCACCCACTCCCCCCGCGCCCGGCCGGTTGGGCGGGTTCGCTACAGAGCGGATGCTGCCGGCTCAGCCAGCCGGCAGCATCCGCTCGCGATGCGGTCGATCAGGCGAAGTGCTGGGCGAAGTGCAGTGCGACGTCGGCGACGTCGACCTGCTCGCGGTCGCCGGTACGGCGGTTCCACAGTTCGACGATGCCGTCAGCTGCGCCGCGGCCGACGATGACGATCCACGGCACGCCGATGAGTTCGGCGTCACCGAATTTGACGCCGGGTGAGACCTTACGGCGGTCGTCGTAGAGCACGTCGCGGCCGGTGGCCTCGATCGCAGCGACGACGGCCTCCGCGGTGTCGAAGACGATCTCGTCCCGGCCGGTGGCGATCACGTGTACGTCGAACGGGGTGACCGATTCGGGCCAGATCAGGCCCTTGGCGTCGTTGTTGAGTTCGGCGATGACCGCGAGGATGCGGGTGACGCCGATGCCGTATGAACCCATCGTGACCGTGACCAGCTTGCCGTTCTCGTCGAGAACCTTGAGGCCGAGTACCTCGGCGTACTTGCGGCCGAGCTGGAACACGTGCCCGATTTCCATACCGCGAATGAGTTCGACCGGGCCGGAGCCGTCGGGGGCCGGGTCGCCGGCGCGCACATCGGAGGCTTCGACCACATCGTCGATGGCGAAGTCGCGGCCGGCGACAAGACCGAACACGTGGCGGCCTGCTTCGTTGGCGCCGGTGATCCACTCGGTGCCAGAGACCACGCGCGGGTCGACCAGAAAACGGATGCCGGTGGTCGACGCCGTGCCGAGCACGACGCCCTGCGCACCCCACGGGCCGATGTAACCCTTGACCAGGCCGGGGTTCTTAGCGAAGTCGCCCTCGTTGGCGGCCTCAACCTCGGCCGGCGCGAACGCCACCTCGACGCGTTTGAGGTCGACCTCGCGGTTGCCGGGAACGCCGATCGCGATCAGTTCACGGGTGCCGTCCAGGCTGGTCAGCGCGAGCACGACGTTCTTGAGCGTGTCGGCTGCCGTCCACTCCCGACCATCAAGACGGGGATGTTCGGCGTTGGCCTTGTCGACCAGCGTCTGGATAGTCGGGGTGTTCGGGGTGTCGAAGACCTGCGCGGCGGGCAGCGCGGTGAAATCCTTGTCGGCCGGCACGAGGGTACGAAACGCCTCGATGTTGGCCGCGTAACCGCTGGCGCTGCGCACGAAGGTGTCTTCGCCGACGGGGGTGGGGTGCAGAAACTCTTCGCTCTTGGAGCCACCCATCGCGCCGGCATCCGCTTGCACGATCTCGTAATCAAGGCCGAAACGGGTGAAGATGCGCTCATAGGCATCGCGCTGCAGCTGGTAGCTGACGTCGAGTCCGGCGTCGGTGTAGTCGAACGAGTATGCGTCTTTCATGGTGAACTCGCGGCCGCGCAGCAGTCCGCCCCGCGAGCGGGCCTCATCGCGGTACTTGTCCTGAATCTGGTAAATCGCCAGCGGCAGGTCTTTATAGCTGCCATACAGGTCTTTCACCAGCAGCGCGAAGACCTCTTCGTGGGTCGGCGCGAGCAGCATGTCCGAGCCCTTGCGGTCTTTCAGGCGAAAAATCCCCTCGCCGTATTCGTCCCAGCGGCCGGTCACCTCGTACGGCTCGCGCGGCAGCAGGGCCGGAAAGTGCACCTCGTGCGCGCCAGCGGCGGTCATCTCCTCGCGGATGATGCGCTCCACTTTGGCCTTCACCCGCAGTCCGAGCGGCAGCCAGGCAAAAATACCCGGGGCCTGACGACGGATGTAGCCGGCCCGCACGAGCAGGCGGTGGCTGGTCACCTCGGCGTCGGAGGGGTCTTCGCGGAGAGTACGGAGGAAGTAGTTGGAGAGACGTGTAGGCACCCGTCTACCTTACGCGGGCGCCGCCATCCGCTCCGTCCGTTCGCTGCGTACGTTCGCTCTCCTCCGCTAGACGTCTTCGTGGCATTACCGTCGAATACGCTCGCCTCGAGATTAGACCTGCTACTTCGCGCCGACAGACACCGTGGGGCTGCCGAGCTCGGCGGCGGGCATCTCTGCAGCGAGACGGTTGGCCTCTTCGATGAGCGTGGCCACGATCTCGGACTCGGGCACGGTCTTGATGACCTCGCCGCGCACGAAGATCTGACCCTTGCCGTTGCCGCTGGCGACGCCAAGGTCGGCCTCGCGGGCCTCCCCCGGTCCATTGACGACGCAACCCATGACCGCGACACGCAGCGGCACAGTCATGCCCTCGAGCCCATCGGTGACGTCATTGGCGAGCTTGTAAACATCCACCTGCGCCCGGCCGCAGCTCGGGCAGGAGACGATCTCGAGCTTGCGTTCGCGCAGGTTGAGCGACTGCAGAATCTGCAGGCCCACCTTGATCTCCTCGACCGGAGGGGCACTCAGGGACACACGGATAGTGTCGCCAATGCCCTCGCCGAGCAGGATGCCGAATGCTGTTGCGCTCTTGATCGTGCCCTGGAAGCTCGGGCCAGCCTCGGTGACGCCGAGGTGCAAGGGCCAGTCGCCTCGTTCAGCGAGCAAACGGTAGGCCTTGACCATGATCACCGGGTCGTTGTGCTTGACCGAGATTTTGAAGTCGTGAAAGTCGTGTTCCTCGAAGAGGCTCGCCTCCCAGACGGCGCTCTCGACGAGCGCCTCAGGGGTAGCTTTGCCGTATTTTTGCATGAGGCTCGGCTCGAGCGATCCGGCGTTGACTCCGATGCGCAGGCTCACGCCCGCCGCCTTCGCGGCAGCAGCGATCTTGCCGACCTGGTCGTCGAACTTGCGGATGTTGCCGGGGTTGACCCGCACGGCAGCGCAGCCAGCGTCGATCGCGGCGAAGACATAGTTCGGCTGGAAGTGGATATCCGCGATCACCGGAATCTGGCTCTTCTTCGCGATGATCGGCAGCGCCTCGGCATCATCGCGCGTCGGAACCGCCACGCGCACGATGTCGCAGCCGGTCGCCGTGAGTTCGGCGATCTGCTGGAGCGTTGCATTGATGTTTGTCGTCGGAGTCGTCGTCATTGATTGCACGCTCACTTGAGCATTGCCACCGACCAGGACCTTTCCGACCTTGATCTGACGGGATTTACGTCTGGGAGCGAGTACCTCAGGTACTTTGGGCATCCCCAAGTTGATTGCAGCCACGGTCCTAGCTTAGTTGTCGCAGTCTGCGCCAAGCTGAATGCCGCCCCCTCATCCTCGCCCTGCTGCTGTGCACGCCACTGAACAGAGAACAGGTCTCCGCCGACACCGGGGCTGGAAGCGGCCGGTACTCGTGACTCGTCGTGTTCACACGTCGGACACAGCGCGCACTGCCGCCGTGCGGGTTGGCCGATTTCAGCAATCCAGGGTTTTGAGATGGCACAGTCCAGAGTTCTCTGAAGATATCTGGGGCGCACCCTAATATGCTGGGAAGGTGGTATGTAGCATCTCATAGACGAAGGAGTCTCCATGACCGAAACAGACGTCGTAATCCTGGCCGGATCACGCACCCCGCAGGGTCGCGTGAACGGGCAGCTCTCATCCCTCACCGCCGTTGACCTCGGCGCCGCCGCCATTGAAGGGGCCCTCGCCCGGGCCGGAGTAGCTCCGGAGCAGGTCGACTTCGTGCTCATGGGGCAGGTACTACAAGCCGGCTGCGGGCAGAATCCGGCGCGGCAGTCCAGCGTGGCTGCGGGCATCCCCTGGAACGTGCCGGCCATGACGCTCAACAAGGTGTGCCTGTCCGGCCTGGCCGCCGTGATCGACGCCGCCCGGCTGGTGCGGCTCGGCGAAGCGGATGTCGTCGTGGCCGGTGGCCAGGAATCCATGTCGCGCGCTCCCCACCTGCTGCCCGGCGCACGCCAAGGTTGGGCTTACGGAACCGTATCGGCCCTCGATCACGCCGCCCACGACGGGCTCACCGACGCGTTCGACGGACTCTCGATGGGACTCTCGACGGAGCGCGCCAACGTTGAACTCGGCCAAACCCGGCTCGAGCAGGACGAAATCGCCGCCGCCTCGCACCAGCGGGCCGCCGCGGCCGCAGCCCATGACGTCTTTCACGACGAGATCACGCCCATCAGCGTGCCGCAGCGTAAGGGCGAGCCGCTCCTGATCAGCACCGACGAAGGAGTGCGTGCCGAGAGCACGACCGAGACGCTCGGCCGATTGCGCCCGGCATTCGACCCGGCGGGAAGCATCACCGCCGGCAACGCGGCGCCACTGAGCGACGGCGCGAGCGCGATCGTCGTGACCAGCCGCGCCTGGGCGGAGAAGCACGGTCTGCCCTGGCTGGCCGTGATTGAGGCCAACGGCCAGGTCGCTGGCCCCGACAACTCCCTGCACTCCCAGCCGGCCAACGCGATCACGCATGCACTCGCCCGCCAGGGCTGGACCGTGGCGGACCTCGACGTGATCGAGATCAACGAGGCCTTCGCCTCGGTCGTGGCGCAGTCGTCGAAGGTGCTCGGGGTGAGCGCCGACGAGGTGAACATTCACGGCGGTGGCATCGCGATCGGTCACCCCATCGGGTCGAGCGGCGGGCGCATTGCCCTGCATGCCGCGCTTGAACTGGCGCGTCGCGGCACCGGCAAGGCCGCCGTGGCCCTATGCGGCGGCGGCGGCCAGGGCGAAGCGCTGCTGTTGTCGCGGTAGCTTTTTCTCGCGGAAGGTTTTTTCTGGGTCGGAACGGCGGGGCCTGGACGTGCCGCGAGCGTAACCAGATCATCGTCCCGCCGTGCGGTCAACAGGATCAGTTCAACAGTAGAGTCATACCCGCTGGTGAGAATCGGGTAGCGCAGTGCGCTACCCGAAGAAGTTGATCGGCTTGACAATGTCGGCGTAGATGAGCAACAGGCTCATCCCGCCGAGTAGAACAACGACCGCCAGCGTAAGCGGCATGAGCTTGGCCATGTCGACCGGCCCCGGATCTGGCCGTTTGAACAGTTTCGCGAAGAATCGGCGGATACCTTCCCACAGAGCCCCGGCAACGTGGCCGCCGTCGAGCGGCAGCAGCGGCACGAGGTTGAAGACGAACAGGGCGATATTCAGCGATCCGAGCAAGCCGAGCATGCTCGCGACCTTGGTCGCGACCGGGATCGTGTCCAGGCTCGCGAGTTCGCCGGCCACCCGGCCGACACCGACCACGCTGATCGGTCCGTTCAGGTCGCGCTCCCCCGGGCCGAACGCAGCATTGGCCACGGCCACGAGCCGGTCGGGCAGGTTGAGGATCACGTGCGCGACTCCGGCGATGTTGTCGCCGACTGCGGGTAGCACGGCGGTCGCTGGCTGCGGTACGAGTTCGCTGGCCGCTCCGATTCCGACGAAGCCGACCTCCTCGGTAATCGCAGCGCCGGAAGCATCCGTTTTGACTTTGTTATCGGCGGTGTAAACGTAACGTTCGGTGAGTTTGGGGGTGAGCGAGAGATCGACGTCGGCACCGGCCCGTTCCACGACGACGGCGAGGGTGCGACCGGGTGCCGAGCGGATGATCTCGGTCGACTGCTCCCAGCTCGCGATGGCGGTGCCGCCGATACTGACCAGTCGGTCTCCGGGCAGTAGACCGGCAGCGGCGCCGGGTGATGCTTCATCAGTGGCCGCGCAGGTCTGTCGGTCGTTTGATGCGGCCAGCACACACTCGCTCACGCTGCCAACGCTGGTGCTGATCTGCGCGCTGCCGAATCCCATGAGCAAAATTGCGAACATCACGATCGCGATGAGCAGGTTCATGGTCGGCCCGCCGAGCATGATGATCACGCGTTTGTAGACCGGCAGTTGGTAGAACGCGCGGTGATCTTCACCCTCGCCGATGGTCTCCGCGCTGGCCTGGCGGGCATCGTCGACCAGGGTGGACAGGGCACTGGTTTTCTTCTCCGGTGCGCCCTCCTGCACCATCTGGTCGAAGAAGCCGGTGGTGGTGCTGCGGGGGGCTCCGCCCTTCTTGGAAGGCGGAAACATGCCGATCATGGCGATATAGCCACCCAGAGGCAGCGCTTTGACGCCGTATTCCGTCTCGCCCTTGGTGCGCGACCAAATCGTGGGTCCGAAGCCGATCATGTATTGGGTGACCTTGACGCCGAAGAGCTTCGCGGGCACGAGGTGGCCGATCTCATGCAGGCCGATGGACACGGCGAGCCCGACGACGACGATCGCGACGCCCAGTATGAATAGCAGTACGGTTTCCACTGTCGTAGAGTAACTGCATCAAGCTGCAAAGCGGCTGGCTGTGAACGTCGTCCACCCGTTACAGGGGTGCATGTGCTTTGCTAGAGCGCGGATGCATCAGGAGGTCCCGTGTCTTACGAACCTGTTCCCACGCAGAAGCTGCCCGTTCCCGCCACACTTGGCCCGGTCGGCAGCTTGCTGGCCGACCGTTTTTCAATCGAGAGCCTGGTCGGCGCAGGCGGGATGGCATCCGTTTATCGAGCGACCGATACCGCGCTCGGCCGAACCGTAGCCGTCAAATTGTTTCGAGCCGATGGAGGTGCCTCCGAGCCCGAACGCCAGAGCGGCGAAATCGCCTTGCTGGCAAGCCTGAACCATTTTGCTCTGGTCACCCTGTTCGACGCCGGTACTGCAGTCGTCGACGGCGCCTCGCGCACCTTCATCGTGATGGAATTCGTCGACGGCCCCGACCTGCGCACCCGCATCGAGAGCGGCCCGCTGCCGAGCCTCAATGTGGCCATAATGGGCGCCGACCTGGCCGAAGCGCTGCACTACGTGCACGAGCAGGGCATCATTCACCGAGACGTCAAACCGGCCAACGTCTTGCTGGCGCCGTCGGGTTTTCCCGGGCGCGGCATGCACGCCAAGCTCGCCGATTTCGGTATTGCCCGGCTCCTCGACGAGACCCGCCTGACGGCGACCGGGTCGTTGCTCGGTACCGCCAGCTATCTCAGTCCCGAGCAAGCGCTCGGTGGAGTTATCGCCGCGCCAACGGATGTCTATTCGCTCGGCCTGGTGCTGCTGGAATGTCTCACGGGAGTGCGCGCCTACCCCGGAACCGCCGTGGAATCGGCGATGGCGCGGCTGCAGCGTCAGCCGGAGATTCCCAGCCAACTCGGCCGCCGGTGGACCGACGTTCTCCGCGCCATGACCGCCCGCGATTTCGCCGACCGGCCCACTGCCGCCGACGCCGCCGGGTTGTTGCGTGCGCTCGCCACCGGCGCCGGCAGCAATGCCGATGCGCCCACCGTACTGTTGCCCGCGGCGGCGCCCACTGCCACCCTGTTGCTGCCGGCTGCTGCGCCCGACCCTACTTTGTTGCTTCCCGCCGCCGCGCCCGACCCCACGTTGCTGCTGCCCGCTAACGCTGACGCCCAGACCGAGATTCTGAAAACCGACGCTCCCGCCAGCATCCCCGCGTCCAGCATCCCCGCGTCCAGCATCCCCGCCAAGCCGCGCCGCCCCGTGCGCCGCCAGGTACTCCTCATGGTCGCGAGTGGGCTCACCGTGATCGGCCTCGCTGTCGCCGCCCTGCTCCTGCTCAACCCGGCCGAAGCGCCAGTCGCGGTACCACCGAGCTATCCGGCCGTGGACGGCACGCTGGGCACCCACCTTCAAATTCTTCAGGAAAGCGTGAACCCATGAATCGACGCTATCGACTGACCCTGTCCGTGGCCGCCCTGCTCCTCCTGCCGCTGACCGGTTGCACGGCCACCCCCGTCGACCTGCCTGCTGCCACCGCCGAGCAACTGCAAGGCGAGATTCTGGCGATCAGTGAAGCTTCCGCCGCCGGAGACTTCGCCAACGCTCAATCGTTGCTCACCGCCATGCAAGAGAATCTGCGCACGGCAGCCGCTTCCGGCGAGGTCGGCTCCGAACGATCGGCATCGATACAATCCGCGATCAATCTGGTACGAGACGATTTGACCGCTGAGATCGATGCCGCCGTCGTGGCCGCGGAGGCCGCGGCTCAGGCCGCTGCGGAAGCCGCAGCGGCGGCTGCGCAGCAGAACGACGAAGACGCCAAGAACCGCGCCGAACAGGATCAGAAAAACGCAGAGAACGCTCGGGAAGACGCCAAAGACGCCGCGGAAGAGGCCAAAGAAGCCCGGGAGGACTGCCTCAACGATAAGGACAAGGTCGAGGCCGGCGAGTGCAACTAGCGCACTAGTGCGTCAGCGCTTTGCTATCAGCTTGTCGGCGGCGTCACGCGCCCACCGTTCGGCCTCAGCCAGCGACTCCCGGGTAAGATTTGGTCCCTGTTCGTGGGATTCGACCACGCGCAGCACCGTGTCGACGATATCCAGGAAGCCGATGCGCCCAGCGTGAAAGGCAGCAACGGCCTGCTCGTTGGCCGCGTTGAATACCGCGGGATAGGTGCCACCCATGCGGCCGACCTTTTTGGCCAGTTCGACCGCTGGAAAAGCCGCGTTGTCGAGGGGTTCAAAAGTCCAGCTGTGCGGCACGGTCCAGTCGATCGGAGTGCCAACCGCGGCGACCCGGTTCGGCCAGTCCAGCCCGAGCGAGATCGGCAGCCGCATGTCCGGGGGGCTTGCCTGCGCGATCGTCGACCCATCGACGAATTCGACCATCGAATGCACCACTGATTGCGGGTGGACGACAGCGTCGATGCGGTCATATTCCACGTCGAACAACAGGTGCGCCTCGATGATCTCCAGGCCCTTGTTCACGAGGGTGGCCGAGTTGGTGGTCACCACGAGGCCCATGTTCCAGGTCGGGTGGGCGAGGGCCTCCGCGGGAGTGACCCGGGCAAGCTGCTCCCGGGTGAAACCTCGAAACGGCCCACCGGATGCCGTCAGCACGAGTCGACGCACCTCCGGCGGGGTTCCGGCAAGCAATGCCTGTGCGATGGCGGAGTGTTCGGAATCGACCGGCACGATCTGCCCGGGTGCCGCCAGCGACTTCACCAGATCACCGCCGACAATGAGCGACTCCTTATTGGCCAGGGCCAGGATGCGACCAGCCTTCAATGCGGCGAGCGTCGGTCCGAGACCGACCGAACCGGTGATGCCGTTCAGCACGACGTCGGCGTCGATGTCCCGCACAAGCTGCTCGGCAGCATCCGCTCCCAGGGCGGTGTGCTCGACCTGGAAGTCGAGGGCTTGCACCGCGAGCAGGTCGCGGTTACTGCCGGCCGCGAGGCCAACCACCTCGAATCGGTCAGGGTGGGAACGGATGACGTCGAGGGCCTGGGTTCCGATCGAGCCCGTGGACCCAAGGATAATTACTCTCTGCACCCCTCCATGCTAGGTGCACGCCGTCGGAGAGGTAGTGTCAACGGGTGACTGGTGCCAAAGCAGAACCCGATAACACTGATGCAACCGACACGAGCGACAGCACTCCCGCAGCCGTCACGCCAGACCCGACTGCTGACCAGCCCGACGAACCCGAACGCGTGAAACGACCAGGTTTCGTCTATTTTCTCGGCTACGGCATCATGGCCCCCGTCGCCCGCGTCGTGTTTCGCCCACGAATCTTGGGCCGCGAGAACATCCCTGCCACCGGACGCGTCATTCTGGCCAGTAATCATCTCTCCTTCATCGACAGCATCGTCATACCGCTGGTCGCTACCCGACGGGTGCAATTTCTAGCCAAATCGACCTACTTCACCGGAACCGGTTTTCGGGGCTGGGTCTCCCGAACCTTCTTCACCGCGATCGGGGCCATTGGCGTGGAACGCGGCGCCGGTCAGGCAGCGCAGGTTGCTCTCGATGAGGGCCGCGCGGTACTCGACGCCGAGGGCGCGTTCGCGATCTACCCGGAGGGCACGCGTTCACTCGACGGCCGCCTCTATAAGGGACGCACCGGCGTTGCCTGGCTGGCCCTCACCACGGGCGCTGTCGTGGTTCCGGTTGGACTGATCGGCACACAGGAGATTCAGCCGGTGGGAACCACCCTGCCGCGCATCCGCAAGATCACGGTCGCTTTCGGCAAGCCGCTCGACCTCAGCCATCACGGCCAGGCCACATCGGGGAAGGCCCGCCGCCAGGCAACGGATGAGATCATGGCGGCCATTCACGGCCTGTCCGGCCAGGAATTGGCTCATGCCTACAACGAATCGCCACCGGTCGGCACGCTGAATCGCCTCGCTCGCCGCGTCTTTCCGCGCGAACGCCTGTAGCCGTAAACCTCAGACGGTCGGCCACAAGCGCCGACAGTCATAGGCTGGACTAATGACTGCAACGTATTCGGTGCCCCAGCAACGCAAACTCGTCACGGCTCTTCCCGGGCCCAAGTCGGTCGAACTTCAGGCCAGGCGGGAGAAGTCGGTCGCCCGCGGCGCCGGCACCCTCGCCAACATCTACATGGATCACGGCGCAGGAGCGATCCTGGTCGACGTCGACGGCAACCAGATCATCGACCTCGGCAGTGGTATCGGGGTGACCACCATCGGTCATGCGCATCCGGATGTCGCGGCGGCGGCATCCGCCCAGGCAGCGAAGCTGACCCACACCCTATTCACGGTAACTCCCTACGAAAACTATGTGGCGGTAGCCGAGAAGCTCGCCGAGATCACCCCCGGCGACTTTGAAAAGCACTCGATTCTGGTCAACACCGGCGCTGAGGCCGTTGAGAACGCGGTCAAGATTGCCCGCAAGTTCACCGGCCGCCGTGCCATCGTGGCCCTCGACCACGCTTTCCACGGACGCACCAACCTGACCATGACAATGACCTATCGCCCCTGGCCGGAACGTGCCGGCATGGGTCCGTTCCCCGGTGAGATTTACAGTGTGCCCACCAGCTACCCGTTCCGCGACGGGCTCAGCGGGCTCGAAGCGGCCGAGAAGACCATCGACTACATCACGACTCACATCGGAGCGACCGAGATCGCGGCGTTCTTCGTCGAGCCGATCCAGGGCGACGGCGGCATCATCATTCCTGCGCCCGGCTATTTCAAGCGCATTCGCGAATTCTGCACCGAGAACGGTATCGTCTTCGTCGCCGATGAGATTCAGGCCGGCATCGCCCGCACCGGCGTCTGGTATTCGATCGAGCACCACGACGTCGTGCCCGACCTCGTCACCACGGCCAAGGGAATCGCCGGCGGCTTTCCCCTCGCCGCCGTCACCGGCCGCGCCGACATCATGGATTCCGTGCAGCCTGGGGGTATCGGCGGCACCTTCGGCGGCAACCCGGTCTCAACCGCAGCCGCCCTCGCGGTGTTCAACCTCATCGAGCGGGACAACCTGCTGGGCGAGGCGAAGCGCGTCGAGGCCGCACTCTGGGCACGGATTGGTGACTGGGCGCAGAAGTTCTCCATCGTCGGCGAGGTTCGCGGCAAGGGCGCCATGTTCGGTGTCGAGCTCGTGCACCCCGGCACCAGAAAGCCCTACCCCGAAGCGCTCACCGCGGTGATCAAGCACGCGACGACAAACGGGGTCATCGCGCTGGATGCCGGCAGCTGGGATTCCGTGCTGCGCATCATGCCGAGTGTTGTGATCTCCGACGAACTGATCGACGACGCTGCGACCGTGCTCGAAGAAGCACTGACCGCCCTGGTGGCCGCCTACCCCGCGTAGTCCCCTCCGTCGTCGCTCCCCGTCACCGAGCCGTGAGTTCAAGGCCCGTCCAGCGCTGAAGTGGTCTCAGGCCCGCAGTTCGGCGGGTCAAAGTCACGGCGTGGGTGGCTGAAGCGGTGGGCTCGTCATTGTTCAGCCACTGGCGCAGCGGATGCTGCCGGTTCCGGCGATAGCATGGGCGCTAGTGTCGTTGCCGGCGAAGGTATCGGCGAAGGTGCCAGCGAGGGTGCTGGCGAAGGCTCTCCCGCAGCGGGCAGGTCGACCAGCGGCCGTACCTGGGCGAACGGGAACGGCGCGGGCGTGGCATCCGCCTGGGAGGCCTGGCCGAGATAATCGTAGGTGTAGTCGATGTCGGCCGAGGTCACCAGCCGCAGCGGGTACACGTTCCAGCCGCTGCCGCCCGGTACCAGCAGGCTCGGCACGACCATGTCCTGCTCGCCGGCCGCATCAAGCTGCGGCAGGTACTTGGTATTGGCCGGGTCAACGACTACGTTGAGCGCGCGACCGTCCTGGTCGAACAACTGCACGTCGGTGAGCGGCTGGCCATTAGCGTCGTAGGCGAACAGGTTGGTCACCGCCCGGCCGTTCTGCACGAGTCCCGGCGAGCTGCTCGGGGTGGAATCCACATATGCGCTGGCCTCTACATTCACTGCCTGATGCGCCGTGAGCACCAGCACCAGGGGTAAGACAAGGAGCGCGCACACGCTGACCACGGTGCGAAAGCCAGGAAGCCAACGCCAGGGCAGCCAACGGCCGCGACCCCACTGCACGCTCAAAATTACGAAGGACCCGAGAACCAGCCAACGCACCGGGTCGGTCGGCACGGTACTGATCGCACCTCCCAAGAATATTTCCGCGACCGCATAGACGACCCAGCCGCGCAGCACCCACCACAGCGGGCGCAACACGAGCAGAAAGTCGAGTACGGCCGCACCGGCCGCAGTCGAGCGGATGCGCCGGGCCGCGCCCGCCCGCACGGCACCGGCCCGGGCGCGCAGCCGGCGCAGCGCCGACACCTGAACCGCCGGCGTAGCTCCCCGCACGGGAAGCCCGGCCGCGCCGCGCAACTCGTCGGCGTAGGCGACCGGATCGCCGAGCTCGAGGTCTGGCGCAGCGACACCAGTATCGGCACCAGCGAAGTCAGCGGCCTGCTCGGTCAGGTCGGCCTCGAGGCCGTCAGTGAGGTCGTCGATATCGTCGGCCGGCAAATCGCTCAGGGCGGCCCGCACGGCCAGGGCGAAGTCGCGAATGGGCTGGGTCGTGGTGGCAGTGTCGCTCATGAGTTGTCGCCGATCGTGAGTAGGGGAACTGCGGGCTGGGGCTGTTCGAGCAGCCGGGTGAGGGTATCGGCGAAGTGAGTCCAGTTCGCACGGTGTTCGGCGAGCATGGCCCGGCCGTTCGCGTTCATGCCGTAGTACTTACGGTGCGGCCCCCCGTCGGAGGGCACGACGTAGCTGGACAGCGCCCCCGCGCTGTACAGTCGCCGGAGGGTGCCGTAGACCGACGCGTCGCCGACCTCATCGAGCCCGGCGGCGCGCAACCGACGCACGATGTCGTAGCCATAGCCGTCGTCATCGACGATCACGGCCAAAACGGCCATATCGAGCACCCCCTTGAGCAACTGGGTGGTATCCATCGGTATCCCTTCCGATTAGCACTGGTCTTCAACGCATCCCACGCTACTACGCAAACCGCGCTACTGCGCCATCCACAATCAGAGCCGATCTCGCCGCGCCGTGAGTTTCGGCTCGTTCCAGCAGCGAAAAGCGCTCAAATTCACGGCTCGACGACGCCTAGCACGCTCCAACCGTCGCGACCGGCTCCGGACCGGCCGGACTACACTTGCGCGTGGAAGCGGATTCCGTGCAGTGAACGAGCGGGGGCTCAATGAATTTCCGTAATGCCGGTGGCAATATTTCCCGCAGTGGTCAGCCCACACGCGCAATGGAGACATCGAGGCGCAGGCAGGCTACGGTGATCGCCCGCACAGCGATAGTTATGCTGTCGGCACTCGTGCTTTCCGGATGCGCCTCACCCGCGCCAGCTACCCCGGAAACGAGCGTGTCACCAACGCAAGCCCACACAACGCCAGCGGCCCCGCACAAGGTTGACAGAGAGGGGACGGCCGCGAGCGTTTCGACCATCACGATGAGCGGTTCGCAGTTGATGAGCGAGACGGCTATCGAGCAGCCGCGCTCCAGCGTTGACTTTGCGGAGGGGACGGACGCCGCCGTGGTCTTCCTCAGCGACGCACTGGCGACTGCGCCAGAGCTATCGACGAGCGAGATCGAGGCGTGCAGCAACGTGACGGCCCGCTATTCCTGGGGCGGCACCGCGCTCGTGCTCGATGTCTGGGAACCAGCAGGTTTTGTTGTCACCTTCAACGAGCCCAGTTTCAATGGTGTCGCCCTGAAAAGCAGCGGCAACTTCGCGGTCGGCGACAATGCCCAAGCTTTCTTCGATGCACTTCCCCGCGAGCAGGCTGTCGACGAGTACAACGACGGCTCTGGGCCCTTCGTCTATGACAAAGTAGCGGATGCGTCCCCGTGGGGCGAAAGCAACGCCTACGGAGGCGTGGCCCGCCTTGTGACCGGCGGAGAAGTCGTCAGCATCGTGGCGCCCGATACGACACGCGCCTTCTACTGCTAAACCTGCTCGTCGAGACGCGAGTTTCGGCTCGTATCAGCGCCGGAAAGCACTCAAGCTCACAGCTCGGCAGCGCACCAGCGCTCAGGCGGTGGTCACCGGCTCGTGACCGACCGGAAAATTCACCGAGGCCGCGATAAAGCATTCCCGGGCAGCCTCGGCGTGCAACGACTGCGCGAACTCGACCTGCTCGGGGTCGGTGATCGTCACCCGTGGCCGCAGCGTGACCGTCGTGAAGTGGCCACCGCCCCCGTGAAGCTGTTCCATCGTGCCGACCGGGGCATCCGTGTAGGCCGTCACGGTCACCCCGTTTCGGGCGGCTACGTGCAGGTACGACAAAAGATGGCACTGGCTGAGCGCCGCGAGCAGAAGCTCCTCCGGGTTCCAGCGATCATTGTCGCCGTGAAAGGTCGGATCGGACGAACCGCTGATTGCGGCCTTGTCAGGGGATGCCCGGCCGGCCGGCGAAATCAGATGGTCGCGTCCGTATGCCTTGTAGTGACTCGTTCCGGTGCCGCGATTGCCGGTCCACTCGACCCGCACCGCATATTCATGCACTCCGTTCATGCTTCTCCCTTGGCTCTATACGATTCTTGCAGCCGGTTCAGGTTCACGACGCTCACGGTCGGTAAAGTGGTCTCATCATGACTGACACCCTTATCGACCCTGCTACCGTTTCCGCACCGACATACTCGGTTACGCAAGAACGAAAGATCGTGACCGCCATTCCCGGTCCGATCTCAGCGGCGTTGCATGAGCGGCGCCGAGCGGTCGTCTCCGACGGCGTCAGCTCCATGCTCCCCGTCTACATCAAGAAGGCCAACGGAGCGATCGTCGTCGACGTTGACGGAAACCAGTTCATCGACCTCGGTGCCGGAATCGGCGTGACCACGATCGGCCACACCGAAACCAGCGTTGTCGCGGCGGCCGTCGAACAGTCCCAGGACTTCATCCACACCCTGTTCACCATCACGCCGTACGAAGAATACGTGCGCGTCGCCGAGCTGCTGGCCGAGCACACCCCGGGCGATTTTCCCAAGAAGAGTGTGCTCATCAACTCCGGCGCCGAAGCCGTCGAGAACGGCGTGAAGATCGCCCGCAAGTACACCGGCCGTCGTGCCGTCGCCGTGCTCGACCACGCCTACCACGGTCGCACCGTGCTGACCATGGCCATGAACTACAAGGCCATGCCATACGCCACCGGCTTCGGCCCGCTCGCCAGCGACGTCTACCATGCACCGAGTTCCTACCCCTATCACGATGGTCTGACCGGTGCCGAGGCGGCCGTCCGTACCATCACGTACCTCGACAAGGTGATCGGGGCATCCGACCTGGCCTGCCTTGTCGTCGAACCCATCCAGGGTGAGGGAGGTTTCATGGTGCCAGCGGATGGCTACCTGCCGGCCCTGCAGAAATGGTGCACCGCCAACGGTGTCGTCATGATCGCCGATGAGATTCAAAGCGGCATGGCCCGCTCGGGCAAGTACTTCGCGAGCGAGCACTTCGGGTGGATCCCCGACCTCGTCCTCACCGCCAAGGGCATTGCCGGCGGCTTCCCGCTTGCCGCTGTTACCGGCCGCGTCGAGATCATGGATGCCTCGCAGCCCGGCGGCCTCGGCGGCACCTTCGGTGGCAATCCGGTCGCGTGCGCCGCCGCCATCGCCGTATTCGACGCGATCGAGGCCAACAACCTGCTCGGCGAGGCAATGCGCATCGAAAAGTCCCTCACCGCGGGGCTGACCGTGCTGAAGAACAAGTACGACATCATCGGCGAGATTCGGGGCCACGGCGCCATGATGGCAATCGAGCTCGTGCAGCCAGGCACCGGCGACACCACGAAAACGCCGAACGC
The DNA here is from genome assembly GCF_002929675.1 of Cryobacterium sp. M15. NCBI lineage: Bacteria > Bacillati > Actinomycetota > Actinomycetes > Micrococcales > Microbacteriaceae > Cryobacterium > Cryobacterium sp. M15. The sequence goes on from NZ_PJJW01000037.1 coordinate 155,919, forward strand.
CGCCGCGGTGAGCGCCATCTCCACCTACGCCGGCCAGCACGGGGTTCTGCTGCTGACGGCCGGCACTTACGGCAACGTGCTGCGCTTCCTGCCCAGCCTGGCACTGTCCGATGCGCTCATCGTCGACGCCCTCTCGGTGATCGACGACGCCATCGCTGCACACGCCGCAGCACTCACCGAGTCGTCACTCTAACGCCGTGACTGAAACTTTCACGGTCGACGATTCCGTCGAGCTCGCCATCGTCGAGCGCAGCGGCTTCGTCGAATCCCGTCACGCCGGTTCGGCAATCGTGCTCGGCACCAACGGTGAGGTGTTGCGTGCGCTCGGCGACGTAACCAGTCCGATCTTTCCCCGTTCGGCGATGAAACCTTTCCAGGCCGTCGCGGTCATGGCGAGTGGCGCCGCCCTGCGGGGAGCGGATGCTGCCATCGCCACGGCCAGTCACAGCGGCACCGCCGCCCACATCGATCTCGTTCGCGGGCTCCTCTCCCGCGCGCAAGTGCCCGAGACTGCGCTCGCCTGCCCGGCGGCCTGGCCGATCGATTCCGCCGCCCGCGACACCCTCGTACGCCTCGGTGCCAGCACGGCGCCGATCTATATGGAGTGTTCCGGTAAGCACGCGGCAATGCTCGTGGCATGCCAGCAGAACGGTTGGGCGCTGGAAGGGTATCTGGACCCTTCGCATCCGTTGCAAAAGCGTATTCTCGACGTGCTGGAACGCTTCACCGGCGAGCGGCCGGTCGCCTCGGGCGTCGATGGCTGCGGCGCCCCGGTGCACGCGATCTCCCTCACCGGGCTGGCCCGTGGCATCGCCCGCATCAGTACGAGCAAGTCGAACTCACCGTTTGCGATTTACCGCGAGGCCGGTTTTCTGGCCGAAGCAGTGCGCGCCAATGGCTGGGTTGTGGCCGGACCCGGCCACTCCGACAGCATCGTGATCGACCGACTCGGCCTGTTTATGAAGGGCGGCGCCGAGGGCATCATGGTCGCTGCTGCCGAGAACGGCACCACCGTGGCGTTGAAAATCCTCGACGGCAACCTGCGCGCCGCTGCGGCGGTGGCACTGAGCCTGCTGGCCGATGCCGGCGCAATCGCCCGAACGGATGTCGCTGAGCTGCTGCCCGAGCTCGGTCTCACCGTGACCGGCGGCGGCTTACCGGTCGGCGAGATTCGCGCCAGCTACGTGTAAAGAAGCTATTCCAGCTTCGCCAGCCGCCGCGCTTTCGCTGCACCGGAGATATGCACCATCACGACTACGACCACAATCAGGACGACGATGAACACGGCGGAGGCGAGTACGTTGAGGTCACGGACGTCGCTGAAGAGCGCCCAGTTGAACGAGCGGATGGTCTTGTCGGTGGCCGAGATTCTGACCTAGCCCGGCAACATCGCCCGGGTGACCTCTCCGTCGGAGTGCAAGACCCAGACCCGTCCACGTCCGGGTGCCAGCGGAGGCGGCAGCTCCCGGCGGTGGCTGAGGAGCCGAAAGTCCGACAGGCTGCAGCGGTCGAACACCAGGCTGGCCGCTTGCTCGCTCGAAGTCGAACCACGAAGCCGTGCCAGCAAAGTCCAGTGCGCCTGCCAGGTTTCGGCGTCACCGACGACAATCAGTCGAACAGCAGCATCCGCTTGGCCTACGGCGCCGGGGACCAGCAGAGCGGATGCCTCTGGTCCACTGGTTCCGGCAAGTTCCAGCACCGGAACACCCATGACATTACGCAGGCGGGTCGCCGTGCTCGTCGGCGATGATGACACGATCAGAAGCGGACCTTCAGCCGGTAGCGAATTGGGCACGACGACAGCAGGAACGATCAGGCCCGGAGTCGGCGCCAATAGCTGCACACGCAAGGAGCGCCACACTCCCCCGCCCGGCGGCAGCGACGCGATGTAACCGGCCGATTGTCCCCCGGCCGCGAGGTGGTCCTGCACGCTCGGCAGTTTCAGTAGCAGGGTGCTCTGGCACAGAGCGGCCAGCCCGGGAACCACGCTCGTGTGCCGTTGTACGGCGACCACGACATGCACGCCAGCGGCCGGTCCGTCCCGCAGCAGGCCGACGACCAGATCAACGGCTGCCAGCCGGTGGTCGGGCTGCCAGTGGGCGCAGACGGAATCAAAATCGTCGAACAGTACCAACCGGGGTGAAGCCGAAGTCTGCTGCCCGGTTTCCACACGAGCACTCAGACTCGCAAGCGCATCCCAAACGGACTCGATATCAGCTGTGAATAGGTGGGTCGCGACCCGATGTTCGGCCACCCGGGCGAGCGTGTGCAGCAGGGTGGATTTGCCCGAACCGGCCCCGCCGACCACCAACAAGTGCCCATCACTGTCGGGGTCGTAGGTGAACACGCAGTAGCGCTGGCGCTCGGGTTCATCCAGCAACCCGACCGGATACCCCGTCACCGGCGCCTTCTCCACTGTCGCCGCGTCCAGATCGAACTCGGTCACAATCGGCGGGAGCGCATCGAGCCATGGACGTCTTGGAACGTATCCGCACGACGCTGACAGTGGCGCCGCTACGATGCTCGCAATGTCGAGTTCGCCCGTTGTCGCGACTTGGCAGAGTACCGGTTCTCCGGCTTCCGTGGCGACCAAACACCGCCCGGGCTGATTCGGTGCCAGCCCGGCCGCGGCATCCGTGCCGATCACGGCCTGGCTGTCGGCCCGGTTGTTCACCCGCAGCGACAAACGCAGGCTGCAATTAGCCAGCAGCGCGTCGCGCACGATCCCGGCCGGCCGTTGGGTACACAGAATCAGGTGCACGCCGAGCGACCGTCCCCTGGCGGCAATGTCCACAAAGAGGGCGTGCAGCTCGGGAAACAGCCCGAGCATGGTCGCGAATTCATCGACGACGATGATCAGCCGGGGAAGCGGATGCTCCAGGCGTACGTCGGTCACGTCACGCGCCCCGGCCGCGCTCAGCGTGCGCTCCCGGTACCGTAATTCGGCACCGAGACTCGCGAGAGCCCGAGTGGCTGCGTTCGAGTCGAGGTCGGTAATGAGTCCGACGCAGTGCGGCAGTCGGGCAAGCGGTTGAAAGGCTGCGCCGCCCTTGAAATCAACCAGGAGAAAGTTCACCTGCCGCGGCGAGTAAGTCGCGGCCAGCGCGGCAACCCAGGTGGTCAGGAGCTCGCTCTTGCCGCTGCCGGTCGTTCCCCCGACCACAGCATGAGGTCCGGACTGCACCAGGTCAAGGTACGCCGGGCCGTCTCGGCCCACTCCGATCGGGCAGGCGAGGGTCGGTGGCGCCACCGACCGGTCGAACGATGCAGCATCGGTGACGTGCTCGAGCAGTTGCATGACCGGGACCATGTCCGGGATCACTCCCGTCGTGCTCACGAGGCCTGCTGACTTGGCCTGCCCAGCGAGTGACACCGCGAAATCGACAGCTTCGGCCCTGGCGAGAAGTTCCGGACAGAAATCCAGAGGCCGCGCACGATTCGGCGAGCGGATAATCTGCGCCCGTGCCGGGCCAAGCACGCGCACGACCGTTCCGCAGCCCGGCGGCAGGTCTTCGAGCCTCATCGCCAAGGCGAGCAGCAGCCGCCCGCGTTCTGGTTCACCACGGCGTGGATCGGTGGTGCTGGTCGTGGTGGCGCTGGTCGTGGTGGTGGTGCGCAGTAGGAGTGTGAACCGGCGCGGCGATGGCGCCACGTGCGGCAGCTGAACCACCCAGTCCCAATCGGTGGACATGGCATCGCTCGGGCCGGCGACCCCCAAATCGGTCGGCGGCACCGCGAAACAGACCTGCACACACACGGCGCGACCGAGCGCTGCTGCGAGCGGCATCGGCCCGACGATGCCGAGCCCCTGGGCCAGGTCGACGACGATGGGGGCACCGGTGACTGTTGCGGCCCACTCCCGCAGCTGCCGGTTATCGTTCGGTGCGCTCGCTCCGCCGAGTCGGATACCGCTCGGGGCCGAGCCGACGCCCAGCGAGACGAGCGTGCCATCCGTTTGTCGCCAACGCGCGGCCGCCGCACGCCCGAGCACAATATTTCTCGCCGAAGGCGTGTGCCGCCAGGCTTCGTCGCGCCAGCGGGTGTGACGTTCGGTGATCATCGAACAGAGCACCGTCACAGCCTCGCTGTGCGAGGCCGTCTCAGCCCGGCGGCGTTTGCGGCCCGAACGTTTCGAGTCGAACATGCTGGCTACCGCGATAATCGGGCTGAGAACGGCGAAAATCAATGCGAAGGCCGAGCCAGTGATCATCCAGATCAGTCCGGCGGCGACCAGCGGCGCCACTGTGGCGAGTAGGGGAAACCCCGCCGGCGGCAGAGCGGCCGGCGCGGGTGGCAGGGCGAGGGTTTCATCGACAGTTGACACCCTGCCAGCAGACCAGATTATCGGTCGAGAAACACTCGTGACGTGACTATCGGTGCACAATCAGCGTTCCAGTCAGCGGTGGAGGACGTCCTCACGCGACACTGAACGAGTGGTCGGCGATTTCGACCCGGCTACCGCGCGGCAGAACGTACCGTCGGCCCGGTTCGAGTGCCTCGGCCGTTTCGCCCGGGCGGCGAATCACGGTGCCGTTAGCCGAGACCCGGTCGCTGACCCAAAACTCGTCGTCATGCTGGCCGAACTCGAGGTGAGTCTTCGAGACCGAGCGGTCGGTATCCGCTACTTGAATGAGGTCATCAAAAATCTCGTCGGGTTGGGCCAGGGGTTTGCGCCCGATCAGGCCGGAGCCCCGCACGGAGACCACCTGACCGGTACTGAAGGTCAGTACGAAGGTCGCCCGGGTCGGCAGCACGGCGGCGGGGAGTGCGGGCGGTACTGCCGCTGGCGCGGTTGTCGGGGCGGTCACGACCGTGACGGCCCCCACTGGCGCCGGCACTTCTGCGGGAATCGGGACCGAGATGACGACGGTGGTGCGCGGCAGGCGAGCAATGATCGTCGTGTCGTTGGGGCGAGGGTCCGGACGCTTGCGCGACTCCACGGTAGCGGTGCGAGAGCTGCCGCATTCGCCACAGAACATGGCTCCGACCGGCAACCAGGCCCCGCAAATCTGACACGTCACCATCGGCCGGGCCTAGACCTTTTTGACCACGCTGGACTTGAGCTGGATGAATCCGAAACCATCGACCTTGCAGTCGATGTCATGGCCGTCGACCGGATCGACGACGCGAATATTGCGAACCTTGGTGCCGACCTTGATCGACAACGCCTGGCCCTTGACCTTGAGGTCCTTGATGATCGAAACGGTGTCCCCGTCGGTTAAAACGGTTCCGAAGGCGTCTTTGACCTGGACTTCCTGCTCTGCTTCGACCGGTTCGTTCGACCATTCGTGGGCGCAGAGCGGGCACACCAGTAAGGAACCCATCTCGTAGGCCAGGTCACTGGAACATTCAGGGCACGGGGGCAGGGTCTCGTTCATTCCTCCCATAATACGCGACCGCACTGCGCCGCCGGGCTACCGGCGGCGGGCCAGCACGCGCCAGAGTCGGCCCGCAATGACGGCCGCGGTGACCATAATGATCAGCGGAATGTAGGCGAGTAAAGAGGATGCTTCCCAGCCGATCCCGATTCCGCCGTCACGATTGAAAGCCGATACCGACAGTCCGAGAAAGTATGACTCGGCCGACTCTGTTCCGCTGTCCATTAGGGCTGACAGCATGCCGGCGGTGAAGGTGAAGGCCAGGGTCCACCAGAGCAGCAGCAGGCCCGTGAACCAGTAGATTGCCCGCACCCAGGACGGCCGGTTGCCGCGGCCATCCTCGGCGAAACTTCGGGCCAGGGCGCGCGGTGAGCCGAGCGAGTCGAGGGCGGCGTCGATGCCGCGGGCGGCGGCATCCACATCGATATTGTCACGGATCTCCCGCAGGATCGATCGGCGTTCGCGCGTCGTGACCAACTCTTCGAGGGCGAGGTCGAACCGAAACAGATAGGATTCGCGGCGACGCCAGACTGCAAACGTTGATCTGGCCTCGGTTGTTTGGGTGTTCATTTCTGTTCCTCTCCCGCTGGTTCTCGCTCGTCTGGTTCATCCGTGGGAATGGCGCCGAGACCCGTGTGCACGATCGCGATCAGGGACTGCCATCGCGCCGTAGTCGGTAATGCCTCATAGCTGTGAGTATTAGCCACTAGGTGCCAGCTACAAGGTGCCAGGTCAGGTGTTGGACGCCTCGTAGGGTTCGACGGCGAGCACGTCGATCACGATTGCGGTGACGTTGTCGCGACCACCGTTTTCCAGGGCGGCTGTGACCATCGCTGCGACGGCATCCGCTGCCAGCTTCTGTTCAAGCAGAAAATGACGAATTCCGTAGGAGGTGAGTTCTTTCGTGAGTCCGTCGGAACAGACCAGGATGCGCATGCCGGCCTGGATCGGCAGGATGCGATAGTCGGGAATGGGCGGTTCGTGAAAACCGACGGCGCGAGTGATGATGTTGCCGTGCGGGTGGACATCCGCCTCTTCGCGGGTGATGCGACCGGCATCGACGAGTTCCTGCACGACCGAATGGTCATTGGTGATTTGCTCGAGGACACCGCCGGTCAGCCGGTAGACCCGGGAATCGCCGATGTTATAGACGATCCAGCTAACGGCGTCCGAGACGAGTGCCAGCGCCACGCCGGTCACGGTCGTTCCGGTGCCCTGGTCGGTGACGCCGACACCCTGCGCCATGTCCTCCACGGCGAGAGCGAGCGCCCGATCGATCGAACCGGCCTCCGCCACGAGTGTTCCGGAAAGCTCGGCAAGCCTGGTCACTACGGCGGTACTTGCGACATCGCCGGCTGAATGGCCGCCCATGCCGTCGGCGACGGCGAACAGGGGCGGCGCGGCGAGGAGACTGTCCTCGTTGACCTCGCGGCGATGGCCGACATCGGTCAGGGCTGCCCACGCCAGCGTCAGCGTCGTGGCAACGCTGGGCAGTTCGACACGAAATTCGGTCGAACCTTGACCAATCTGGGTCACGGGTGGTGCCTTCCGAGTGTGGGTACGAATTCGTCCCCGCCGTTCCAACGTACGCCGAAGGACTTGGACCATAATAACGTCACCGCTCACGGCCATTGCACCGGCCAGTGCCCGATATAGCTCATCACGCGCTTGATCCGGGTTTAATCCTCGAACCCATACATCGACAGATCCTTGCCATACCCGGAGTGCTTGAAACCATCGTGCGGCATCTCGGCAATGATGGAAATATGCGAACTGATCCAGACGCAACCAAAGTCAAGGTGCTTGGCGAACCGCATCGCGCGGCCGTGGTCGCGGGTCCACATTATCGGTCTGCAAAAGCCCGCTTACGATGGTCGTTTCGTGAAAATAACAGGTACGGCCAATGCGACATCCGCCGAGTTCGAGCACGACGTGGTCGGGCAGCCGGTGTGCGAGGCCGGTTATCCGAGCAAGCTGGTGCGCGTTATTGACCGGTCCAAACAGAATGTCCGCCTCGCGAGGAGTCCCCGTGCGGGCGTTGTCCCGGGCATACGCGGCGAGCGCGGCGACGGCCATTCCCGCCCGCACCGAACCGGTGATCGACACCAGCTGCGGAGTTGTGTGATCGCCCATGGCGGCACCGGTCGGCTCGCGCCGGATGAATACGGTGTGGTCGGTCAAATTCTCGCCGGCCGCGCGACCCTCGAGGTTGCGGGCGGCACCGGCAAAGACCCGAATCTGGTCGACCGAGAGCAAAATCTTATCGTCAACCAGTGTGGAGCGAGGCTTGCCGGTGTCGAGCGACTCGGCGTCAGCGAATTCCTCGGCGCGCGCCTCGATCGCATCCGCGATGTGAAACAGCGCTAGCTGCCGCACGGCCGGCGTCATCTCGCCCTAAATTTCGCAAGCGGATGCTGCAGCTCGGTAGGCCGAGTCAGCACCGGCTGCATTCGATACCGGGCCACTGCCGTAGACCCTTTCGGTCGCGGGATCGACAAATGAAATCCGCAGTAGTTTGCTCCAGACACGACGGATTCGCTTGCCGAGAGTATTTAGACTGACAGAATCGATGCATGAATGAACAAAAGCGCGGTCAGCCACCCAAGCCGGCCCAGCTCGACGATGTGTCGAAAAAGATCATCGAACAGCTTCAAGCCGACGGTCGTCGGTCGTACGCGGAGATCGGCAAAGCCGTCGGCCTCAGCGAAGCGGCCGTGCGCCAACGGGTACAGAAACTCACCGACTCCGGTGTCATACAGGTGGTAGCCGTCACAGACCCGAAGCAGTTGGGTTTCTTCCGTCAGGCCATGATCGGCGTTCGCGCCTCGTCCGACACCCGCGTACTCGCCGAGCAGCTCGCCAAGATCGATGCCGTGGACTCCGTCGTGCTCACGGCTGGCACCTTTGACATTCTCGCCGAGGTCGTCTGCGAAGACGACGACCAACTGCTCGAACTACTCAACTCCAAGATCCGCAATCTCGAGGGAGTGCTCTCCACCGAGACGTTCGTGTATCTCAAAATCCATAAACAGTTATATAACTGGAGCACACGATAGAAACAATGGCTCCCACGACGCCCACAACGCCGAGCTGCAGCAGAAGGCCAAGGAGCACCTCTGCATGCACTTCTCGCGTCAGTCAGCAATGGAATCCGGCGCTGGAGTGCCCATCATCGTCAAGGGCCATGGACATCACATCTGGGATTCCCCGGGTAAGCAGTACATTGACGGCCTCAGTGGTCTGTTCACGTCAACGCGGACCATTGACGTAAGCGCCTGGCCGAAGTAGCTGCCAAGCAGGCCGAGGAACTCGGCATTCTTCCCGGTCTGGTCATTCGCTCACCCGAACGCGATCGAACTCACCGATCGGCTCGCCTCCTATGCTCCCGGCGATCTAGCCGCGTGTTCTCCCCCACCGGAGGCGGTAGAGCGGTCGAGACCGCGTTCAAGCGCGCCAAATATTACTGGAAACTGATGGGCAGCCTGACCAATGGAGGCGCCGAAGTACATGGAGCTGACGGCGAACAGGGTTCAGCGCCCGGCTGCACGCTCGTCGAAGTCTTCACCCCAGTTTTGATCAAAGTCATCGTCGAGTTCGTAGCTCTCGCTCTTTTCATCCTCGTCGTCATTATCGTTGTCATCGTCTTGCGGGACCGCGAACGCCCACTCCGGCAGGTGCCCCGAATCGAGCAGCAGTTTCAGCAGGATCGCCATGCTGTACTGCGACTCGATGGCAAGAGCTTGGTCCACGAAAAATCCGGCTACGGACCCGCGGCCCAGTGCCCACGACAGCCAAGCCAGCATGCAGAGCGGCGCCGGTCTGGCCGATCGAGGCGCCATGGCAACGACGACGCGGAGCAGGGTGATGGCGACACGGATCCGGTCGATGTCGGGCCGTTCACATTGCAGGCCGAGCATGATGTCGCCGGTGTGCTCGGCGGTCGGGTCACCGATGTCGATCTCCTCGGCTACGAGGTCGTCGAGGCTTCGCCCGGTCTCGTGCTGGAGCCGAGCGTACCGCCCGTTGATAGCGTGGGCGCGCACCCCTTCGTCGCGCCCAAAGGCGAACTGCACCATGATCTGATCGCGGTTGGGCGGGGACTGCACGAGCACAAGAAGCGCGGCGACGTTTTCCTCGGTGGGCGGATTCGGCCAGGTGAGTGCTTCCTCGGCGATCGCTACCGGGTCGAGTGCAACGCCGAGGGCGTCGAACAGTGGTGGAGAGTTCTCGGCGCGCGCAAGCAGGTGGCGGTACCGCCGGTAGATCCGGGCTAGGCGTTCCTGGGTCGCCGGGTGGACACCAACCGGATCCGCGCCGTTCTGTAGGGTGCCGAGCGGGCGTACGGTCTTGGTCCCCGCCCCCTCGTTCGCCGTCGTGTTCACCGGTGACTCGGCAATATCGTTCAGTGGATGCCCGCCAGCGGGGCATTTGGGATCGAGGTAACTTCCCCACGCATCCGCTGCCACGCACAGGGAATCACGCAGCAGAAAACCGCTCCATTCGAGTCGCCGGTTTAAAATCTCGGCAAACTGTTCGCGCGGGATACCAACGGCAGTGATAAAGGAATCATCGGTGTAGATGACCGGAACGACGGCGTCCACTCCGGGAATCTTGCACAGCATCCCGGCGAGGGTCGTCGCGATGCGCTTGTACACCTTGAGGGATGCGCCGTCGTCCGGCAGGTTGAAACGTAGCGCGCCGCAGGTGCGGTTGCCACGAAACGCGACGAGCACGGCGCTGGTCTCGGGAGCAAAACCGAGCAGCTGGGGAACGAGTGCCAGAAAGTCCTGGGCCTTCTGGGCTTTGACAATGGTGGGATGCATGCCGCCACTGTGCCAGCGCCGCCGGGCTCCGGATCAGCGCTAAAGGCGAATCTGGGTTTGATTCGCGCAGACGACCCGTTGGGGAGGAGGCGGCTTTAGACCTCGTCGGCAATAGGCGCCGCGAATTGTGCGGCATACAGCGCCTGATAGGCACCGTTTGCGGCGAGCAGCTGCATGTGGCTGCCCTGCTCCACGATCCGCCCCGATTCCATGACCAGAATCAGGTCGGCGTCGCGAATCGTCGACAGGCGATGGGCGATGACGAAGCTCGTGCGTTCGGCGCGCAGGGCACTCATCGCCTTTTGTACGAGAACTTCGGTGCGGGTGTCTACCGAGCTGGTCGCCTCATCGAGGATGAGCACGCTCGGCTGCGCCAGGAACGCGCGGGCGATAGTGAGCAACTGCATTTCGCCGGCGCTCACGTTACTGCCCTGGTCGTCCAGCACGGTGTTGTAACCGTCGGGCAGCGAGTGCACGAACCGGTCGACATAGGTCGCGGTGGCAGCCGCGAGAATATCCTGCTCCGTCGCATCCGGTCGACCATAGGCGATGTTGTCACGAATCGTACCGCCGAACAGCCAGGTGTCCTGCAGCACCATGCCCATGCGGCTGCGCAGGTCATGCCGGGTCATGGTGGCAACATCGACGCCGTCAAGCAGTATGCGTCCCGAGTGGATCTCATAGAACCGCATCATGAGGTTGACCAGCGTGGTCTTGCCTGCTCCGGTAGGACCGACGATCGCGATGGTCTGCCCGGGTTCGGCGACGAGGCTGAGTTCCTCGATCAGCGGCTTGTCCTCGGTGTACCGGAACGACACGTTTTCAAAGACCAGACGCCCGCGCACCTCGGTGGGTGCGTCGGCAGGGTCGGGGTCTTCGCTCTGCTCTGCGGCGTCGAGCAGGTCGAACACGCGTTCAGCGGATGCCACGCCCGACTGCAGCAGGTTCGCCATCGACCCGAGCTGCGCGAGCGGCTGAGTGAACTGGCGGGAGTATTGGATGAACGCCTGCACGTCGCCCAGTTGCATGGCACCGGAAGCGACCCGCAATCCGCCGACAACCGCGATAGCAACGTAGACGAGGTTGCCGATGAACGTCATGGCCGGCATGATCATGCCGCTGATGAACTGGGCGCCGAAGCTAGCCTCATAGAGTTCGTCATTCTTGGCCGTGAACCGGGCGTCGACCTCTTTCTGCCGGCCGAACACCTTGACCAGCGCATGGCCGGTGAACGTCTCCTCGATCTGACCGTTGAGTTCGCCGGTGTTCGTCCATTGAGCTACGAACAGTTTTTGGGAGCGCTTCGCGATGAACGCCGTGATCACGAGGGTGAGCGGCACCGTGACGAGTGCGATCAGAGCAAGCAGCGGCGAGAGGAGGAGCATCATCACTATCACGCCGATGACAGTGAGCAGACTGGTCACCACCTGACTCAGCGACTGTTGCAGGCTCTGCGAGATGTTGTCGACGTCGTTTGTCACTCGGCTGAGCAGCTCACCGCGCGGCTTCTTGTCGAAGTAGCTCAGCGGCAGACGGTTGATCTTCGCTTCGATCTCTTCACGCAACCGGTACACCGTGCGCTGCACCACGCCGTTGAGCACGTACGCCTGCATCCAGCTGAACACGCTCGACAGCACATACAGTGCGAGCGCCCAGAACAGCACGGTGGAGAGCATGGCAAAGTTGATTCCGCGCCCGGGAGTGAGCGTCATGCCGCTGAGCATGTCGGCTTGGGCGGTGTTGCCGGCTGCTCGCAGTCCCGCGATCACCTCGGCCTGGCTGCTGCCGCTCGGCAGATTCTTGGACACGACGCCGGAGAAGATCAGGTTGGTACCTTCGCCGAGCAGACGCGGGCCGAGCACGGCGAACGAGACACTGATAACGGCGAGCACGAGCACGATAAAGAGCCAGAGCCGCTCGGGACTCAGCTTGCCGAGTAGGCGTTTGCCCGACGCGGTGAAGTTCAACGATTTCTCGGCCGGCAGGCTCATGCCGCCAAACGGACCGCCGCCGCGCTGCGGACGCGGGGCCGGTTTGTCATCGGCGTGAGCCTCGCTCATGCTGCCTCCTCCGCGGTGAGCTGAGACGACACAATTTCCTGATACGTGGTGTTTGTGTCGAGGAGCTGCTCGTGAGTTCCCCGACCGACGATGCGGCCGTCTTCGAGCACCAGAATCTGGTCTGCATCGATGATGCTCGACACCCGCTGGGCGACGATGATCATGGTGGCGCCCGTGGTGCTCTGCTTGAGGGCGAGCCGGAGTCGGGCGTCGGTGGCGAGGTCGAGGGCCGAGAATGAGTCGTCGAAAATGTACAGCGCCGGCCGCTTTACGAGGGCGCGAGCGATTGCGAGGCGTTGGCGCTGACCACCCGACACGTTGGTGCCTCCCTGTGAAATCATGGCGTCGAGCCCGCCGTCCATTTCGGTGACGAAGTCGCGAGCCTGGGCGGTCGTGAGAGCCTGCCAGAGTTCCTCTTCGGTCGCATCCGGTTTGCCGTAGAGCAGGTTGCTGCGCACCGTTCCGGAGAACAGGTAGGGCTTTTGCGGCACGAGGCCGATCTGCCCCCAGAGCAGGTCGGGATTGAGCTCGCGTACGTTGATGCCGTCGACGAGTACAGAGCCGCTCGTGGCGTCGAACAAGCGCGGCAGCAGGTTGACCAGGGTGGTTTTGCCGCTGCCGGTGCTGCCGATGATCGCGGTGGTTTGGCCGTGGCGGGCGATGAAGCTGACGTTTTGCAGCACCGGCTGTTCGGCGCCCGGATAGGCAAATCCAACATCAAGCAGTTCGAGTTCGCCCTGACCGACCGTGGCATATACCGGCTCAGCCGGCGGAACAACGCTCGACTCGGTCGCGAGCACTTCACCGATGCGGTCCGCCGAGACGGCAGCGCGCGGAATCATGACGGCCATGAACGTGGCCATCATGACGGCCATGAGAATCTGCATGAGATAGCTGAGGAACGCGATCAACGTCCCCACCTGCATCGATCCGTCTTCGATGCGAAACGCGCCGAACCAAATCACGGCGACGCTGGAGACGTTGAGCACGAGCATGACGATGGGGAACATGAGCGCCATCAGCCGACCCGAACTCAGGGCGACGTCGGTCACGTCTTGGTTGGCCGTAGCGAACCGGGCGATCTCGACGTCTTCGCGTACGAACGCCCGCACCACCCGGATGCCGGTCAGTTGTTCCCTGAGTACCCGATTGACGGTGTCGATGCGTGTCTGCATCTTGCGAAACAGCGGCACCATCTTGACCACGATGAATCCGACGGCGATGAGCAGCATCGGCACGCTCACCGCGATGAGCCAGGACAGCTGCACGTCTTGACGGATCGCCATGATCACACCGCCGATGCTGAGGATGGGCGCCGAAACCAGCAGGGTGCAGGTAGTGAGAACGAGCATCTGCACCTGTTGCACGTCGTTGGTGGAGCGGGTGATGAGCGATGGGGCACCGAACCGGGTGACCTCCTGCTCGGAGAACTCGCCCACCCTGCTGAAGACATCCCCGCGCAGGTCGCGCCCGACCTTCATCGCCACTTTCGCACCAAAGTAGACTGCCACGATCGCGCACAGGATCTGCGCGAGGGTGATGAGCAACATCAGTGCACCAACACGCAGAATGTAGCCGGTGTCACCGGTTGCGACACCCTCATCGATGATGTCGGCGTTGAGGGTGGGCAGAAAGAGGGAGGCGATCGATTGGGCCAGTTGAAAGACGATCACCCCGAGCAGCGGCTGCCAGTACGGGCGCAGGTAACGCACGAGCAAGGACCGCAGCACGAATTTCTCCTAGGGTGAGGTCAGGCGAAAAGGTTGGAAATGTAGGCAACCTCGTCAGCCGACGGCTGCCAGGACGTCGCGGCATTCGCGTTTTGAACGATTTGCTCAGGCCTGGTAGCGCCGGCGATGACGCTGGTCAGTCCCGGCTGCGCCAGTAGCCACGCGAACGTCGCCGTCAGCATACTCACCCCGCGCTCATCACACCATTTCTGATACTGCTCGATCGTGTCCCACGGGGCATCGTCGGCGAGATGGCGTCTGATCATCATGATGCGGCTGTCGGCTGGCCCTCCCGTGCGCGAGAACTTGCCGGTGAACAGGCCGTTGTAGAGCGGGAAGAAGGGCAGAAACCCGAGACCGTAGGCGTTCACAGCCGGCAGAACCTCGTCTTCGACATCACGCACGAGCAGGCTGTATTCGTTCTGGCTCGAGATGAAGGCGGGGTGACCGTTCATCCGGGCGGTGAACTCGGCTTCGGCGATCTGCCATCCCGCTAGGTTGGAGTGACCGATATAACGAATCTTGCCCTCGGTAATGAGGTCGTGCAGGGTTGAAAGGGTCTCTTCGATCGGTGTTGACGGGTCGGGAACGTGCAGCTGGTAGAGGTCGATCCAGTCGGTCTGCAGTCGGCGGAGGGACGCCTCGACGGCCAAGCGGATGTACCGGCGTGAGCCCCGCGCGCCCCAGTCCGGACCGTTCGACCCACCCATGTCCATGCCGAATTTCGAGGCCAGCACGATTTGGTCGCGCTTGCCGCTCAGCGAGTGTCCCATGAGCGTTTCGCTCAATCCTCGCTCCGCACCGTAAATATCGGCGGTGTCGAAGAGCGTCACGCCTGCTTCGAAAGCGGCGTCGATCACCGCCGTCGTGCCTTCCTGACTCTTGGATGCGGTCCCGGCGCGACCGAAATTGTTGCACCCGAGCCCGATCGTCGAGACGGTCAGCCCGGAGGAGCCAAGTCTGCGATATTCAATTTGAGCCATCATTACAGAATAGGGGCGCAGCCATCTCCTGCACAGGTGCGCGTGCCGGGCACTTGTGCACCCCGGTCTGAACCTCGCATGGTTTCCGCCGAAGCGAGGGCTACAGTCGAATCATGGACAGCATCCCGGCGCACGTCGCCCAGCGCCCCACAACGGCAAACGCGCTCCTGCGCATCCCCAGCCCCGTCGGTCGGCTGGAACTCACCGCCGACGATGAAGGTATCCTCTCTCTTTCCATCGAAACCGACGGTCAACTACCGCTCGACGCGACCGCGGAGACGCCTTCTCCCGTGCTGCGACGGGCGGCCGAACAGCTCGACGAGTACTTCGCCGGAACGCGGCGGTCGTTCGATCTTCCCGTACACCTCACGCGCGGAACCGAATTTCAGCGCAGCGTATGGGCTCGGCTGACCAGCCTCAACTACGGCGATGTCATCTCCTACGGGGCGCTCGGCAGTGCCGTCGGCCGGCCGGGTTCGGCCCGCGCCATCGGCGGGGCTGTCGGCGCCAATCCGGTGCCGATCATCATCGGCTGTCACCGCGTACTCGCGACGAGCGGGCAGATCACCGGCTACAGCGCCGGGCAGGGCATCCCCACCAAAGCTTGGCTGCTCAACCACGAGGGCATCGCGCACCGGTAGCTGGCCAGCATGACCGTGAAACTCAGCGACGCCCCAATGGCAGCAGGCCGAGTGCCCGCACTGCATCTCGTTCCTCCACGAGTTCTGCAACAGATGCCGCGATTCGACTGCGCGAGAATTCGTTGAGCTGCAACCCGTTCACGATGCGCCAATTCCCGTCAACCGATCGCACCGGGAACGAGCACACCAAGCCAGGCGGAACATCGTAGGAGCCATCGGAAACGACCCCGGCACTGGTCCAGTCGACGCCGTGGCCGGTGACCCAGTCGCCCACATGATCGATGGCTGCATTGGCGGCGGAAGCCACCGAGGAGCCTCCCCGTACGGCAATAATCTCAGACCCACGCTGGGCGACTCGCGGGATGAAGGTCTGCGCCAGCCACTGCTCGTCGACGAGATCGCGAACCGCTCGGCCCTCTGCTGTGGCGTGGAAGATATCCGGGTATTGACTGGCCGAGTGGTTTCCCCACACGGTCAGCCCATGAATCGCCCCCACTGAGACGTCCAGGTGGCTGGCCAATTGCCCGACGGCCCGGTTGTGGTCAAGCCGGGTCATGGCAGTGAAGCGGTCACTCGGCACATCCGGCGCGTGAGCGGCGGCGATGAGGGCATTTGTATTGGCTGGATTGCCGACCACCAGCACGCGCACGTCATCGGCTGCGCCCGCGTTGATCGCTGCCCCCTGCGGTGCGAAAATGCGGCCGTTGGCCCCCAGAAGATCAGCACGTTCCATCCCCGGCCCACGCGGGCGAGATCCAACGAGCAGTGCGATATTCACCCCGTCGAATGCGACTGTGGGGTCATCGGTGACCGTCACACCGCGCAGCAGGCCGAAGGCACAGTCCTCGAGCTCGAGCGCAGTGCCCTCAGCTGCTTTCAACCCCTGGGGAATCTCCAGCAGGGTGAGACGGATCGGCGTCATCGGCCCCAGCAAAGCGCCAGCGGCAATGCGAAAGAGCAACGCATAACCGATCTGCCCGCCTGCCCCGGTGACGGTCACATTGACCGGTTGCCGCAGGATGGGAACATTGACCGCTGGGGGGAAGGTGCTGGCGTCTGTACTCACGCCCCCAGCCTAGCCCCGGTAAAGATCGTCGATGAGGCTGCGCGTCCCGGCGCAGCAAGCTGCTGCTCAACGACGAGCTCGAGTTCGCCGGGAGCTCCATGGCCGAGTCGGATTCCGACCGATTGCGCCCAGCGGATAAGTTCCTGCGCGCTCGTGAAATTGTGTTCGTGTTCGAGCAGAGCCCGGGTGAACTCGCCCTTCGACTTCTTATTGAAGTGGTTCAGGGCACGCTTCTGACCGTCTGCGCCATCGGCGACCACCCGCAGGTACAGTGAGTCCGCCCGCACGGGTCGGGCACCGAGGCCAACATAAGCCTGGGACCTCAGGTCGAGCAGAAGTCCTTCGGTCCGGCCGAGGAGGCGCTGAATATCGCTGCTCCAGTGCTGTTTGAGAGTGTGGTTGGCCAGAGTGACGCCCGGAACGCGCGAATCGTGGGACAGCCGGTAAGCCGGTATTGCATCAAGTGCAGCGAGCGGCCCGAGCAGCGCAGAGTGTACGACCAGGTGAGCGTGCGCGAACTCGCGCTGCGAGCCTGAGAGGGTGGCAGCATCCAGACCGTCGAAGAGCACCCCGGTATAGCGATCTATTACCGCCAGGGTCGGAGACGCAAGCAACTCACGGTTGCGGTCGATCTCGAACAGCTGTGTGCGGCCCAGTTTGAGGGCGGCGCTGGCAGCTTCGGGATACCGAGACAGCGCTACAAGCGCCTGCGCCAGCGCACGACGTTTCACGTTCAGGCTCGGGTAGGCCAGTTTTTCCCAGTCCAAGGGTACAGCTTCGCCGCCGGAGCGTTTCGTCTCCGACGGCGGAAGCAGTATCAGCACTGGTGTGTCAGACGGGCTATTTGGAACCCACGAGTTCAGCCTTGCGGGCCACGATGGTGATCGTGTCGTTGTCGACCGACAGGAATCCATCCTCAGCCTGGGCCAGAACCTTGGAGCCGTCTGGCAGAGTGAGACGCACGTCACCCGCGGCCAGGATCGCCAGCATCGGTTCGTGACCGGCCAGGATGCCTATTTCGCCCTCGACGGTCTTGGCGACAACCATGGTCACCTCGCCGGCCCACACCTGCTGGTCGGCCGAAACGACGCTGACGGACAGCGACTTCGCCATGCTTAGTCGTTCTCCTTCTGAATCTGAGCCCACTTCTCTTCGACGTCGTTGATGCCACCGACGTTGAAGAAAGCCTGCTCGGCCACGTGGTCGAAGTCACCGTTGGCAATTGCCGTGAACGACTCGATGGTGTCCTTGAGCGGAACCGTTGAGCCCTCTACACCGGTGAACTTCTTCGCCATGTAGGTGTTCTGCGACAGGAACTGCTCGATGCGGCGGGCACGGGAAACCGTGACCTTGTCTTCCTCGGAGAGTTCGTCGACACCGAGGATCGCGATGATTTCCTGGAGTTCTTTGTTCTTCTGCAGGATGGCCTTGACGCGAACGGCCGTGTTGTAGTGATCGGCACCCAAATAGCGGGGGTCGAGGATACGGCTGGTCGAGGTGAGCGGGTCAACGGCCGGGTACAGGCCCTTCGACGCGATCGCTCGGGACAGTTCGGTCGTGGCATCCAGGTGGGCGAAGGTGGTCGCCGGTGCCGGGTCGGTGTAGTCGTCGGCGGGAACGTAGATCGCCTGGAGGGAGGTGATCGAGTGGCCACGGGTCGACGTGATGCGCTCCTGCAGGATTCCCATCTCGTCAGCCAGGTTGGGCTGGTAGCCCACGGCCGAGGGCATACGGCCCAGCAGGGTCGACACCTCCGAACCAGCCTGCGTGAAACGGAAGATGTTGTCGATGAAGAGCAAGACGTCTTGCTTCTCCACGTCGCGGAAGTACTCAGCCATGGTGAGGGCGGAGAGGGCGACGCGCAGACGCGTTCCCGGCGGCTCGTCCATCTGGCCGAAGACTAGGGCGGTCTTGTCGAAGACGCCGGCTTCTTCCATCTCGGCGATGAGGTCGTTGCCCTCACGGGTACGCTCGCCAACTCCGGCGAACACCGATACTCCACCGTGGTCCTGCGCAACACGCTGGATCATTTCCTGGATGAGCACGGTCTTGCCGACTCCGGCACCACCGAACAGGCCGATCTTTCCACCGAGAACGTACGGCGTCAGAAGGTCAATGACCTTGATTCCGGTTTCGAACAGCTGAGTCTTGGACTCGAGCTGGTCGAAAGCCGGCGGCTTGCGGTGGATGGGCCAGCGCTCGGTGATTTCGATCTTCTCGCCGGGCTTGGCGTTGAGGACATCGCCGATAACGTTGAAGACCTTGCCCTTGGTGACGTTTCCAACCGGAACCGTGATGGGGCTGCCGGTGTCGCGTACTTCCTGCCCGCGGACGAGTCCGTCGGTCGGGTTGAGCGCGATAGCACGAACGAGGTCGTCACCGAGGTGCAGAGCGACCTCGAGCGTGATCTCGTTCGAGTCGTCACCGATGGTGATCGTGGTCTTCAGGGCGTTGTAGATGCCGGGGATCGAGTCATGCGGAAACTCGATGTCGACAACGGGGCCCGTGACGCGCGCGATGCGGCCAACCGAGCCGGCCGTGTCCTCCGCCCGGACTGGCGCGATTGCGGTGTCAGTCATTGCTCTCTCTTCTCTGCCCATGGGACATGTGAACTACTTCTTAGCGGATGAGAGCGCGTCGGCTCCACCCACGATCTCGGAAATCTGTTGGGTAATCTCGGACTGACGCGCATTGTTCGACAGGCGTGTGTAGTCCGTGATCAGCTTGTCGGCATTGTCGCTGGCCGACTTCATCGCCTTCTGGCGACTCGCGTGCTCCGACGCCGCCGACTGCAACATGGCGTTGAACAGACGACTCTCGATGTATACCGGGAGGAGGCCGTCTAGAACGGTTTCCACGTCAGGTTCGAACTCGTAAAGCGGAAGGACCTTGTTGTCGCCGGGCTCTTCCACCCCCTCAACGACCTCGAGGGGAAGCAGCCGAACGACCTCGGGCACCTGGGTGACCATGCTGACAAAACGGTTGTACACGATGTGAATCTCGTCGACGCCACCATCGGAATAGTCCGTAAGGAACGTTTCCAGAAGGGCTTCGCCGATTTCCTTGGCCGTTTCGAACTGCGGCTGGTCAGTTCCGCCCGTCCAGATTCGCTCCGAGGCGCGGTTTCGAAAGTTGAAATACGCGATGGCCTTTCGGCCCACCAGGAAATAGACAATTTCCTTACCCTGGCCGCGGAGCAGTTCACTCAACGATTCCGCTTCCCGCAGTACCTGCGAGCTGAAGGCACCGGCCAAGCCGCGGTCGGACGCAAAAATGACGACCGCTGCGCGCTGGATCTTCTCGGGCTCCGTTGTGAGTACGTGCTCGACGTTCGAGTACGTGGCCACTGCCGAAACGGCACGCGTCACCGCGCGCGAATACGGGGTTGACGCAGCTACTCGCGCCTGCGCTTTCTGGATGCGCGAGGCGGAGATCAGCTCCATGGCCCGAGTGATCTTCTTGGTCGTCTGGGCAGACTTGATCTTCTGCCGGTAGACCCGAAGTTGCGCTCCCATGTGTCTGCTTCCTTGTCTTTCAGTTTGTCGTCGTCAGTGTTACAGCATCGTCAGTGTTACTGCCTCGTCGAAATCGACGAAATTAGCGGCGGTGCTTGACGATCTTTTCCTGGTTGACGTCTTCAACGGCAATAGCCTCAAACTTTTCCTTGCCAACCGAGGCGAGCGGCTTGCCCTCACCGGTCTGGAATTCGAGTTTGAACTTGTCGACGCCGGCGGTGAGGGCGGTAACGGTCTCATCGGAGAGAACGTTGGTCTCGCGCAGGGTCTTCAGGATGTCCGTGCTGCGCCCGAGGAAGTCGAGCAGCTCGCGCTCGAAGCGCAACACGTCGGCAACGGGGACTTCATCGAGCTTGCCGTTGATGCCGGCCCAGATAGAGACGACCTGGTCTTCGACGGGGTACGGCGAGTACTGCGGCTGACGAAGCAGTTCGGTCAGGCGAGCTCCGCGGGCGAGCTGACGACGGCTGGCCGCGTCGAGGTCGGAGGCGAACATGGCGAACGCCTCGAGCGAACGGTACTGGGCCAGCTCAAGCTTGAGCGTGCCGGAAACCTTCTTGATCGACTTGACCTGCGCGTCGCCACCGACACGGGAGACCGAGATACCAACGTCGACAGCGGGCCGCTGGTTGGCGTTGAACAGGTCGGACTGCAGGAAGATCTGACCGTCCGTGATCGAAATCACGTTGGTCGGAATGTAAGCCGCAACGTCGTTGGCCTTGGTTTCAATGATCGGAAGACCGGTCATCGATCCGGCACCGAGCTCGTCGGAGAGCTTGGCACAACGCTCGAGCAGGCGGGAGTGCAGGTAAAACACGTCACCGGGGTACGCCTCGCGTCCCGGCGGGCGACGCAGCAGGAGCGATACGGCGCGGTACGCCTCGGCCTGCTTGGACAAGTCATCGAAGACGATGAGAACGTGCTTGCCGGCGTACATCCAGTGCTGGCCGATAGCCGAGCCGGTGTACGGGGCGAGGTACTTGAAGCCAGCCGGGTCAGACGCCGGAGCAGCGACGATGGTGGTGTACTCCATCGCTCCGGCATCCTCGAGGGCACCCTTCACCGAAGCGATGGTGGAGCCCTTCTGGCCGATGGCGACATAGATGCAACGAACCTGCTTGTTCGTGTCGCCGGATTCCCAGTTGGCTTTCTGGTTGATGATGGTGTCGATCGCGATCGCGGTCTTGCCGGTCTGGCGGTCACCGATGATCAGCTGACGCTGGCCGCGGCCGATCGGGATCATGGCGTCGATGGCCTTGATACCGGTCTGCATCGGCTCGTGAACCGACTTGCGGCTCATGACGCCGGGGGCCTGCAGTTCAAGGGCGCGACGGCCCTCAGTTGCAATGTCGCCGAGTCCGTCAATAGGCGCGCCAAGCGGGTCCACAACGCGGCCGAGGTAGCCGTCGCCAACGGGAACGGAGAGTACCTCACCAGTGCGGTGCACTTCCATGCCCTCAACGATGCCACCGAACTCGCCGAGTACGACGACGCCGATCTCATCCTCGTCGAGGTTCTGGGCCAGGCCCAGGGTGCCATCGGCGAATTTGATGAGCTCGTTCGCCATCACGCCAGGCAAGCCCTCAACGTGCGCGATGCCGTCGCCGGCCGTGGTGACGTAGCCAACCTCGGTCGTTGATGTCTTGTTGGGCTCGTAGGACTTGACGAAGTCCTGGAGAGCACCACGGATCTCATCGGGGCTGATCGTTAGTTCTGCCATCATCTTCCCTTTTCTGTACGGCTGTACAGGTTCTGTCTGTTCGAGGACGCTGCCGCCCTGAGTCATCTGGTACTGCTGGGTTTATGGTGTCACGGAAGTGACTCAGCGAGCGAGCTGGAGTCTCAAATCCGCCAAGCGGGTTGCAATGCTGCCGTCGATGACCAAATCACCGATTTGTACGCGCACTCCACCGACCAGTTCCGGGTCAACGACCTGGTTGGTGGTGAGTGCCCGTCCGTGACGCAACTGGAGGTTCTTCTGCAAGCGGGCGAGCTGGTCGGCTGTGAGAACACTGGCCGACGTGATCGTGGCGATCGACGTGCCAGACTCGTCCGCGACGACGGCTGCTGCATGTCTCAGCAGTTCGCCGATGCGGCGGCCGCGAGGCTGCTGCACCAGGTGACGAACAATGGCGAGCGTCTGACCAGAGACTTTGCCGGCCAGAAGTTTTTCAACCAGGGCCGCTTTGGCGTCGATCTTGCCCAGCTTGCTGGCCAGGGCCAACTCGAGCTCAGCGTCGGAGGACACCGTCTTACCGAAGGCGAATAGCTCCCCTTCGATCGACGTTTCGGCGGATGACGCTCCACCTGCCGAAACAGACAGTGCCAGTGCCCGCAAGCCCAGTTCTTCGATCCCGGCGAGCAAGTCGTCGTGGTTGGACCATCGTTCGGACACAGCGGCGGCGAGCAGGTCCAGCGCCCGAGGTGTCACGCTCGCGCCGAAAACGGCGCGCACGAGGGTGACCTTGGCCGCAGCATCCGCTGACGCATCGCCGAGTGCTGACAACAGCTGGGACGACGAACCGATTACGCGACCGGCACCGAACAGGCTTTCGCCCGTCGCCAGATCAGTCGTGCCGCCGGGAACGGACAGTGCCGCCCTCGACGTTGCGAGTGCTTCTCTGGTGGCGCTTCCCATGTGCTAAATCTTTCCAACTGTAGGAGCTGTTGCCTGAGACGGTACTTCGCTGGCTTCGAGTTCGGCCAGGAAGCGATCGACGATGGCACTGGCCTTCGCGTCGTCGGACAGGCTTTCGCCGATGACGCCCGAGGCGAGGTCAATGGCGAGGGTGCCGACCTCGCTGCGAAGGGACACGACGGCAGCCTGACGTTCGGCTTCGATCTGCGTCTTGGCACTGGCCGCGATGCGACCGGCTTCGGCAGCTGCCTGATCCTTGTGCTCAGCGACAATGCGCTGGCCGTCGGTACGGGCCTGGTCACGAATGGCACCGGCTTCAGCGCGAGCGTCAGCGAGCTGGGCCGTGTACTGCACGAGTGCAGCTTCGGCCTTGCGCTGGGCGTCGTCGGCCTTGGCGATGTTGCCCTCGATGGCTTCAGCACGATCGTCGAGAAGCTTTTGCATTTTGGGCAGCACAAGCTTCCAAAAGAAAAAGAAAATCACGACAAAGCAAACCGCCGACCAAATAATGTCGTACCACTCTGGGATGAGCGGGTTCTTAGCCACTTCTTCCGTAGCGGCTGCAATAACTGTGTGAAGCATCATGCCTCCTAATTAAGTAGTGAAGAGGATTAGACGCCGGTGAAGATGAAGTAAGTGGCGATGCCGATGAAGGCGAGCGCCTCGGTGAAGGCGATACCGATGTACATCAGCACCTGCAGGCGGCCGGCCAGTTCAGGCTGGCGAGCGACACCTTCGATGGTCTTGCCAACGACGATACCGATACCAATTGCCGGGCCGATGGCTGCGAGGCCATAACCGACGGTCGCGATGTTTCCGTTGATTTCCGCGAGAACGGTTGTTGCGTCCACGTATGTTTCCTTCCGTGATGGTGAATGCGGCGAGTGCCGGATTCCTAAAGTGTCTAGTGTTCCTCAGCCAGCGCGAGCTGGATGTAGACGGCGGTGAGTAGGGCAAAAATGTAAGCCTGAAGGAGCGCAATCAGCACTTCGAAGAGCGTGAACGCGAAGCCGAAGACGAGGGTGCCAGCGCCGAAGAGCTTGAACCCGCCATCGGCAGTGAAGAAGAAAAACTGGGTAGCGCTGAAGAACAGCACAAGCAGCAGGTGCCCGACGATCATGTTCATCATCAGTCGGAGCGTGAGGGTGAATGGCCGCACCAGGAACGTCGAGATGAATTCGATCGGCGTCACGATGATATAGAGCCCCACCGGCACTCCGGGCGGAAAGAGCGAGTTGCGGAAGAACTTCGCGGGGTTTTTCTTGACGCCGGCGTAGATGAACGTGGCGTAAGCGATGAGACCCAGAAGCAGCGGGACCCCGATCACCGAGGTGCCGGCGATGTTGAGGAATGGAATGATTCCCGTGAGGTTCATGAACAACACCATGAAGAAAATGGTGGTTAGAAGCGGCAGAAAACGTTTGCCGTCTTTCTTGCCCAGCAGGTCTTCGGCGATGTTAACACGAACGAAGTCGAGACCCATTTCGGCCAGGCTCTGGCCGCGGGTCGGGATGATCTTCATGCGACGAGTGCCGAGCCAGAAGACCAACATCAGTACTGCGACCGCAAGAAAGCGAATCAGGATGATGCGGTTGATCTCGAATGGAGTATCGGCGAAAAATATTACGTCGGGGAAGAACTCATTGATGGAGGGACCGTGGAATTCACCGTCGCCGGTAGCAGACGGGACCATCAGGTTTACGGCGATTTCTAGCAGCGCTTTCTCCTGTTTCGGGGCGGTGAGCTCTGCTCGCGCAACGACGAATGTGGGCAGGTTTACGACGCTAGAAAGCATGCGTAAGCCGGGGTGGGATCGGTATGTACTCTAGCAAAGATCAGGCGCGGAGCCGAATCGAGAGCAGGATCCGTGGGTGAATGGGTCGAAGGGCTAGTCGTCGACCGGGGCGGGGGGCAGGGTGACGTCGCCGACGTAGGGCATCCGGCTCTTCAACACCACGACAGCGTCGACGACGAGGGAACCCACGACGCCGGCGATGATGCAGAAGAACAGCACCATCGGTTGAATCCACTCGCGATCCTGCAACACCACGAGCAACACCAGGAACACCACAAACTTCAGCAACCAGCCGCCCATGATGATGCCGAAAAAGGCACCAATGGCTGATTCGTTTCCAGCGACGCGGTTGGCCAGCAGAATGCTGCCGGCCGTGACGCCCATGAAGACAACTGACATGAGCGTTCCGACCAGGGCGCTGATCACACCGGTGCCGCCATCGATGAGGTAGCCAATGACCGAACCCACCACGGCGATGGCGAGGGCGACATATCCCCCGTAGATCAGGATACGACGCAGCACGGGGATCGAGGTGGGCTGGGTAGCAACGGGTGGGGTGGCGCTGGTCATACGTTCTCCTCGGCAGGCGCCGCCGCGGAGGCGGTCGCTCGTGTCGTTGTTGGGACTGGTAGTGCTGTCGTGGGCGCAGCGGCCTCGTCAAGCGGGTCGAATTGGTGCAGTACTGCCATCTGCGCCGGTGCTGACTGACTGACCCATTCACCGGTCTTGCGGCGGCCGAGCGGGGCGAGCGTGACGATGGTGCAGATCAGCAGCGACGTAATCAGGAAGATGGTCGCGTACCAGGTCGGTAGGGCAAAATACACGGGAAGAATGTAATAAAGCAGGCACCCGATAGATGCTGCTGCTGTCCACCCGTAGAAGATCAATACGGCGTGCAGGTGGGAGTGTCCCATATCGAGCAGGCGGTGGTGCAAGTGTTTTCGATCAGCACTGAAGGGCGATTTACCGGCCCGCACCCTCCGGAACACGGCCAGTCCGAAGTCGAGCAGCGGAATGATCATGATCGCCACCGGCAACAGGAGGGGGATGAACGCCGGGAAGAGTTCTGAGCGGTTGATGGCGGTGGGGTCGATCTGGCCGGTGATCGCGATTGCGCTCGTGGCCATGAGCAGCCCGACCAGGAGTGCACCGGCATCGCCCATGAACATCTTGGCCGGATGCCAGTTCAATGGCAGGAACCCCACACAGGCGCCCACCAGGATGGCGGCGATGAGGGAGGCAAGGTTGAAGTAGTTGGTCGGTGACGTATCCCGAACGAGGAGATAGCTATAGAGAAAGAAAACACCGTTGGCGATCAGGGCCACGCCGGTGACGAGGCCGTCGAGGCCGTCGATGAAGTTGATCATGTTCATGACGACGACGATGGCGACGATCGTGACGACGATCGATATCCAGCCGCTCCACACCGTCAGTCCGCCGATCGGCAGGGAATAGATCTGTACGCCTTGCCAGGCAACGAGTCCGGCGGCAATGAATTGCCCAGCGAGCTTTGTCATCCAGTCGAGATCCCAGATGTCGTCGGCAACGCCGACGAGAACAATCAGAAGGGCAGCGCCGAGGATGGCCAGAATCTGCTGTGGGTCGGCAAAAACCATGCGCAGCGGGGCAAAGGGAGCCGAGATGAGATAGGCGACGCCGAAAGCCACGAGAATTCCGAGGAACATGGCGATGCCCCCGAGGCGCGGAGTGGGCCGGGTGTGTACGTCGCGTTCGCGAATTTTCGGGTACAGGTGGTACTTGTGGCTGAGCTTGTAAACCACGATCGACAGCACAAAGGTCACGATCGCTGAAACGAGCGCGAGGAGAAGAAAAAGGGTCATGGGCTACCGGCTGGCCTCCGTTCCGTCGTGCGCGTCTTCCGTGCTGTCATTCTGGGACGGGGCAGCGACGGATGGCGCAGCATCCGTTTCAGTCACTTCCGCCGGTGTACCGGGAATAGGAGGAACGGCCGCGAGCACGTCTCCCACGACGGCCGCGATTGCCTCGCGGGAAATGACGCCGCTGCGCACGATGTGCAGAAAACCACCGTTGACCTCGAAACTGGCGGCGTCCACTATCGTCGACGACCCGTCGCTGGTCTGGCTGAACACGTTTTCATAGGTGCTGCCGGCGGTTCCACCGTCGAGGTACACGTCGACGCTCTCGCCGAGCGCGGCTGCGGCGGACTGTGCATCAACGGTGGCAGCCATGCCGCTGAGGTTTGCGCTGGATACGGCGAGCGGGCCGGTCTGCGCGAGCAGGTCGAGCGCGACCTGGTTGCTTGGCATGCGAAGCGCCACGGTACCGCGGGTTTCGCCGAGATCCCAGACCAGCGACGGCTGGGCATTGACGATGACGGTGAGTCCGCCGGGCCAGAACGCTGCGACCAGGTCGCGCACCGGCTGCGGCACGTCCACGGCGAGGGCGTCGAGGGCGGCGATGCCGGGGATGAGCACCGGCGGCGGCGACTGCCGGCTTCGGCCCTTCGCGTCGAGGAGCAGCTGAACTGCTTCGGGGTTGAATGCGTCAGCAGCAACGCCATAGACCGTGTCGGTGGGGATGACGACGAGCGCCCCGCGTCCGATGGCCGTGCGAGCCAGCGCGATGTGCGCCTGGTAGTTTTCGCTCGTGTTTGTCTCGCTCGCGTGCGAGTCACTCGTGCAATCGTATATGCGTGTCATTTCCGGCAATCCTAACCCAGTGTGGTTGTGAAGAACGGATGCGCAGGCCATACATCTCAACGGTGCATGGCGCGTATTGATTAGGGTCGAAGTGCTGTCGTGGCCCGGTCTCGACTGGTGTAGTCGCGGTGGGTGGCCGGGGCACGCCAGCCACCGATCGCCAGCAACTCCCTAATTGCTGCACCCTGCAGCTCGCCGTGCTCGATCACGAGCACCCCACCGGGGCGCAGAAGCCGAAGACCTGTTGCCGACACGCTGCGGACCACGTCGAGGCCGTCTGGGCCTCCAAACAGGGCGTGGGCGGGGTCGAACAGACGCACCTCGGGATCGCGGGGAATTGCATCGGCTGGAATATACGGCGGATTGGAGATGACGACGGCAACCGTACCGTCGAGTTCCGCGAACGCGTCCGCGAGGTCACCGAAGGTGAGGAAGGCGTTTTCGGCGGCCACCTCTTCGAAATTTCGAGTGGTCCAGGGAAAGGCCTCCGGCGAGTTCTCAATCGCGAAAATGCGTGCGTGGGGCACCTCGGTGGCCAGGGCCAACGCGATCGCGCCGCTCCCGGTGCCCAGGTCAATGCCGATCGGCTGTGGATCGGGCATGGACCGAAGGGCATCGATGGCGAACTGAGCGACCTGTTCGGTTTCAGGCCGTGGCACGAAGACGCCGGGACCCACGTTCAACGACAGCGACCGGAACGGGGCCCGCCCCGTGATGTGCTGCAGTGGTTCGCGCGTGCTGCGACGGGCCAGCAGGGTCTCAATGGTGGCGGCATCCACTGGGCTGATCGGTCGATTCAGGATGCTGCCAGCCTGAACTTCGCCACGGCTCTGGCCGAGCACGTGACCGATCAGTAGATCGGCGTCAACCTCGGCGTCGGTGACCCCGGCCGCGGCAAGCAGGTTGATCGCTCGGTTTCGCAGGGAAGTCACGGTGGCTGGCAGGGCAGAATCTGAAGAAGGCACGTAGTGAAATGTAACGCACCAGGAGGTTTTCGGTCGAGAGACCTAGGCTGGAGTTGGCCCTCACACCGAATTTCACCGAATGAAAACCGAATGAAAGTTGCCCTCGTGCCCAAGATCTACTCCGACATCACCGAAGCCGTTGGCCGGACTCCCCTTGTCAAACTGAACCGTTTGACCGCCGGCCTCGGTGCAACAGTGCTTGCGAAGCTCGAGTTTTACAACCCGTCCAGCAGCGTGAAGGACCGCATCGGCGTTGCAATCATCAACGCAGCGGAGAAGGACGGTTCGCTCAAGCCGGGTGGGACCATCGTAGAAGCGACCAGTGGCAATACGGGTATCGCCCTCGCCATGGTCGGCGCGGCCCGCGGTTACTCCGTCATTCTGGCCATGCCCGAAACGATGAGCAAGGAACGCCGTGTCATGATGCGGGCGTACGGCGCCGAGATCGTACTGACCTCCGGTGCCGATGGCATGCGCGGAGCAGTCGAAAAGGCCGCCGAGATCGTCGCAAACACGCCGGGCGCCGTACTGGCCAGCCAGTTCACGAACCCGGCCAACCCGGCCATTCACCGAGCGACCACCGGGGTCGAGATCTGGGACGACACCGAGGGCACGGTCGACATCCTCGTCGCTGGCATCGGTACCGGCGGGACCCTCTCGGGCACTGGCGGCTACCTCAAGGAGCGGAAGCCGGATCTCAAGGTCGTCGGTGTCGAGCCGATCGACTCCCCCATCCTCACGGGCGGCAAGCCTGGCCCGCACAAGATTCAGGGCCTCGGCGCCAACTTCGTGCCGGAAACCCTCAACCGCAGCATCTACGATTCGATCACCGACGTGACCCTGGCCGACTCGCTCTCCACGGCCCGCATACTCGGCACAGACGAGGGCATCCTTGGCGGAATCTCCGGCGGCGCCGCCGTCTGGGCAGCGCTCGAGCAGGCCAAGTTGCCCGAGAACGCCGGCAAGACGATCGTCGTCATCATTCCCGGCTTTGGCGAACGGTACATCTCGACCGTGCTGTACGAAGACCTGCTGGACTAAGCGGACGTCGTCTGCCCCTCAATGAATCCTTTCCTGCGCCTGCGCGAAGACATCCAGGCAGCGCGCACCCACGACCCCGCCGCGCGCAGCAACACCGAGGTATTCCTTGCCTACAGTGGGTTGCACGCGGTCTGGTCGTATCGGGTTGCGAACCGCTTGTGGCGTGCCGGGTTGCATCTTCCCGCCCGTTTACTGTCCCAGGTGAGCCGGTCTCTGACCGGGATTGAGATTCACCCCGGCGCGACGATCGGGCGCCGACTGTTCATCGACCACGGTATGGGAGTCGTGATCGGGGAGACGGCGGTGCTCGGCGATGACGTGATGCTGTACCACGGGGTGACGCTGGGCGGCAAGAGCCGTCACGGGCATGCGCGGGGGGTGCGGCGGCATCCGTTTCTCGATGACGGCGTGACTGTAGGGGCCGGCGCCAAGGTGCTCGGCCCGATCACCATCGGGGCCTGGAGCACGATCGGGTCCAACGCCGTCGTGACCAAGGATTCTCCGCCGCGGTCGCTCTTAGTGGGCGTACCGGCGACGATTCGCCCGCAAACGCCAGCAACGGTCGAATCAGCCCGCGGAGGCAACCTCGAGCCCGAGTACTACCTCTAGTCCGCGCCAGTCCCCGCAGCACACCGGGCCCAGGCCCAAAACGTCGGCCCAGTTTGCAGACTGGGCCGACGTTTTGGGCCTGGGCCCGGTTCGTAGAGTGGGGTACTACTCGGGGTCTCCGAGCTCGGCCAGACGGGTCTCTTCGTCGGCGTGGATGCAGGAGTCGATGACGGCGCCGAGGGCGCCGTTCATGACGGCGTCGAGGTTGTATGCCTTGTAGCCGGTGCGGTGGTCCGCGATGCGATTCTCCGGAAAGTTGTATGTGCGGATGCGCTCGGAACGATCCATGGTGCGAATCTGACCCTTGCGCACGAGGCTCGCCGCCGCATCGATCTCTTCCTGCTGGCGCGCCAGGACCCGGGCCCGCAGAACGCGCATGCCGGCTTCCTTGTTTTGCAGCTGCGACTTCTCGTTCTGCATCGCGACGACGATTCCGGTCGGGAGGTGGGTGATCCGCACGGCCGAGTCGGTCGTGTTGACCGACTGTCCACCAGGGCCACTCGAGCGGTACACGTCGATCTTGAGATCGTTCGGGTGCAGCTCGACCTCTTCGGGTTCGTCGACCTCGGGAAAGACGAGGACGCCGGCCGCAGAGGTGTGGATGCGTCCCTGCGACTCCGTCGCCGGCACCCGCTGCACGCGGTGCACGCCGCCCTCATACTTCAGGTGCGCCCACACGCCCTCGGCCGGGTCACTCGAATTGCCCTTGATCGCGAGCTGAATATCTTTGATGCCGCCGAGGTCGCTCGAGGTCTGCTCGATAATCTCGGTCTTCCAGCGATTTGACTCGGCGTAGTGCAGGTACATGCGCAGCAGATCGGCGGCGAACAGAGCCGATTCGGCACCGCCCTCCCCCATCTTGATCTCCATGATCACGTCGCGGGCGTCGAGTTCGTCGCGCGGAATCAGCAGGCGTCGCAGCTTTTCAGCAGTGACGTCAAGCTGTTCCACCAGATCCGGAATTTCTTCGGCGAAGGCAGCATCTTCATCGGCGAGCTCACGAGCGGCTTCAAGGTTATCGTCAACCTCTTTCCACTCGTGATACGCCGCGATGATGCGGCTCAACTCGGCATAGCGCCGGTTGACCTTCTTCGAACGGGCCGGATTCGCGTGCAGCTCCGGATCCGCCAACTGCGACTGCAGGTCGTCGTGCTCGGCCAGCAGCGTGAGGACGGATTCGAACATTACTTGTCCTTGTCTGACCCGTTCAGGGTCGGCATCGACTTCTGAACCTGCATGAGGAATTCAACGTTCGACGACGTCTCCTTGAGACGGCCGAGGATGAGCTCGAGAGCTTGCTGCTGCTCGAGCCCGGCGAGGGCGCGACGTAGCTTCCAAGTGACCTTCACTTCATCGGGGCTCATCAGCATCTCTTCGCGACGGGTGCCCGATGCGTTCACATCCACGGCGGGGAAAATACGCTTGTCGGCCAGCTGGCGCGACAGACGCAGTTCCATGTTGCCGGTGCCCTTGAATTCCTCGAAGATGACCTCGTCCATTTTGGAGCCGGTCTCCACGAGCGCGGAGGCGAGAATGGTGAGCGAGCCACCGTTTTCAATGTTGCGCGCCGCACCGAAGAATCGCTTCGGCGGATACAGAGCGGATGCGTCGACGCCGCCGGACAGGATTCGACCCGAGGCCGGGGCCACGAGGTTGTAGGCGCGGCCGAGGCGGGTGATCGAGTCAAGCAGCACGACGACATCGTGGCCCAGCTCGACCAGACGCTTGGCACGCTCGATGGCGAGCTCAGCGACGGTGGTGTGGTCTTCGGCAGGACGGTCGAAGGTGGAGGCGATGACCTCACCCTTCACCGTGCGCTGCATGTCGGTGACCTCTTCGGGCCGCTCATCGACCAGAACGACCATGAGGTGAACCTCGGGGTTGTTGGTGGCGATGGCGTTGGCGATCTGCTGCATGACGATGGTCTTGCCGGCCTTGGGCGGTGCGACGATCAGGCCGCGCTGGCCCTTGCCGATCGGAGCGACGAGGTCGATGATGCGCTGCGTGAGTTTGCCCGGCTCGGTCTCAAGGCGCAGGCGCTCCGTCGGGTACAGCGGGGTGAGCTTGTGGAAGTCAACGCGGGTGGCAGCCTCCTCAACGGTTTGACCGTTGATCGAGTCGACCTTGACGATGGCGTTGTACTTCTGACGACCGGACTGGTCACCCTCGTGCGGCTGGCGAATGGAGCCGACAACGGCGTCACCCTTGCGCAGGTTGTACTTCTTGACCTGACCGAGCGACACGTAGACGTCGCTCGCACCGGGCAGATAGCCCGAGGTGCGCACGAACGCGTAGTTGTCGAGCACGTCCAGAATTCCGGCAACGGGAATGAGTACGTCATCATCGTTGACCTCGGGTTCGAAGTCGTCACCCTGGTTCGGGCCGCGACGCTTGCGGTCACGATACCGGTTGCGGTTGCCGCGGCCATTCAGGTCGTCGTCGAGCCGATCGGGTCCCTGGTTGCGATCCTGGCCACGATCGTTCTGTCCCTGGTTGCGATCCTGGCCACGATCGTTCTGTCCCTGGTTGCGATCCTGGCCACGATCGTTCTGTCCCTGGTTGCGATCCTGGCCACGATCGTTCTGTCCCTGGTTGCGATCCTGGCCACGATCGTTCTGTCCCTGGTTGCGATCCTGGCCACGATCGTTCTGTCCCTGGTTGCGATCCTGGCCACGATCGTTCTGTCCCTGGTTGCGATCCTGGCCACGATCGTTCTGTCCCTGGTTGCGATCCTGGCCACGATCGTTCTGTCCCTGGTTGCGATCCTGGCCACGATCGTTCTGTCCCTGGTTGCGATCCTGGCCACGATCGTTCTGTCCCTGGTTGCGATCCTGGCCACGATCGTTCTGTCCCTGGTTGCGATCCTGGCCACGATCGTTCTGTCCCTGGTTGCGATCCTGGCCACGATCGTTCTGTCCCTGGTTGCGATCCTGGCCACGATCGTTCTGTCCCTGGTTGCGGTCGGCTTGCGCCTGGGCGCGCTCCTGGTTACGTTCTTGATTGCGCTCGTTGCGGGCCTGACGCTGGCTCTGCGCCCGGGTCATACCCTCGTCGTTCGTGCCGTTCTGGTTGCGGTCGCTCTGGTTGCGGTCGCTCTGGCCGCGGTCATTCTGGGTCTGGGTGTTCTGGCTCTGGTCAGCCTGGTTACGATCAGCACCCTGCGCACGGTCAGCACCGCGGCTCCGGCTGCGGCTTCGCCCCTGACGGGGTGCTGCGGAATCGTTTGCCTGATCGTTTGCCTCGTCGGCTGAATCGGTGAAATCGCCAGCTTCGGGAGCTTCGACGACGACATCGGTTGGCTCGGCGGGCGACTCAGCGGGCAACTCGGCAGCTGCGCGCTGCGACGAAGCACGCCGGGATGGACGTCGAGCGGGTGGCGTGTTCTCGACGGATGCCTCAACCGGCGCATCAGCCGGCGCATCGGAGGAGTCAACGACGACAGCGCCCGCGTCATCGCGGTGAACGGGTGAGACCTGCACGCGCTTGCGTGCCTGCCGAACCGGCTTGTCGGTGTCCGGTGTGGCGGTTGCAGCTTCGTCAACGGTGGGAGCGAGGGCGTTGGATGCCACCGCGCCACGGGCATTGCGTGCGATCCGCGAGCCGGCTGCCGGAGCATCGGGCAGGATGATACCGAATCCGGTGCTGGCGTCGGCATTGACGTGGGACTTGGCGGGAGCGGCGGTGGAGGTGCTGGCACGACGGGGCGCACGCTTGCGCGGAACCGTCTCGAGTGCCTCAGCGAGACTCGCGATCGGTGCGCTCTCGAGAGCAGCCTCGACCGGAGCAGGCTCAACTACCGGAGCAGGGTCGACCGGAGCAGGCTCAACCGGTGCAGGCTCGACTACCGAAGCAGACTCAACCGGAGCAGCGCCGCTCGTGCCGGCCTGGGCCGTTTCGATTGCAACGACGAGTTCGCCTTTACGAAGTTTGGAAGCGCCGGGGATTTTCAGTTCGAGGGCCAGAGCCTGAAGCTCAGACACGCGAAGGGTGCTCAGGCGGGGAAGATCCGAGCCGGTGGCGCGGAGGTTGACATCAGTCACGAAGGGGGTTCCTTTCCCCTGCCGAACAAAAATTCAGGCCAGGAGAGATGTATGCAGCGACGAACGCGCTGCGGGTGATCCAATCCGACAGTGGAGGGGATTGGTGTAAACACACACAGCTACGCACGAAATCGCAATAGCAGTGAGGTACAGGGAATGCACCGGAGAAGATGTCGCCATGGGCGGTTTCTATCGGGTGCGCTACAACCATAGCACTTCTGCACCAGTCGAACCGCCAGTCGGGCCGACGTGCACGCGGCAGGTCGGCCCGATCAGAATGCCCGTTACGCGGCGTTCTCCGCGGTGAGCGGATGCACGGTTGCACCCTGAACGTCGACGGCCAGCATCAGGGAACGCCACGGGGTATCGGATTTGCTCGCAACGAGTTCGGC
The DNA here is from genome assembly GCF_002929675.1 of Cryobacterium sp. M15. Taxonomy (NCBI): domain Bacteria; kingdom Bacillati; phylum Actinomycetota; class Actinomycetes; order Micrococcales; family Microbacteriaceae; genus Cryobacterium; species Cryobacterium sp. M15. The sequence continues at coordinate 190,276 of NZ_PJJW01000037.1, forward strand.
CGCCACCAAACGCTGGCCCGGGTCGCTCGCCAGCACGAGAATGGATGGCCCGGCACCGGACACGACGGCGGCGAAGCCGGCGGCGCGCAGCAGGGTGATGAGTTTGTTCGTCTCCGGCATGGCGGCTGCGCGGTAGCTCTGGTGCAGCTTGTCCTCGGTCGCAGCGAGCAACAATTCCGGACTCTGGATCAACGCAGCGATGAGCAGAGCGGAACGCGACAGGTTGAAGACGGCATCCTCGTGCGGCACCGAGGCCGGCTGCAGGCTACGCGCAAGGGCGGTGGACATCTCCTGCTCGGGCACGAAAACCAGCGGCTTCACGCCGCGATGCACCATGAGCTTCTTGTGACGCGGTCCCTCCGGGGTGGTCCAGGCAATGGTCAGGCCGCCGAACAGCGCCGGAGCGACGTTGTCGGGGTGACCTTCCATCTCGGTGGCGAGCACGAGCAACATTTCGGCATCGATGTCGACGATACCCTCGAGCAGGCCTTTCGCCGCCATGATGCCCGACACGATCGCGGCGCCCGATGAACCCAAGCCACGCCCGTGCGGGATGACGTTGTGCGCGACTATGTTGAGCCCGGGCATGGGCTGGCCGACGGCGGCAAAGGCGTGGGCGATGGCGCGCACGACGAGGTTGCTCTCGTCGGTGGGAACCACACCGGCGCCGACACCGTGCACCTCGACGGACACGCCGGGAACGCTTCGCACGGTCACCTCGAGCTGGTCATATTTCGCCAGCGCCAAGCCGAGAGTGTCGAAGCCGGGGCCGAGGTTGGCCGTTGTAGCCGGAACCTGCACCGAGACTGCGCGGCCGATCAACGAGACCGGGCTGCTCATGCCTTAGCCAGGCCGAGCACGCTGGCGATTTCGGCGGTGTCGACCGGAACAATGGTCGGTGCAACGTCGGAGCCGTCGGCGGTACGCAGCGCCCACTGCGGGTCCTTCAAACCGTGGCCGGTCACGGTGATGACCACGGTCGAACCCCGGGGAATAAATCCGGCTTCGGCACGCTCCAGCAGGCCGGCGACACCGATAGCGGATGCCGGTTCCACGAAAATTCCGACCTCGGCCGAGAGGATGCGGTGGGCTTCGAGAATTTTCGCGTCGGTTATGGCACCGAAGTAGCCGTCGCTCTGCTCACGTGCGCTCAGCGCGAGGTCCCAGGACGCCGGGTTGCCGATGCGGATGGCGCTCGCAATGGTGTCGGGGTGATCGACGCGGTGGCCGAGCACAATCGGGGCGCTGCCAGAAGCCTGGAAGCCGAACATGCGCGGCAGCTTCGTGGTGGCGCCGCGAGCAACCTCTTCGCTGTAACCACGAAAATAGGCCGTGTAATTGCCGGCGTTGCCGACCGGAACGAATTGAAAGTCGGGAGCGTCACCGAGCACCTCGACGACCTCGAACGCGGCCGTCTTCTGGCCCTCGATGCGATCGGGGTTGACCGAGTTGACCAGGTGTACCGGGTAGTTTGTGGCGAGGTCGCGGGCGATATCGAGGCAGTCGTCGAAGTTGCCCTGCACTTGCAGCAGCTGCGCGTTGTGCGCGACGGCCTGGCTGAGCTTGCCCATGGCGATCTTGCCCTCCGGCACGAGCACTGCGGCGGTGATGCCAGCGTGGGCGGCATAGGCCGCAGCAGAGGCGCTGGTGTTGCCGGTCGAGGCGCAGATGACCGCTTTCGCGCCGTCTTCCATGGCCTTGGAGATGGCCATGGTCATGCCGCGGTCTTTAAACGAACCGGTCGGGTTCATACCCTCGAACTTGATCCAGACCTTGGCGCCGGTGCGGGCAGAGAGTGCTGCGGCTGGAATCAGCGGTGTTCCGCCCTCACCCATAGTGATGATCGGGGTCGCGGCCGAGATATTCAGCCGGTCGGAGTATTCATTCAGCACCCCGCGCCATTGGCGGCTGACAATCGCGCCGGGCTTGGTCAGGTTGGCACTGGTCTCGCTTGGGCTAAACATCAGACTCCTTCAACTCTCAAAACGGATGCGACTTCGCTGACGACACTATTGGTGGCCAGATCATGCACGGTGGCGGCGAGTGCGGCCTCCGTTGCGTCATGGGTCCCAATGACTAGGGTAGCCGTGGCTGAGCGGGCTGCGCGACTCTTCGTCGCCACCACGGCCGGTGTCATGGATTGTTCCACGAGCGCCAACGAGACCTTGCGTTTGCTGAACACGCTCGCGATGGTCGCGAGCACGCCGGGTTCGTCGGTGACCTCGAGGGTGACCGCGTAGCGTGTGGTGACCCGGCCGATGTCGAACACGGGCAGCGCAGCGTAGCTCGATGCGGCGACTCCCGGCCCTCCGGCGACATGACGCCTGGCAATGGAGACGACGTCGCCGAGCACGGCCGACGCCGTCTCCACTCCCCCGGCTCCAGCTCCGTAGAACATGAGACTGCCGGCGGATTCCGCTTCGACGAAGACGGCATTGTTCGCGCCGTGTACCGCGGCGAGCGGATGGCTGCGCGGCACCATCGCCGGGTAGACCCGTGCCGACACCCCGTCCACGCCATTCTCGTCTGTGACGCGTTCGCAGATGGCCAGCAGCTTCACGACGTAGCCGGCCTTGCGCGCCGACTCGATCTGCGCGGAGGTGACCGAGGTGATGCCCTCGCGATAGACGGATGCCAGCGGAACCGTCGTATGAAACGCCAGACTCGCCAGAATGGCCGCTTTCTGCGCCGCGTCGTAGCCCCCGATGTCGGCGGTCGGATCGGCCTCTGCGTAACCGAGCGCGGTCGCCTCGGCCAGCGCGTCTTCGAGACTGGACCCTTCGGTGTCCATCCGGTCGAGAATGAAGTTGGTGGTGCCGTTGACGATGCCAAGGATTCGCTTGATCTGGTCTCCAGCGAGGCTTTCCCGCAGCGGGCGCACGATGGGAATGGCCCCGGCGACCGCGGCCTCGTAGTTGATCTGGGCGCCGACCTGGTTCGCGGCCGCGAACAGTTCGGATCCGTGGAGGGCGAGGAGCGCCTTGTTGGCGGTGACAACATCCGCTCCACTGCTGATCGCGAGCAGAATGTGGCTGCGGGCCGGCTCGATGCCGCCCATCAGTTCGATAACGATGTCGGCGCTGAGGATGAGTTCCTCAGCGTTGGTCGTGAACAGTTCGCGGGGCAGGTCGACAGAGCGCTCCGCGTTGACATCGCGCACCGCGATACCGACCAGTTCGAGCGTGGCCCCGACGCGGTTGGCCAGCTCGGGACCCTGTTCCAGCAGCAGTCGGGCGACCTGGGCGCCGACGGATCCACCGCCGAGGAGGGCTACGCGCAGATTGCGGTATTCGATCTTCACGATTGTCCTCCGTTGGAGGGCTGCTGCGCCCCGGTGTCCCGCGCGAGCAGGTCGGCAATCGTCTCGCCGCGCACGAGCACGCGGGCTGTGCCGCCGAGTACGGCGATGACGGGCGCACGACCCTGAAAGTTGTAGTTGTTGGAGAGCGCCCAGCAGTACGCGCCGGTGGCAGGTACAGCGAGCAGGTCGCCGGGGGTCACATCACCGGGTAGATAGTCGGCATCGACCACGATGTCGCCGCTCTCGCAGTGTTTGCCGGCGATGCGCACGAGCACCGGCTGAGCGGTCGACGCACGATCGGCCAGGCGTACAGCATAATCGGCGCCATAGAGGGCGGGGCGCACGTTATCGCTCATTCCACCGTCGACGCTCACGTAGAGCCGCGAGGTGCCGGAGATATCGACGGTCTTGGTCGTGCCGACGCGGTAGAGGCTCATGCCGGCGCGACCGATGATGACGCGCCCGGGTTCGAACGCGACGACCGGCAGCGGAATGTTCAGCCGCGCGCACTCGGTGGCGACGATGTCGGCCAGGGCGACGGCCAGCTCGCGAATCGGGGTGGGTTCGTCAGCACTCGTGTAGGCAATGCCGAAGCCGCCGCCAAGGTTGAGCTCGGGTATCGGGCCGTCGGCGAGCAGAGCGGCGTGCACATCGAGCAGCCGTGCAGCCGACTCGGCGAATCCGTCAGCACCGAAGATCTGCGAGCCGATGTGGCAGTGCAGGCCGACGAAATTGAGGGCTGGCTCGGCGCGAATACGTGCGACGAGCTTCGGAGCGTCGGTGAGTACGATGCCGAATTTCTGGTCTTCGTGCGAGGTAGCCAAAAAATTGTGGGTGTGGGCGTGCACACCACTGTTCACGCGCAGGCGCACGTTCTGCACCCGGCCGTTGCGGGTGGCGGCTTCGGCAACGCGACCGATTTCAACCTCGCTGTCGATCACGATCGTGCCGACTCCGACCCTCGTGGCTTGGTCGAGCTCGGCCAGTGACTTGTTATTGCCGTGAAAGCCGAGCCGGGCCGGATCGGCGCCGCCGGCCAGTGCGACGGCGAGTTCTCCGCCACTGCACACATCGATGTTGAGGCCGGCAGCGATCATCCAGCGCACCACCTCGGTCGAGAGAAAAGCCTTCCCCGCGTAATACACCTTGGCGCTCGTGCCGATACGGGCGAACTCGGCCTGGAACACGGCGAGCAACTCGGCGGCGCTCGTGCGGGCATCTTCTTCGTCGATGACATAGAGGGGCGTGCCGAATTCGGCGGCAAGGGCCGTGGCACTGACCCCGCCGACGACGAGTTCGCCGGTGCTGGTGCGGGTAGCGGACGTGGGCCAGAGACCGGGCGCGAGCGCATTGGCGTCGGCGGGAACGCGCAACCAGTCGGGCGCCAGCGGATTCGGTGCAGATGTCACGGGAGGTACCTCACGAGAGTCGAAGGGGAGTCTCAGCGAGCGAACCCGGATTGGTCCCTGAAGCCGGAAAATGTGCCAGCCCGGGTGAACGAGCGTGCCTGGCTACGATTCTACCGTCGCGAGTGGCGAGGTTCGAATTAGCCGGCGCAGCTGCCGAGGGTGGTCAGCGACTGCGCGGTGAGCATGAGAGTGCTCGACTCCAGCGTAACGCGTGCCCGCTCGGGCGAAATATCGACGCCACTCACTTCGACTCCTTCGGGCAGGTAACTCGCAACGCAGACCGCGATCGGTGCCTGCTGCAGGATCAGGTTCACGAGGGGTGTCGCGTCGATGTCGCCGACACCGCTCGTCACGGTGGCTTCGGTGGGAGTGAAGTTCAGGGTGTCGCCGGCGGCGCTGGCCGTGGCCGTGGCGCTGTAGCCGACGTTGAACTCGAACAACTTCACCGTGCCGGTGTACGCCACCGTGCCGTCGCCGAGGGTCATCACAGCGTCGGCGGGCGCGGTGCCGGAAGCCCGCACCAGTTGATTGACCGCGTCCTGATCGAGGTCGAGCGTAGCGGTGAGCGAGCCAATGGCCTTGGCGGTGTTCGTCGACACATCGTGGGCGATCACGTGAACGGATGCCGGCACTCCGTCGACCGCCAGGTTCGGCGCGGTCAGCTCAATCTCATCGAAGTTGCCGGCGATGAACTGCGCAATGACGGAGGTACCGCCGATGGTGACGGTGATGTCGCCGGTCACGGAAGCGGGCATCCGGTTGCTGATTTCGACTTCGGCGCGGTCCTGCGCGAACGCACGCACGCCGCTGTCGATGAGGAAATAGGCGACGACCAGCAGAATCGCGAGTACGCCGACGATGATCAGCGGAACGAGGCCGCGACGCTTGGTTTTTGCCATGATTACATGCGCTCCGGGGCGCTGACGCCGAGCAGGCCCAGGCCGTTGCGGATCACTTGGCCGGTCGCGTCGTTCAGCCACAAACGGGTGCGGTGCAGGTCGGTGACCGGTTCTTCACCGAGCGGAATGACGCGGCAGTTGTCGTACCAGCGGTGGTAGTAGCCGGCGACCTCCTCGATGTAGCGGGCGACGCGGTGCGGCTCCCGCAGTTGCGCGGCCTGCGCGACGACGCGCGGGAATTCCTGCAGCACGCCCAGCAGCGCGGATTCGCTGTCGTGCACGAGCAGTTCCGGGGCGAAGACGGAGCGTTCGACACCGCTGGCGGCAGCATTGCTGGCGACCGAGCAGGTGCGGGCGTGGGCGTACTGCACATAGAAGACGGGGTTGTCGTTGGTGCGTTTGCCCAGCAGGTCGAGGTCGATGTCGAGCTGCGAGTCGCTGTTCGAGCGCACCAGGGCGTAGCGGCCGGCGTCGACACCGACGGCGTCGACGAGGTCGTCGAGGGTGACGATGGTGCCGGCCCGCTTACTCATGCGCACCGGTTCGCCGTCTTTGAGCAAATTGACCATCTGACCGATCAGAATCTGCAGGTTCACGCCGGGCTCGTCGCCGAAGGCGGAGACCATGGCCATCATGCGGCCGACGTAGCCGTGGTGGTCGGCGCCGAGCATGATCAGGCACTGGTCGAATCCGCGTTCGCGCTTGTCGAGGTAGTAGCCGAGGTCGCCTGAGATGTAGGCGGGCTCGCCATTGGAGCGGATGATCACCCGGTCTCGATCATCACCGAAGGTGGTCGTGCGCAGCCAGATCGCGCCGTCCGCTTCGAAGATGTGGCCCTGTTCGCGCAGGCGATCGATGGCGCGGTCGACGGCGCCGGATTCGTGCAGCGAATCCTCGTGAAAGTACACGTCGAAGTCGACGCCGAAGCCGTGCAGTTTGTCTTTGATCTCGGTGAACATCAGGTCGACGCCGATCGAGCGAAACACTTCCTGCTGTTCATCGCGGGGAAGGGCTGCGACGTCACCGTCGTACTTAGCGAGTACGTTGGCCGCAATATCGCCGATGTACGCTCCGCCGTAACCGTCCTCCGGGGTGGGTTCGCCGAGGTAGCTGGCGAGCACACTGCGGGCGAAGCGGTCAATCTGCGAACCGTGGTCGTTGAAGTAGTACTCACGGGTCACGTCGGCGCCCTCGGCTGCCAGCACGCGGGCCAGGCTGTCGCCGACCGCGGCCCAGCGCACGCCGCCCATGTGAATGGGGCCGGTGGGGTTGGCCGAAACGAATTCGAGGTTGATTTTGAGACCGTCATACAGGTGGCCGGTGCCGTAGACCGAGCCCTGGTCGACGATGGTTTTGGCGAGCGCACCGGCCGCCGCCGCTTCGAGACGAATGTTGATGAAGCCAGGGCCGGCAATTTCGACGGATGAGACATCCGCCAGCTGTTCGAGACCGGCAGCTAATTCGGCCGCGATTTCACGCGGGTTGGTGCCGAGAGGTTTGGCGATCTTCAGCGCGATGCTCGAGGCCCAATCGCCGTGGTCGCGGTTGCGTGGTCGTTCGACAGCCACGTCGGCGAGGGTGAGTCCAAGGTCTACCCCTGCCGTGTCAGCCTCGCGTCGGCGTTCGCTGACGCCCTGGATGAGGTTGAAAAGGGACTGGGAGAGTTCGGCGGGAGTCACTACATAATCGTACCGGCCCGTCCTGTTGGTAAGGTCAACGCGTGACTGATACACGCGTCTACCCCTCTTTTGCTCGTACCGCTGCACGCACCGGCGGAGCGTCCACACGCCGCCGTGCCGGGCTGATGCTTACCGGCGGAGCACTGTTCGCCCTCCTTTTGGCTGGCTGCAGCGCAGGAGGCGAACCGACGCCGACGAATTCTGCGGTCGCGACGAGCGGTGCATCCGCTGACCCGACGACGAGCGCTGAGCCGGCGTCGTCTCCGACCCCGACACCGGAAGCGACCGGCGCTCCGATCACGCAGATCTGTGGTGACCTTCTCACCCTGCAGGATGTCTACGATTTCAACCCGAATTACGGCTCCGCCCCGGATTATTCGCCGACCGCTGACGGTCTGGCCGCGACTGCAGCAACCTACAACGGACTGACCTGCGGCTGGTCGAACCAGACCAGCGGCGAGCTCATCGAGGTCTCGGTCGTGGCCCCCAACGATGTGTTGATGGCCGCGCTCAAGCAGCAAGCGGATGCCGACAGCCAGGCCGTGCCGACCTACGGCACCCCGCCCACCGTGGACGGCTTCTTCACCTACTCCGGCGGCAGCGGCCAGGCGCAGGTGTTCACCGGAACCTACTGGATCACCCTGAGCACCCCCGCATTCGGTGAGCCCGGAGACGCTGAGGGTCTCCTCTCGGTGATTCTCGCGCACCTCGGGTAGCGGATGCTGGCAGCCCGGCCCGGATGGCTCATCGCAACCGGCCCATGATGCTAACCTTGAATCACCCTGGCCCCCATAGCTCAGGGGATAGAGCACTGCCCTCCGGAGGCAGGGGCGGCAGTTCGAATCTGCCTGGGGGCACAGTTGTCACGTGCCACGCTAATTCGGACTTCTGCCACGCAGCTCGGACAAGCCGCAGCTTTAGTCTTCTGATATGAGCAGCTGGCCATATTCTTGTCCTCTGACGCGACGCCTAGACTCCGTTGTCAGGCCGGGGAGTTGTGCGTCGGCAAGCCCGCGCGCGAGCGGATCGAACTAGGAAATTTGCAAGGTTGCGTTGATTCTGTGCGCACGTTCTGCCATCGCTAGCTGGCGCCGTCGCCCGTCTCGACACCGGATCGGTCTGGCGTTAGCCCTAGGAAGCGTGCCCGGCCCTAGAAGGCGGCGCGGGATATTCCGAAAGCGCGCGCGACCTACGCCGTTGTCTCGACACCTTCGGTGAGCCGCTGGGCATAACGCATATGTCTGTTGGCTAGCGCGTTCTTTTGTCCGGTGAGGTCTTGTCCATTAGTGCAGACGCGGTCGTGGCCTATGAGCATTGCGGTCATGGTTTAGGCTGTAGCGTTTAGCACCCGTTGACCGGGCATTTTCTCGGGCGGGTCTTACGGGAATCGGCGCTCCAATACCCGTCTCGAATTCGCAAATTTCCCAAGTCATCTGCACCCGCCCCGGTCGGCGTCCGGCTTATGGGACGCCCGAAGTTGGTTCCATCACCGGCCGACGGTTAGACGGGGTAGGCAGAGATGTCGATCCGTTGCGATGACGGCAGGATTGTATCCACGGGACGGATTGTCCTGTGTGACGTTGTTGCCGCTGTCGCGCTAAGGTCGCCCGCTAGCGGTCTCGCGACAGGTATGGGCAGGTGGCCCGTGACCTCTGGTGCCGGTGCTTGTTCGCTGAGCGCGGTCTTTAGGTCGGTTCGTGCTCGCTGGTAGCGGGTTCTGGCCGTTGACGGGCTGATGTTGAGGATCTGGGCGGCTTCAGTGATGGCGAATCCGTCCCAGTGGATGAGGCGGACGAGTTCGGCCTGGGCCGGGGACAGCCGGCCGATCGCATCCCGCACGTCGGCCCCGTCGTCTGCGGGTCGCCCCTCGGTGGGCGAGGTTCGCAGGACCTGCCGGAATCGTTCGGTGAGGTTCCACCGTCGGTGTTCGCTCCGTGCGGCGTTCGTCACGACGTGGCGGGCGATCCCGAACAGCCACATCCGGGATTGCTCCGCCCCGGGGGGTGTTGAGTCGACCCGTCGCCAGGCTGCGAGCATCAGCTCCGCCAGTCCGTCGGCGGCATCGTCGATCGGCAGTCGACGTTGGAAGTAGCGCAGCAGATCGGGTGATGCGGCAGTCAGCGCCTCAGTGAGACGTTCAGTGGAGTTGCGGTTACGTGCCCTCACCAGCTGGCTCCAGGGCAGAAGGACTGGCTCTCGGAGCTGAGATTGGAGTCGGCACCGTCGATGCCCCGGTTGGTGAGCTCGGTGCTGACCGCAGCGGTCACGATCATCGACACTGCACGCTGGTACTCCTCGTCGGCGTTGTAGTGCACGGTCCCGTAGCCGGCCGGTTCGGTCGACCCATCGGCGTTGACAGCAATGTTCGAGTCCTGCCGGATCCACTCGATCGTGCTTGCGATCTTCTCCGTAGTCAGCAGGGATCCGATATCGGTCGTTCGGTAGAAGTCCTCGACTACCTCGACGGCGGCGGGGTCCTGCCCGAGGACGTTCCCGATGCGCTCCTCGCACTCCGCCCCGCTGGGCAGCGTGTAGGTCATCGATGCCACCGGAGTTTGTGCCCAGGGAACCCAGCTGTTGGTGACCGCGGCGGTCGCCGTCACGGCACCACCCAGAAGCAGCACGGACGCGAGCCCCGCGAACACGGGCCGCCTCCATGGCCGCCGCACTGTCACGCTCGCGGTCTCGACACTGGTCGCGACTCGAAGCCGGGTCAGCTCATCGGCGACACTTTCCGTCACCACCGTCGTGGGCGGGGCGGATCGGTTCAGCAGGCCGTCCAAATCGTCGGATGTGGGGCTCATGATGTTCTCCTCGAAAGTTGGTTACATCAGAGACATGTCCGGAATGATGCCAGACGTCTGCGGACGCCACGGAAACTTTTCCCGTCAGTTCGGCTCGCCCGTCTGGTCCTTCGATGATGCCGGAAAGATTGCGCGCCAGATAACGGACCTGGACAACGTTCCCCCTGTGGTGACGGGGGAAGCTGAGTGATTTGCGATGGCTCGATCGGCTGGGCGGTCAATAGTCGTTTGACTGACTGCCCTAGGCTCAGGGCATGATGACAGCCGAAGCAGCCACGAGGTCCGCACAACGGCGGGCTGGGGCCGGGTCTCCTGCATTGAAGTTCGTGCGGGACCTTGTCGTCATCGTGGTCGTCGCGGTGTTGATCTCTGCCCTTCTGAAGACTTTTGTTGTGCGTTCGTTCTACATTCCGTCTCCGTCGATGGAGAACACGCTCCTGGTCAATGATCGGATCATTGTGAATGAACTCGTTCCCAATTTGATCCCGATTGAGCACGGCGACGTCGTTGTCTTCACCGACCCGGGAAACTGGCTGCCACCGCAGCAACCCGTGCCGCAGAATCTTTTCAGCGCGCTGGATGCTGCACTCACTGTTGTGGGGCTGAGCGCTGGCGACAGCAATAATCACCTCGTCAAACGAGTCATTGGCCTTCCCGGGGACACCGTGGTCTGTTGCACCGTCGCCGGGCAGTTGGCCATCAACGATGCGGCCATCGACGAGCCATACATTCAGATTCCTGACGGTCAATCCCAGGCGACCAAGAGTCCGTTTACGGTCACCGTGCCTGACGAAAAGCTCTGGGTCATGGGCGACAATCGATACAACTCGGCCGATTCGGCCTTCCACTTCCTCAACGGCTCGCCGGGAGGCGGCTTCGTCCCGATCAGCAGCGTCGTTGGCCGCGCAGTCGTGGTGAGCTGGCCTGCCAAACACTGGGGATGGCTCGGCAACTACCCAGATACCAGCGCGTCGTCAGCCGGCTGACTAAGGCCAAGACCCCCAAAACGGGATGGTTGTTTCATCGGCTGAAATTGTCCCGTTGAAGGTTCCCCTGTGACACAACGTCGGTGCACTCGGCCGCCAGGTGGTTTGGCCCCAGATCTGTCGCGCTCGACGTCCCCCTAACGGCCGCAGAGGAAATGGGCGATCGCGGCACGTATTTTAGGGACTACTTCTAATCGACTCATACTGCACTGACCGGTGCGGGGAGAAAAGTTATCGAGCGATCAGTCGTTGGTCGTTGTCGCGCGGCAGGATTTGTTGTCCGTCTATTTCGAGGATGACGTCGGCCAGCGCGGCGATATCGTCTTTGTTGTGGCTGGTGAAGATGATCGTCTTTCCGGTGTTCTGGAAGTCGCGCAGCAGCTGGAGAAGGCTGGCTGAGCTGGAAGCATCCAGTCCGTTGAAGGGTTCATCGAGGATGAGCACTTGTGGGTCTTCCATGAAGGCCTGAGCCAGTGACAATTTCTGTTTCATGCCCAGTGAAAAAGTGCGAACCTTTTTCGGCGACCCCACCGGGAGTCCGACCTGGTCGAGAGCAGACCGAACCTCGGCTTTGCCGATTCGGTTCTGGATTTTGGCTAGGGTCAGTAGGTTTTTTTCCGCGGTTTCTCCGCCGAGATAGGCCGGACCGTCGATGGTGACGCCGAATCGGTCGGGGAAGGTTCTGTTGGCCGGTAGGAATTCCGGATCGATCCAGACCTCGCCGGAGTCGGGCATCACGAATCCGCAGATGATTTTCATGAGAACCGATTTTCCGGAGCCGTTGGCGCCGACGAGTCCATAGGTCTTGCCACGTTCCAGGGTGATCGTGACATCGTGAAAGAGCACATTGCCTTTGTAGGCTTTGCCCACGTTCCGTAGTTCGATGACGGTCTCGGTCTGAGTCATGTTCTCTCCGTTCATAGGACAACCAACCTTCTGCGGATCACTAGAGCCAGTAGTGCGTTGATCGCGAGGGACCAGGCCAGCAGGGACGCTGTCGAGGCGAGCACGGTGGCCCATCCTCCCGCTGTCAGATACATGTCCGCGGACTGCACCGGCAGCCACGGTCCCAGTTGAATTTGGGGAACGCTGAGCGCTGTGATCATTCCCACTGCCATAAGGCCGGCGAGACGATGGCCGGACAGCAGCACGGCCGCAAACACCGCGGCGAGGTAGACGAGAAGCTGAAGTGTCCAATTCACCACGAAATGGAACAACCACAGCGGCGTGCTTCCCGCAGGGCCGCCGAAGTCTCTGCCACCGAGCAGGACGTAGCTCGCCGCGCTGCACGCGAGGATCGCAACGATGAAAAGCATCGCGGCGATGTACTCGTGCACTGCGACGTGACGCGCCCACCGCGACATGGAGCCGTGCCGGAGGAGGAGAAGGAGTGCCCATCCTGATCGGACTTCCGCCAGCTGGCCTGAGAACAGATAGACGTAACCGACGAGCAGGACTATTCCGCTGGCGTACTGGAGGAGGGTCCCGCCGTCGCCGGAGAAGGCATCTGTCATTACGGTCTGGAAACTGCGTGTCGTTGGTTGCGCTTGTGCGACGAGACCAAACACGATGGATGCGCTCAGAATGCCAAAGACGGCAGTTCCAGTGAGCCGGCGGCCTCGGTGTCGGGCCCGGGCGTCCAGGTAGAGCGCGGCGGTGACGACGGCGACGATCATCGCCCCTACGGCGGCTACGGCTCCGGCCGATCTGAACGAATCTGACGGCACAAATCGGAAAATCACGTATGTCTGTGCGCTGAGGTAGGACCCCTCCGGGAACCCGCCCAAGGTTGCCGATGCCGCCCACACCCACACGACTATGGCCGCCACTACTCGCATGCCAAAGGGCAGCCCCAGCATCGCAATCGCCATCATGACGGCGTGAAGCACCACGAAGACACCCGCAAGCTGCGCCACCTGCAGGATGAGTGCAACCCATGGGAGCACTCCGTCCGCGCTGTAGACGGCAGTCGCAGTGTCGGGCACGAGCAGGTGATGATCGCCTTGGGCAAGGGGAAGTCCCGTTGACGCGGTGAGGAGACCCGCGAGCACGGCCGCAGCGGAGACGGCCAGCGCTCGAGCTGAGGAGTGGATCGATGACGTGAGTGCGGCTCGATAGCTCCCGTGGCGCGTCATCCGGTCCGGAGCGAGCTCAGCGCGGGTCGACAGCACTGCACGTCCCAGCCAAGCGGGAAGCAGAATGAAGAGCACAAACTGGGGGCTGCAGAGCGTTTCCAGGACAACGTCTAGAACTTCAGGAGTGTGCAGAGGTGGCGCCTGCCGGGCGATGGCCGCACGACCATAGAGTCCGTACGCACAGGCGAGCGCAGCAAGACTGAGCAGCGTTCCAACTGCTAGTCGGGATGGCTGCGGAAAGGACTTCATTGAAGCGTTTCCAACCGCCGAACGTTCACGAATACATGCACCCACAAGGCCACCACTACAGCGGCGAGGATCGCGGTCGGCACGATCGCCTCCCACATTGATGACTGAATGAGTCCAAACGGGAAGGCGGCATACATCAGGCCATAGTGCGGTGTTCCCAACAAGGCCGCGCCAATATTCTGCACAAAGTAGACGAGAAACGGGATTGCCAGGGCAAATACCCGGCTGCTGACCAAGACAAGACACGCCGTACCGAAACCTGCATACAAAGCTGCGGAGATGCCAACCCACACTGAGTACACGACACCGTACGTCCAGGTGCCCTCGCTCAGCAGGGAAGAGAACGTCACCCGCGTCAGCGCATCCGTGGCGGCCTGAGCCGACGTCATGTCATAGAGGTCGGGCCGAACCGACGGATTCCCGATCGTCGGCCAGAAATAGAAAGCTACGACAAAGGCCAGGAACGTGGATAGTGCAAACGTCGCGAACGTGATCAGCAGCGCGATCAGGAGCTTGGATCCGAGATAGCGCCTGATGCTGACCCGGGCTCGGACATTGACGATGTACCGGTTGCCCATCTCTTGGTAAAGCCGACTTGCGGCGATGAAGACCACGAGCAGGGGGAAGATCAGGGCGATCGGGGAGGTCATCATCATGGAGAACAGGTCCAGCCAATCCCTGAGCGCCGCTCCAGCTGTGTCCTTGACGCCACTCAGAGTTGGCAGCACCAGAGCGACGAGAACAAGAAGGGCGGTCGGCCATTTCAGGGAGGTACGCCACGCCAGCCCGAAAAGTCGGAGCCGTCCTGTGAAAGTCCCACCCACCGGGTTGTTCACGGGACGTTCCCGCTCCACTCGTCGATTGCCACGTTGCACTCCGCTGGGAAAAGCGAGTCGGATGAGGGCGAATCCAGACGTGCCAAGACGCTAACGCCCGACGACCTTGCGCAAGCACTGTAAGGCGCCGTGCCGATGGCTTCAACGCTGCCGCTGGCATTCATGAAGCCCGCAGGCTTAGCTGACGCCAGCCCAGCCTTTCGTGGTCTCTCCATCTCTACCCCCTGAAGTCGATGCGCATCATGAACGACTCCGCTCTCTGATGATCCACGCAAAGTCTAATAAAAAGCAAGCCTGCCTGTTTTTTATGAATTCAGAGTACCGTGTTCATAGCAACCGATGGGACCTAGGAATGGCGCAACAAGAGCGAGCACGAGCCACGCGCGAGAAGATCGTGGATGGCGCCGCCCTCACGTTCTACCGCTTGGGATACGGACTGGCCACGACCGGGGACATTGCTCACGAGGCCGGCGTAACACGCGGCGCGATGTACTTTCACTTCCAATCGAAGGAAGACTTAGCCAGGGCTGTCATCGCGAAAGAACAATCGTTGGCACTGGCCGCGAGCAATCAAATTCACGCGATCAAGCGCAGCGCCCTGGAAACGATGATCATGCTCTGCGCTGACCTCGCCCGGCGGCTGTTGGCTGATCCAGTCGTCCGAGCGGGCGTGCGTTTGACGACGGAGGTGACGAACTTTGATCCCCCGCTTCGATCCCCGTTCGACGAGTGGATGCGCACCTTTTCACACCTCGCCGCGCAGGCCATCGCCGACGGCGATTTCGGAAGCGGCGTCGACCCGGAAACGTTCGCTCGATTCCTGATTCCCGCGTTCACGGGAATCCAACTCGTCTCCGACACCTACACTGGGCGGGAAGATTTGCTGCAGCGCGTGCGCGAAATGTGGGAATACATTCTTCCCTCTGTGGTGCCCGCCAACGCACTCGAAATCGCCCAGCGGCGGCTCGACGAAATTATCCCCGACACGACTAAGGAGTAGTCACCAACGGGGATGAGGACTCCTACTCGTACGTCCCAAAAAACTCATCAGGGTGCTGGGAGTTGATCGTGTCGGGTGGGGCCTGCGCTCGTCCCGTAGGGGGTTCCCTAACGCTCGGCGTCGAGGTGGAACTCGAGGAGGTCAGTCGAGAGCCACGCGTGGCGCATCAGCAGAATTCCACCTGAATAGCGTGAGATGCCAACAGCCAGGGCGCTTGCGAGAAGGATCGATGAGGCCAGTCGCTCCGAGACCCTCTAGCCGCCGGCGAACCTTCCACGACGCGGGCTCGCCGCCGTTTTTCACAATGTCCTGCCAAGGCGCGACTGCGTCTGCAAGGTTGACACCGGCGACAAGGAGTACGACCGGGTCTCGGAGATCGACAATGTTATGGGCTTCCACGTGAAATTTGAGCAAGACCAGCTCGTCGACATGACCCTGAGCATGGGCGATCATTGCAGCGTCGACTCCTTCAGGAGATGAGCTCAGGTACAGAGTCCGTTGGTTCGGTTCCGAGTACCTACCGGCCAGACGCGAACCAAGAAGCGCCGCGTCTTGATGGGCAGGGTTTACGACGCGATAGAACGATCCGGACACGCGGGACCAGACCTCACCCATCTGTTCAACCAAGGGTTCACCCGACACTAATCACTCCCCAGAACGTCCCGACCGGTCCCTTCCGACGCTACCCGACGCACCGATCGCCATGGACCGTCCCGTTGACCGTTCGTGATGGGGCGTGCAGACTCCCCGTATCCCCCCTGTGCGCGCTCTTCTGTTGCGCGTCGTCGGCGCATGCCCCGGCCGGGTAGGCCGGACCGTAGACTCACACTGTACGAGCTGGCGATTGGCAGAGTCGCCAAGCACAGCCGTGACCGAAGGAGGGGGTGCTCTTGCGTCGAACTGGTCGCTTCCCTAGGGCGTGGACATTAGCCGTGGCTGCATCTATGGCGTCCGTCTGCGTATCTCTCACTGGATGCGCATCGACGACGGGCGCGGATGCGGCGAGCCTGGATTCGATCGCCGAGCTCGCGAGAGCTGCTGGCATCACTCCTGAACTCGTGTACACGACTGAGGTGGACGGCTACGATCTCGCACCGCAGTCGGTCGGGCCGGGTGCTGCAGACGGGATGTCGGCTACCTGGTTCAACAGCAGCACGGGTGCGATGCTGACCATCCGTAGCGATTCTGGGGAACTCACGGAAGCGTCGTGTGCTGCGACACCCCTTTGGGATGCGCCCGGCGGAGCGGTGACGTGTGCCAATGAGGATGGCGTCTGGCATCGGTCGGCTGGAGGCATCCACGAGTACGTCGCGGTGCGAGACGGTGCGCTGATCTGGGTATCCGGAATGAACGACGCGTCGCCAGCGGATCTTCTGACAGCCGCGAAGAAAGTGCACGTGCCATCGGATGCCGAACTCGAACTGCTCTTCTCCGACGTTCCCAAGTCTCCAGGCGAACCAGTGGAGCGCGGAGACCTACCTGAGAATGGCGACGGTGCGCCGATCGATCCGACCGGGCCGGGTGGTTAGTTCCACTCCGCCGAATGCGGCCGCTTGCCGGGCCGCTCCTCATATCTCTAGCCCTAATCCTCGTGGCCGGCGAGGCGCAGCCTGAGCTCTAAGTTCTCACCCTGCGCCTTGGCCAGCGCGAGTTGGAGCTGGCTCAGTTCCCTCCGGTCGGCCTCGCGTTCGGATTTCAACCGGGCCGAAAGACCGCACGGCGGCGGACGTGCTGGGGCGCTCGTCCGCTCCCGGCGCGGTTACGCGGAGGAGGTGTTTGCTTCGAAGCTGTTCGATACCGGCGTCACCCCTGATGACACCCGACCAAACCAGCGCCGCCCTCGGCATTAAGCGGGCCGTTCACCGGACGGTAAACCGCGACAGTCGGCATCGCTTGTCGACGCTCCTTGAAAAGTACATCGTTGGCGTTATTGTCCTGCTTCTCGAATACTAAGTGACCAAATGGGCGCGGAGTGTCAGATGGGAACGGCTTTGGGCCGAGGTGACGTTCGCGTTCGGTTTCACGTCAGATCGTCCCGGTGGGGGTTCGTCAACTGACACTCGTTGGTCGGAGTAACTCGAAGGATAAGGGCACGATTGCCATGGCTTATTGCCCGGGGTCGGGCGCGTCCTGTAGCTTTCGGAGATGACGACTGACCGCACAAAACCGACTGGGAAGCGCCGCCTGCCCTCTTGGGCCGTTGCGATGATGGGCGCTTACCTGGCGGCAGTCGGCGGGCTCGTTGCGTCGGTGTGCGTGATGCGCGCCTTTGACGTGGGAGCGGGGACGGGCGCAGCCGAAGCGATTGTTTTACTCATCGTTGTGTTGACGCTGCCGCTATCAACTCCGTATTACGTTGCCGGTTCACTGGGTTCATCGCAAGGATCGGGGCCAGAACGATTGGCCGTCGGAGCACTGTCGCTGAGCGCGGCGTTGTACTACCTGGGATTCTTCCCTTTGGCCGCGGTCAATGCCGCCATCTTTCGATGGATAGTAATTAGCACTCGCCGCCGGCGGGCGGAGGCTCAGTCTGATTCCTGATGGTCAACGGGCGCGTTGGGGGAACGGAGCCAGCGCGAAGCAGCGGCCTGGCGAGGACCAGCCCGCAAACCAGGCCGACGCGGGGAGAATGGGCTGTGATACCCGACTTGGAGAATGTCGCATGGGCCGGTCTTGCTCATGACCGCGATGCAGGACACTGACCTGCTGGAGTTCTTCCCACCACCGAAGAGCGGCGGGGAAGCCCGGGCGTTGATTGTCCGGAACAGACCGCTAGATTAGGGCTGCGATGGAGTCCAGGCATCCCGTGACCGGGCCGTACTGGGCACCGCGTTGTGCACGGGTACGTATGCCTGCTGCCGCCCGCGCGATCGGAGTTCCGACCAGCCACGTGACCGGGGTGGCTGCATGGTTACGCCTCGTCGGACCTGGATGAGGCACGTTCAATCGTCACTGGGTTGCGGCGGATCGGCCGGGCAAGGATCAGAACGCTGATGAGGGCAGCAGCGGCAATGGGTACCGCCAGAAGGTAACTTAGCTCCGGAATTAGAGTGGCGCCAGCAAAAAGCGAGAGCCCCCCAACGAGAGCCGCCGGAACAGCGACCAGGATGCAAGCCCAAAGCGGCACGCGCATTAGCCGTGCCCAAACCGCGGCGATGAACAGACCGAGTGAGCCGACGAGGATCAACAGGTTTCCGGTCCGGGCTTCTGCGAGTGCCTCGCCGGTTGCTGCGAAGTACACGGTCATGTAAGCACCACGACCCAAGAGCACTGTGCATGAAACGACGAGGGCCGACCACAGGACGAGGATCCCTGCCCAGGCCAGAACCGCGCCCACGCCGAGAGCCGACTCCGCCTCTTTACCGCTCTGCGTCGTCATCATTTGAATTTGAATTTGGCGACGTCGGAGCTGCCGTCATCGAGCGTAAGTGTGAATGTTCGGCAGGTGCCTGCCCATGTGGACGCGGTCTTCCAAACGTACGTGTACGTTCCGCTCGCCGCATCGTATGACAGTGAACTGTTGCCTGCGGTTGTGGTCGTTTCTGCGTCGCTTATGGCTACGCCTGTTGCGCATTCGGTCGCTGTTGAAGACGGCGAACCTGCGCTCAGAATGTCCATCCCAAAGTCCCCGCCCAGCGCGAACTTCAATGGCACAGCCCTGCCGGCTTTCATCTGGTTGAAGGCCGGTGCGGCATCCACGGGTGAGCGGAAACCGCTGAATTCATATTCCGGGACCTCAACAAGCTGATCCGCCGAAACGAATGCTTCCCCGCCTTCGTCATCTCGAATTGCGAGCGTCACCAAGTATGTTCCGGCGGTGGTGTAAGTGTGGCTGACTTGACGTCCGGTAGCCGTGCTGCCATCGCCGAACTCCCAGAGATATTCGACGATGCTTCCGTCGGCGTCGGCGCTCGCGCCTGCATCGAGCGTGATCGAACGCCCTGCGGAGGCTAGAGACATGCTTGCCGTGGGATCCAGGTTGGCAGGTGGCGCCTGCCAGACGTCCAAACGAGTCTCCTCGCCCTGCGGCGCGACCTGCGCACCGAAGAGTGTCGCGGTCCATTGCCCCACCTCGGCGTTCGCAATGTGGTAGCTCTCGAAAGTAGGACCGACTTCGTGGCTCACATCGGTGGCGCTGGTTTCTCGCCCGATGACACGGCCTGATGGGGATGTCAGAGACAGCACCACATCGCTACCGTGCCACTGGGTGGATGCGTCAAGGTCGCCCCCTGAGGACTGGAAGGAGTAGTCGATGGTTTCACCAGGATGCACATTGAAGAGCGTCCCTGGAGAAGGTGCTCGCAGTGCCGCGGTGACGTCGCGAGCGATCAATTCGTGGCCGAATTCGTTCGGGTGGTACGACTCGACTTGATCGAACAATTTGATCCCGTTGAGGAAGAGGTCGGTGCTGGGACCGCACAACTCGTGGCCAGCAGGAGTGTCGTAGATGCCGACGTATTGGAGGCCGAGAGACCGCGCTGAATTGCTGATGGCACTGTTGAACTGTCTGATCTCACGGTTGATCCACCGCTGATCTGTCATGCGCATTCCGGCGCAATAGTCATCGTGGGCGGCGTTGTGCTGGCCGCCTTCGACGTAGAAGCGTGCGTATCCGAGTATCAGCACGCGAGCAAATGGAGCGCGGCGCCTGACTTCCTTGTAGATGGTTCCCCGCTTGTCCTTGTCAATCATGACTTCAAGTCTGTCATCGACGCTGTCGCCATACTCCGGTTCACACGCGGCATCAACGAACGGGTTCAGAGCGTCGCCGAGCTGCGCCGTTACGCAGCCTTTGAGCACATCCGCGAACCCCATGTCGTTGCCGCCGATGCCCAGGGTGACCAGTTTTGTGCTGCTACTGAGGCGATCGAGTTGCGCAATACCGTCGGTGTAAGGCGGGCGGTTGGGGTCGTAGCCGACTGAGAGATCGTCGATCACTGCGTTGCTGCAGGCTCCGAAGTCCAAATTCAGGTTGACCACGCCAGCGTCGACGAGTCGTTTCGGGTATGCGTAGGCCGAACGGTGGCAGCGGTTGCCGGGAATGTCGGTGTTGGGAAGGTACGCGCCCGCGCCTTCTCCGGATTGAAACGAGTCTCCGAGCGCGACGTATTGGGTCAGCGGTGCGCTGCCGCCGCGGACCCGAAATACGTGTCTTCCGGTGACGGAGCTATCGGTGCTGGTGTTAGCTAGCCCAGTGGGGCTCGTGTCGACGAAAGCCCCATTGACCGAGGAGCCGAAGAGCTCGTAGGAGGTGCCGTCACGGCCGCTGCCGTTCGAGAAACCTGCCACTGCTGAGGTTCCGCCGAGCCCTCCCGTCCCGCCGCTGGCGCTGCCTGTTTCCCATTGGACCTTGTCGTAGTTGAAGATGATATCGAAGGCGCCAGGGGAGGAAGCGTCTTCCCGGTTGACCAGGAGCAGTTGGAAACTGTTGAGCTTGTCGGTACTTGCACTGTAATAGCCGACGTCGACCCAGTTCACACAGAAGGCACGCTGGCCTTCATGGGTTGTGGTTCCCCAGCCATAGCGCACGGTTTCGGAACCAACACCGCGAGTGTCGACATCCGCGAAAAACGGAGCGATGATCTCGGCGCGCGTATCAGCTAGACCGAAAGGAGTGAAGGTGTTCAACGGCCCGTCGAATGTCACGTTGCCGTTGTTGTTCACCCACAAGCTCTCAAACGACGTGCCGTAGAAGTCCACGCCGAACGGCAGCTGCACCTGGCTGGAATAAGAATCATCGTTCGCTCTCAACTCGTTCTGCATGCAATCGGCCGAGTCGATGACCGCACCACCTATCGCCTGAGCTGGCTCCACTGCTAGGAAGCCACCAGCTAGCACAGCGAGCACCGCCATCGCTGCCGTGTTTCGAACCCATTTCAGCTGCACGGTTCCAGACGTGATTCAGACGTAATTCAGAAGCTAGCGAGATTCACATTGGTGCAGCAATACCCCGTTTGGGTGCCTGATCCGAGTCGCCGCGTTCCTCACAGAACGGGGATCCCCGAAGGTCGGGCGCGTCACCTCGGACAACGCATGTATGCAGCCGGTAAGGTCTGTCGCAGCTTCCCCGCAGCATGGCGGGGAAGCTTTGTCATACGGGAGCGCTCAGAATCGGATGAGGGCTGGGTTCGACAGACGGGACTACCCAGGAGGGGTGCTTGATGGATCCAGCGATTGTGCCTTTTGTGGTGCAAGAAGGGCATGGTGTTCCGTGGCCGCTGAAGTCAGCCAAGGCAACACGCTCTGACCGGCCCGGAAAGGGTTCCCCTTGCGGACGCTGCGTAGCGAGTGAGCTGGGCGTCTACTCGTCGTTTCATTCCCTCTCCTGCACCCGCCACGTTATCGGTGTCTCGGTGTGGTTGATGCTCACAGCGCTGAAGAGGGCTTGACCGCAGTGATGCGGTCAAGCTCCTGGCTTATGGGCGAGCGACGCCACCTCGTGGTTCTTTCTCGAGCAGATGGTAGTAGGGGCTTCCGGCGATTGCGGGAAGCCCCCACTTGTGTCTCTTTCTAACGGAATTCGTTCCGGAGCAGTGCGGTGATGTCGATGGATTGCGTCGGTGGGAGGTCGACAGCGGCCGGGTCGATTGATGTGGTGTTACTCATTCGGGACTCCTTCGGGCGGGCATTGGGACACGCCTGCTGCGGTCTGACACCCCATCTCGTCGAAGATGCCGTTCGCGGTGCCTCCTTCGGGTGCATCGTCGACGACCGTGGTCCTGATCGCAGTCCAAGAAATGCTGGTTCCGGCCGGGAAGCCACTCTGCTCGTCGCCGCCGGTGAGCACCTGTCGTTCTCCGATCAGCTGGCCGGTGGCCGGGTCAATGATGAGGTCCTGACGGATGCCGTTCACGTCCTCGAGGCGACCGATCGCGATCCCGGTCGCACCGTTGAGGTTTGCCTGCTCCTCGGTGATCTCGACACCGGGGATCATCGCGGCTGCCTTGTAGAGCGCCGCGCGAAGATCGGCCGGGACGGCGCCGAAGCGGAGGGTGTCGGCGATCCACACCAGCGCCTCACCATCCGGAGAGTTGCCCTGCCCGATGGTCGTCTTGTAAATCTGATTCAGCAACACGTAGGGGTTCCGTGGGAGCGCGGCCAGTTTGTCGGGTGAGTGGATGTTCTCATAGCTGTAGAACGCACCCTTCGGCGCCCGAAGGAGCTCTTTAGAGTCGGCACCGCGCTCGGAAACGACCGCTGCCCAACTCTCGTCGGCGACCCGCTTCGATTCGGGTCCGAACGTCTCATAGGGCTCCGCGAGGCCGCGTACCCACACCCAGTCCTCGGCGCGGTCGGCGGGAACGTACAACTCGTCATTCGTGATAGTCAGGTAGCTCACCATCTTGTCCGAGTCACCGATCTGCGTCGTCGCCCCGTAGACCGCCGCGGAATCGACGCGAAGGTACTGGCCGGCAGCGAGCACCGGGTCGGAGTTCTCGATCGAGGCCAGCGCTGCGCTGTGCAGGACGGCGGCTGCCGCCGGGTCCGCGCCTCCACGCCAGCCAGCCAGGCCGACCACATTGGTGACAACAAGGCCGGTCACGAGAGCTGCCGCGCCGATGACGCCAAGGCCCGCACCGGCCCAGCGGGCGCGGGCCTTCCGCTTGGGGCGTTTCACCACCGTCGAGCCGGATGCGTTGATGCGGCTGAACAGTGCCGCCCGTCCCTTATCGAGTACATCGTCGCTTGCTTCAGGTACGTCGCTACGCACCTTGCGCAGCAGAGTCAACTCGTTCATATTCCACCTCCGTTGTAGGGGCTTGGCCCCTGCTGATCGCTTCCCGCAATACACGTCGTGCGCGGTTAAGTCGCGAGCGGACAGTGCCCACCGGAACAGCCAACGCCAGCGCGATGTCCTCGTAGCTGAGGTCCGCCCACGCCTGCAGCAAGAGCGCGTCACGGTCGCGCTTCGCCATCCGGCGAAGTGCCAAACCGATTCGTTGGACGGAAGCCTCCGCATCGACCCGGGATTCAAGACCTTCGATGTCGTCCACGATGACCTCGGCCGCGCCTGCGGCAGTCATCCCCCTCCAGGATGCAGCCTCGAGGCGAGCGTGCTTCTTCATCAGCGTGGTCGCGATCCCGTATAGCCAAGGGAGTGCGGCACCGACCGTCGGATCGAACGCGGCACGGCGTTCGAATGCGACGAGGAATGTCTCCGACATCACGTCGTCGGCGACAGCCACCCCGATCCGACGTGCCGCGTACCGGTAGATCGTTCCTGCGTGCCGCTCGTAGAGCCCGGCGAACACGCCGGGGGTATCCCTCGACCGCTCGATGATCTCGCTATCACTGCTCATGATTGTTATTGCACCATCGGGGACTTTAAGTTCACGGCAATATCGTCAGATACGGTCAGCTTTCCAAGGATCCACATAAGTCATAGTCTTGCCGCAGTCATGGGTCTTGCGACGCCCGCCGTCAGGCACAATGTGGCGCAGACTGCTCTGGGGACTGAACCTGGCTAGCCGCGCACCAAGGTGCCCAATACGGCGAGGCATGTCCCAAACAGTTACCCTGATCCGCTCAGCTGACCTTTCCGACGTTGCGGAGTATGCCTCCGCCGCCACGGCTCCCGCTGAGGCGCGCCTCATCTTCCGCGCCGGCGTCTGCCCGTTGTACCTCGATGGCCGCACGGCTGGAGTTGGAGACTATGCAGCGCCGGCCAGCGAAGCGATGGAGGACCTCGTTACTGCTCTGAGAGCGGCAGGGGCCGAACTCAGTGATGTCCTGAGCACACGCGTTCTCGTCGCATCCTCCAAGCAGAGCGACCTCGTCGTCGCTTGGGCGGTCAACCGCGATGCCTTCCGTCCACACGACGTACCGAGCACGCTCATGGGTGTCACTATTCTCGGCTATACGGATCAGCTCGTCGAGATCGAAGCCGTCGCGGCAGCGATCGACTGACGAGACGAGTCCGCAGGACGTTCGGCTTTCGGCTTTCGGACATTTCGGCTGGCTAATGTGCGTACCTGCCCGGGGTCAGAAGCTCAATGGTGACTCTGACCGGCTGTGTGGGTGATGGGGCTGTCACTTCTCGTTGCGGTAGCTCTCAGCTGTGGCGACGAGTGCCTCGTCCCACGGCGTGGCGGTGATGTCAAGCTCTCGCTCGGTCTCGGTCGAATCACTAACGAACGGCACCACGAATTGATAGCTCGAGGCCCACACCTCGTGCGTCATCGGACTGATTACACCGAGTACGCGCAGCAGTAACTGCGGATAACCTGAGACCTTACCTCGGGTGCTGTAGTGCGCATTGAGTTGCCGGACGATTTCGGTGCGACTGACTGCGCTGCTTGGAACGTGCCAAATACGACCCCAGTCGCCCGTGTTATCGGCGGCGGCAATGAGCGTGGTGACGATGTCGGGTAAGTAACTCCAGCTGTGTGCGAGCTGCGGTTTACCCACCACATGCGCAGTTTTTGAGCGCAGGACCGCTGTGAAGAATGACTCGCCGAGGTGTGCGGGTCCAAGGACACCCGGCCCGAAGTAGTCGCTGGCTCGCACTTCGACGGCGCGGATAAGGCCGGTGTTATGTGCGGCGCGCATCTTCGCCCATCCTGCCTGGCGAATCAGCCCCTTGGATTCGGTGGTCGTCTCGGGTGAGCGCTCGGTCATTGCACCGGTCGGTGACCCGTAAGGGTAGAGGTTACCCATCACGACGATCCGAGCACCCGTGGCGGATGCTGCGGCAATCGCTGCCTCGTAGATCGGCGGCCACTGCGCGGCCCAGTCGGTGTATGGCGGATTCGTGCAGAGAAAGATGGTCGAAGCATCCGTTGCAGCGTGAGCAAAGGCGGCCGGATCACTCGCATCCAGCACCAGAGCGGTCGCGCCGACGACGGTCGAGCCTGAGCGGGTCGCGACGGTCACCGTGTCGCCGCGCGCCGCAAGGCGTTCAGCGAGCGGACGGCCGATCAGGCCGGCTCCAACAACGAGGTGCTTCTTCATCGGGTCCAGTCGTCTTTCATGGTGAAGTCGTGCACTTCACGCAAAGTCTGGCAGACGGACAGCGCAGGAATACCCACTCCAGCGCTCCTGCAGCGTAACTCGATCCACCGGGCACCGTTTCGACTAAAGTCGTCGATCACACCGGCGGCCAGCCGTTCGCGCACGTCGCCCGAGCGCTTGCGGGCCTCTGGCGGTAGATCAATCGTCCCGTAGGGGGTTCCCAAGTGACACAGCATCTTCCCGCAACGCCGGTGGGTGGATTGGTTGCAGACCTGTCGCACGGGAGGTCCCCCTTGCGGGCATAGGCGGGTGACCTCCCTACTTTCCAGCTATCGCGCTTTCGAGATCTGCGCGGATCGCCGTCCGTTCGTCCAAGAGGTCATCGAGCTCGCTGTGCTCGGCTTCGATGAAGGCCGATTCGTACCGCGCTTGCAGATCATAGAGTCGCTGCACGGCACCGGTGGTACGCGCGCATTCTGCCTCGATCACCGTGACGCGGATGACCTCGGCCGGCCCGTCGTCCTGGTAACTCGACGCGGGCCGTCCGTCACGTTCCTCCAAAACGACGCCAAGGTCAGTCATGCACGCTTCCCAATCGCGACGTGCGGCTTGGCCATCGTCGCTGGTGAGAACGAGTTCCGATGCCGTGCTTCTAATTCGTACGTCGAGCCCGTCGATTGCCTTCCCATCCAGCAGCGCTAGCGGTTCGCTCAATGACTGCCGGGCGATATCCGTGCAGGCACGATAATCGATCGCATAGTCGGGGTCGTAGGTGGTCAAGTCGATCTCTTTTGCCCTGCCTTCGGGGAAAGGTCCGTGCCGTACTTTGTGGCGTATTCCGTGCTCCAGAGCCCAAACAGGCGGTCTTCCTGCACGTAGGGGCGGTTGAGGTCATCGCTGTATACCGGGTGGCCTTTCGCCGTCACGCATTGATCAGCGCGAGCATGAATCGCGCGGAGCACCGTCCTGACGTACGGGGCGGAATCTGCCGAATACTGATCCATCGGCAGGGTAACGCCTGCATGTGCGTAGTCCAACGTTGCGGTCACATCCGCGTAACCGTCGATGGATATGGCCGGCAAGGTATGCACTTCGTCGGCAACCTCATGCGGGGACGGCGTTTCAGCCGGGGCATCTGCGGCGCATCCGGTCAAAGTTAGCGTCACAATGAGGACGATGTGGGCGCCGATCAGGACCGGAGCCCTCCGGCTATTCCGCCTGCCGTGCGGCGCTAGGACGCGCTGGTGGCGGTTCATGCGATCACACCGAGGGCGACCCGCAGTTCGTCCTTGGCACGTGCGTACCGTCCGCGGGCCGTCGGTGCGGGAATCCCGACGATCTGGGCGGCTTGAGCGAGGGTGAAGCCTTCCCAGTGGACGAGCTGAACGATTTCGCGAAGGTCGGGGTTGAGTTGGGAGAGAGCGTCCCGCACGTCGCTGCCCTCGTCGGCTGCTGGCGCGGTCCCGGCCGACATGACGTGGGTTCGAATCTTTTCGGTCAGGGCGAGGCGACGTCGTTCACCTCGGGCATGGTTTGAGAGGGTTCCCCGGGCGAGACCGAAAATCCACATCCGGGCACCTTCCGCGTCGTTTGGAAGGAAGTCGACCCGACGCCAAGCGACCATCATGGTGTCGCCGAGGAGGTCGGCGGCGTCCTCGAGCCCCACTCGGCGTTGCAAGTACCGCAACACGTCCCCAGCACAATGGTCGAGGACGGACGTCAGCTGTTTAGCCTTTTGGCGGCCGCTCACGGCGCGACGACCGCGCACTGAACCTGCAGGTCGGAGACGACCACACCTGTCGTCGCTGACAAACGTGTGATCGCCATTTTGAGGGCGACCGTGTTGGCTGCCGCGTACGTGCCGTCGTCCGTCTTGGGTACCGATCCCGGAGGTCTGTCTTCGATCGTCCCGTCATCAGTTACCACGACCAAGGAGTTTGAGCCACGGATGTCCGTTGCGATCTCTTCGATATCGATGGGATCGACCTGTAAAGCGCCCATCGAATCAACGAACGTATCCCAGTCTCCTGCGACAGCCTCCTTCTGCAAGGCGATTCGTCCCTCGCAGGCTCGGCCGCTTGGAAGCACGAACGCGTAGGCCATGTCGGGATGCTCAGCCCAGGGCAGCCACGCGAAGACACCGGTGGCGGTGGCAGCGCCGGCAGTACCCGTCAGCGCGAGGGCGAGGCCGAATCCGACGACCAGACGAGTGGTCCAGCGAGACGGAGTCCTGGCTGAAACTTCGCGTGCTGCTGCCCGGTTCATCACCTCGAGGTCGCGCTGCACTCCGGCCGTGATCGTCACCGTCTCTGGTGATGAGTGGCTGAGCATCACGTCGAGTGGGTCTGTTGCGTTCATGTGTGGCTCCAAGTCTGAAGGGTGCGTTACTACAGACATGTCCGGACGCACTCGAAACGATCACTCGGCGCGAGAATCCCCTGACTGGACCCAACAAACTTCTCGCGCCGGGCGAGAATGCTACCGCTGCTGCTCCCGACCGGGGAACCGCCCGACGCAACGTATCAGTACAGAAACTACGCCACGTCGCTCTTCCACGCGTAATTTCCAACACAGGTGACGCGGCTTGTCCCGTATCGGGTTCCCTTTTAGGCATGAGGTACTCGAGACCGCGCCGCGCGCTCGCACTGGCCGATCGACTCCCAGACGTTCCGGTCCGTACACTTGTTACATGGCAGCCAGCGTCCGCCTCGCCCAATCGCGAGACCTCGATGCCATCGAGAAGATTGAAAACGACGCTGATCAACTCTTGATCAACAAACTCCAGCTAGTTGACTGGGCTGCCGCACCCACGGGCGCTGCTCGTGCGTCGGAGCCCGGATTCATCCTCGTCGTCGAGCTCGACGACGGTCACGTAGCCGGCTTTGTCCATGTTCTCGAGGTCGACGGCATCTGCCACTTGGAGCAGCTGTCCGTAGCACCGGGAGATGCGCGAAAGGGCTGGGGCCGAGCGCTCGTGGAAGCCGCCAAAAGACACGCGCAGAAGCGCGGCTACCACCGTATTTCGCTTCGCACCTACGCGGACATCCCTTGGAACGCCCCGTTCTACGCGAGCGCCGGTTTTGTGGAGGAAAAACCAGCAACGCAATTTCATCGTTCCCTTGTCGGTATCGAGGGCGAACTTGGGCTTGACCGATATGGGCGCCGGGTGCAGATGGTTGTACACGTTCAGGCGCCAGGTCCGCAAGACGTGCCCCTTACGAGCACGACGATCAGCACCCGCTAAAGGTCAGCCGGTTCGAGCTACGTGCACTTGGCGACCGCTAAAGGTCAGCCGGTTCGAGCTACGTGCACTTGGCGACCGCTGAACGGTTACCTACCAAGCCAATATGGTGGGTGCATGGACGACTACGACGCGCGACTCGTTGAGCTCTATGACGACGACAACCCTGACGGCCCGGACCACGAGTTCTACCGGCAGGTCGCCGATGAGATCGACGCGCGAGCCATCCTCGATCTCGGCTGCGGCACGGGCATCCTGACGGCGACTTTCGCCCGGGCTGCTCGCATGGTGGTCGGAATCGATCCTTCTCCGAACATGCTCGCGTATGCCACCAACCGCGCAGATGGCCGATCTGTGCGCTGGATGCTCGGGGACAGTCGCGACATACCAGCCGAGCCGTTCGACTACGCCGTCATGACCGGGAACGTCGCGCAACACATTCCCGACAGTGAGTGGGAACGGACCCTGAGGGATATCAGCGAGGCACTCCGCGACGGCGGCGTGCTGGCATTCGAGAGTCGTAATCCGCAAGCCCGCGCCTGGGAGAAGTGGGCCGCTGCAGAGCCGACCCTGCGCGACACCGTCAGCGGGCCGCTTCGGGAATGGTGTGACGTCAACGAAACAGAGCCCGGCCAGATCGTCCTGACTGCGCACAACCGGTTAGAAGACACCGGCGAACAGATCACAGAACAGCTCACCCTCGCCTTCAGAGAACGCCAGCTCATCGAACAACAACTGCGCGAGGCCGGGTTTGTCGTCGACGGCGTATGGAGCGACTGGAACCGAACACCCTCTACCGACGGCTCGCCGATCATGGTCTTTGAAACACACCGAGCAGGGTCAACAACCGCAGCCTGACGGCCTCCCACTCTCTTCTCGCGGCCCCAGACCGCCACCGTGCCGGTCCCGCGTCTGAGCCATCCAGCACTCGAACCGTGTCCCGTAGAGGGTTCCCCTGCGGGTAATTGCAGGATCCTTTCGTCCTGTCTTGCGCCCGAGACTTCTAGTCGGGTGTGTCCGCGTGGTTCTCGGACCGGAGGATCGACATGGTGAGTGCGTCGATATAGTCGCCGTCGAATTTGTGGGCATCGCGACGCTTGCCCTCGAATGTGAAGCCGCTGCGTTCATACACGTGCTGCGCGCGGGGGTTGAAGGCGAAGACTTCGAGTTCGATACGGTGCAATGTCGTTGTTTGAAACGCATGCTGAGTGATGAGCCGTGTGGCCTCGGTGCCGAGACCGCGGTCGCGCCCTGTGGGGCCGATGAGAATTCGAAAGCTGCAGCTGTCATTGTCCGGGTTGAGTTCATTCAGGACTACTTCGCCCACGCAGGTGGACGACGCCTGATCGATGATCGCGAGATCAAGGCGGTCGGGTTGCTCCGCGCGCGTCTCGTACCAACGGCGCGTGGCCGAGTCGAGGACGGCTGTGCGACCATGCGCTTCTGCCGTAGTGTGAACGCTCCCCGTGAGTATGAGCACTTCCGGGTCCGCAAGAATCACTCCCATCGCGTCAATGTCACCTGCCCTAAACGATCGCAAGAACACGCGGCCGCCTGCGATGGTGGGCTTGTCTGCAAAGAATCCGGTGGTACCCATTCGTTTATCTTGCACGATCGCCGTCGCCCAGCCGGTATAAATGCCTATGGCATCGGTATACAGACGCTCCTAACCAGCCTGCACCGGGCTAGATTTGTTGGCTAAGTCCATTTCAAGCACCGCAAACCTTCCGGTTGCTGGGACCCCGTACGTGCCGCGAGGTCAGGACCAGTCGCGGTGAGATGCTAGTTCTGTGGAATTGAACAAGAGCACGAATACGCAAGCCGTTGTCATCCGCTCCTATAGTCACGCGGATGCCGCAGACACTTTGGCAATTTTCCTTGCTGCGGTGACCGAGACCGTTGCCGCCGACTACTCGCCGGAGCAGATTCAGGCGTGGGCTCGGCCAGAAACGCGAGATCTGCCCACCTGGCATGCGTCGATGCAGGAGCGAAACAGTTACGTGGCGACCGTGGATGGTGCACCAGCAGGCTTCTCCGACGTGAATTCTGCTGGGTATATCGACATGCTGTTCGTCGCGCCCCGATACCAGCGACAAGGGGTAGCACGACAACTGATCGCCCGCGTGGAGACCCACGCGCGCACGGCGCAGCTGACCGAACTGACAGCCGACGTCAGCATCACAGCCCGACCCTTCTTCGAGCGCCACGGATTCACCGTCGAGGTAGAACAGTACCCAGTGAGGGGCGGCGTGCCGCTGACCAATTACAAGATGAAAAAGACGCTCCGCGACAGCGCGGTACGCCTGAGCGGACAGCTTGTTTGCCACACCCAGGATCAGGCGGACACTGTTCGGGATCACCTTCCACTGCACCTTGCCCTGACCCGCGCCGAACCGGGATGCCGTTCGTTCAACGTAACCGCGACGAGCGATCCGCTGGTGTGGCAGGTCGAGGAGTGCTTCGAGCACGCAGTCGCTTTTGAAGCTCACCAGGAACGTGTCGCCAGCAGCGAGTGGGGTCAGGCTACCTCAGGCATCGAACGCTGTTACTCCGTGATCGGACTCTAGCCCCCGCCCGGCTCAGCACCTGATCCTGCACGGGGAACCGGACTCGTCCCGCTCAGCGTTCCCCTTTCGGGAACGGATGAAAGTCGCCGATCGGCCGTTTGCGTGTCCCACTCGCCGTCCGGCTTGCGGACGCCCGCTATAACGGGCGGCTGCATGTCACATGGGAATATGCGGTTATACCCATGTGACGTAGGTGGGCCGACCTAATCGTCCGAGCCGCGAGCCAAGACAGCTACGAGCAGTGCCTCAACGTCCTCGGTCGGGGAGGACTGCCTGCCCGTAAGGCTGGCTCGCATACGGTCTTCGACGAGGAACCACTGGATCATGTCCGCGGCCTCCCAGATCTGAAACCTCAGGAGTGGCCTGTCGATCTCATGCGGCACCGTGAACGAGCCGTCGGCTCGGAGATCGACGTAGAAGCCCCTCTTCTTCGCCTCGTTGTCCTCCTGGGCGAGGCCGTTCAGATAGGCGTCCAGCGCATTGGGGGCGTGGGCCCTCGCGATTTCGATGTCCACGGCCTGCGAAAATCCCGGGACTTCGACCATTGCGGTCAAGAAGTCGGTGGCTTCTATGAGCTTTGCGAGGTGATTCAGCCCCTTGTTGCGCAGTTCAGGCACCTCGCGCGGCGTATCGTCGCCGCCGTTCCAGGCGTTATGGAACGATTTGTAGACCCAGACCGCCTTGCCCACTTCCTCCTGTGCAAGTACAACCAGTGACTGCGCGCGCGGTGATGGGAACAGGGCGTCCGCATCAATGATGCTCCGCGCCGCATTGTCCAGGAGTGCCAGCCAGAATGCTCGGGCGGCCGTCGGCGTCAGCATCGTCACGTTGCCAGACTAGACGCCTCGACGACATGCGGGGACCGCCGGCGGGGCGGGCTCGCTGGGCCAACGCTGCGGTCGTTTGTAAGTCTCGTCACCGAGAAGACCTCGAACGGTTCCCCAGTGTGCGTCGTCGCTGGGTTACTTGGCGCCAGATCTGTCGCGGTGTCCGCCCCCCCCTACTGGCGTCCCGCGCCACGGCGGCCGAAGGGGAGAGAAGTGCCCGATAGCGTGGTGCGGTCTCGCGCTAAAGTGCAGGCATGGGGAATCGTATTTCATTGTGGGTGGGGCCGGTCATTGTGGGTGTGTATGCGGCGGTGATGGTGTTGACGATTGCCGTGTGGGATCCAGAAGCCGCCGTCCCGGGGCTCAGGTATCAGCAGATTGTTGCGGGACTTGGTGATGCGGGAGTGGACGTCGTTGGTTCCGTGATTGGCTTGATTGTGTGGGGTTCCGTTGGCCTCGTGCTGGCCCTGGTCCTGAGCATCCTCGGACTTGCTGCGCGCGTCGAACGCGTTCCCGTAATTATGGGGCATCTTTTGGTGATTGCCGGCGGGGCCCCGGCCTACTTCTTGGGCTCGTTTTCGCTTGGGATAGACGTCGCGGACACGTTCGCCGTGTCGGGTGGCGTCCACGTACCCACAGGCGCCACCCTTTACGCCGTGAGCGGGGTTGCTTTACTCGTCCTCGCCGTTGTCGGTATCCGCAGAGCAGCGAATCGCCAGCCGGCCCTGGTGTGAGTCGAGTCTGCACGGAGCTGGCAGCATCCCGAAGCTGCACCAGTGTTCTGCCGTCCCGTCCGCACTGGCGGAAGGGCGACGGAACACGCTCTCTGCAAATATCGGGCTCGACGCGGTGAGAACGTGAAGCCCCGCGACCAGAGGATGAAGCCTGTCAACTCGATCGACAGCGTGATCCAAGGGCCTCACGGCCCCATACCCGTTCGACGCTATTCGCCGCCCCTCGGCATGAGTCCAGCCAGTTCCGCGCCGATCGTATGGATTCACGGAGGCGGATTTTTCAAGGGGAGCCTCGACCAGCCCGAGTCTCATGATGTAGCGCGATCTCTGGCTTCGGCCGGATTCCAGGTCGTTACCGTTGATTATCGGCTCGCCAGTATTTCAAGATTTCGACGGTCTTCGAGTGGTTTTGGCAGGAGCCCGTCGGTCCACTTTCCGGTGCCGGTCGACGATGTCGTCGCAGTGGTGCGGGCGGTTCAGCGCGAGGCTCCCAACGGGGTGATTCTGGGCGGTGCAAGCGCCGGCGCGTGTCTATCGGCCGGCGCAGTGCTTCGCATGGCGGACGACGGGGCGGCACCTCTCGCGGGCGTCTTCTTCGCCTACGGCGTGTTCCACGCCGCCCTGCCGAAACGGGCGCGGACTCTGCGCCGCCGTCTTCGTGGCAAACGACGTTTTGTCCACACGCCGACCCTTCTCAACCTGACGAATCTCTACTACGCGGGCACGCGGAGCGCAATGTTGGAAGCGCACGCATTTCCAGGGGGCCACCCCCTGCACGACTTCCCTCCGACGCTCATGATCGACGCGGACCGCGACTCGATGCGCGCGTCCGGCGGTCAGTTCGCCCGAGAGCTTTCAGTTGCCGGGATCGCATCGAGCTACCACGTACTTCCCGAGACCTTCCACGCTTTCCTAAACCGTCCGAACGAGCCAGGCTTCGCGGACGGGTTAGGACTAATAATCGACTGGGCCCGCGACATTCAGTCGAAACACGCTTAAGGCGCAGTAACCGGATCCAAGCGGCCCTCGTCCCGTAAAGGGTTCCCTATCCGGGGCCACACAATCCAACGGATCTCCGACTCACACCAGTACGGTGATGGGCATGCGCCCAATGGAAACAGTTCATGCGGAACCACGGATTTCAGTTGAGTTTCCTACCTATCGCGTGAACTTCTGGCAACGACAGTCACCGAGGATGGCGTGGAACCTGGACGCCTATGTCCTCACTGACGTCGGAGACGTCGAGAAGGTGCTCCGATGGGTCGCAGAGCAATCGCGTGGGCGTCGTTTCGAACTGTTTGCTGAGATGGATGACGAACCGATGACCTCCTTCGAATCTCCGCGAACTACCGGGCTCATCCGCTTGCTCGGAAGTAACCCGAATGTCGGCGTGCCCGCCGAAATCGGACGGTTCGACCAGATCTAGCTCGTGGGACTTGACAGCATTCCTGGCTTGTAAATCCGGGGCAGTATCGATTCGCCGGCCACGGCCCACAAGGGTCCCGTAAAAGGTTCCCCTTTCGGGAATGAACATAAAGCCACCGATCACTGGTCCCAAGTCTCCCTGTGGAGTTGGTTTATAACGCGGGCCGTGTTGATTTAGGCCGTGCCATATCGTTTAAGGCGCGTCGGCGAAGCTGCGAGGTCTCCCAATCGCACTAGGGCATTCGTTTTACAGAGTCGAGGAGGACAGCGATGGCGCGCTGTCAGAGTGCCCCTGGCGCAAGATCATACGTAACCCACTTTGTAGGCGTGGCGGTCAAATCATAGAGGCGGCGGGCCCGAGTATTGTCTTCTGCCGTGATCCAGCGAACGACTGAGCGCCCTTCGCGTTCAGCCAGCGCGGAGAGTTCGCTCAGTAGCGCCCGCCCAACGCCGGCTCCCCGAGCTGTCGAGTCCGTGAACAGATCGTCGAGGTAGATACCCACGCTGCCCGTCGAGGGACGAGAAAATCGACGGTAGTGCGCGAGCCCCACGAGTCGATCCCCGGAGGTGGCGACGAAGGCATTGACTTCATTCGAGTCGTCATTGATCCAGGTCCAGACACGATCAACGATGCTGTCATCGGGAGACAGCTCGTAGAAGTCTCGATAGCCCCGATAGAGCTCAGCCCACTGGGACGAGTCTGAGGTTTGGACCGCGCGGATAGAGACGGAATTGTTTGTAATCACCGTCCCAGAGTATCTGCGCGCATTCCGTTCCCTCCTCTTCCGGCCACGCCTGCATCGGCGGCAGGCCCAGGGGTACGGGCGCCCGTAGGGGGTTCCGCTCGCGGTACGGGCGCAAGTCGGCTAGTCGCGTGGTCCAGTCCCCGTGAACTGAAAGGGATGTTGGGAGCACATCAACCGGAATGGCGACTACACCTGGAACAAACCCCGCGACCCCGTCGACGGAAAACATCAATGACTTCGCCGACCCTCGGCGTGTTACGTATTCTGTTTTGTAAGCCGGCCCCGTGTACGGGACGGAACGTGGCCACCGCGGTGGTCTTCTTTAGATGGCCTGCTTTTTTAGGTCTTCGTCATTTGTGTCCTCGAGTAGCAGATCCAACTGCAGATTCTTGGCCAGGGTATAAGCGCGGAGTGCTTGGGTTGCAACGAGTATCAATCGCCCAAGCAAAGCCAAAAGCACGAAGCAGAGGATATACGCTGCG
This sequence comes from Cryobacterium sp. M15, assembly GCF_002929675.1. Taxonomy (NCBI): domain Bacteria; kingdom Bacillati; phylum Actinomycetota; class Actinomycetes; order Micrococcales; family Microbacteriaceae; genus Cryobacterium; species Cryobacterium sp. M15. The sequence goes on from NZ_PJJW01000037.1 coordinate 225,547, forward strand.
ACTATTCCGGCCATTGCGGCGACGCCGTAGAAATTGTATGAATACATAATTCAACGCTAGCTGGTAACTGCTTCCGAAATTTCGAGCCTGATGAGTACTATTTTTTTGCCCGGATTCGATATCGACGCTCTCTCAACAAAGGGGCGCTCTCTGCTCGATGCGACTCGCGCCGGCAGCAAGGTGCAACGGATTGCCAATGAGTTGGTCGCTATCGAGCCGGGGCGCGGCTCGGCTCGGCTCGGCGAGAATCTCTCGCCCGTCACCTACACGACGACCGGGAATCTCCCATCGCAAAGGACTGCGCTCAAGGGTGGCTTGGCGAGATGACCCGACCTGGACTGATCGCCCTACGAGTTCCCAATGAGGAAAGAGGGAAGACGTGCGACTTAGAAACCCTACGTACCGTAGAAAGTTCCCCTCGCGGGAATGGAGCCGGGCGTCCTGCAGGATGACGTTCGACGCCCGCAGACTACTGGCGGCGACCGATGAGTGGGATCACTGCCAATGCGAGCATCGGGATGTAAATGAAGACCATCGTCTGCGTCGGGATGAGGAGGAGCGTTACGGGGTACGCGAAGGCGCTCAATGTGAAACTTAAGATCAGTGCGGTGAGCAGAAATATCGTCAGTAAGACAGTGCAGATAGCTGATACCCGGTGCCGGTTTGGCCCCCTCGTGAGGAGCGGGATGAGCGTGAGTGCCAGCGGAGGAAAGAAGGACGGCAGGATCTTCACAGTCAGGTCCGGAGGTGACAGAAAGATCTCCATAAGGACCACGAGCAGGGCGAGGGCGAAGGCCCATATCTGCAGTCTTCGATTGCGGTGTGAGACCAGTGGAGGTCCGGCAAGATCCGACTCCTCGACCAGGTCTTGCATTGCCTGGGCTGCCACGATGGACGGCGTGCCGAGCTGGTGAAGGATCGTGCCTAGGTCCGAGTCCGCACGTTCGAGAGCGTCGTGGATGTGAGTTTGGATGCCGTCGAGGACGTCGGCACGATATTGCTTGGGCACACTCGTCAGTTCTGCGGCGAGCTGCGCCAGGTAGCGGGTCTCTTGTGTCGAAGGTGGGTTGGTGTTCAAGTTCATGGCTTTGTCTCCAAAATGGTGTCAACCGTGTGTCGAAACGGACCCCACACCGCCGAAAAGGCCCGCAAATTTTCGCGGCCGAGATCGGTGAGCGTGTAATACCGTCGAGGGCGACCGACGTCGGATTCGCTCCACTCCGTCGTGACCAAGCCCGATCGGCGCAGTCTGGATAAGAGCGGGTAGACGGTTCCTTCGCCGGCGAGGAGTCTTTGCTCACTGAGGCGCCGGGCGATGTCCAGGCCATACCATTCGCCGTCGCGCAGCAGCGCGAGCAGGCAGAATTCTAAGACACCCTTACGGAGGTTCGTGAGGACTTTATCTTCGGCTATACCCATGCATAGCAATATACCGGGCAATGCAAGGCATCAGCAAGCGGCGCCCGTACACTGCGAAATTTTTCGCCCGCCACCTCGGCGCTGAGTGGCGAGACTGACCGCACCGACGTGGCCAGTGGTGGCTGTGCCGGTTTGTGCAGTCGTGCCACGCCTAAATCGACCGGCGAGCATCAGCGTCCCGTAGTGGGTTCCGCTTAAAGCCTTTAGGTTGGAAGGATGGATGAAGAGGTGTAAGCCGGGGGAAACTCGAGCACGATCGTGCGGGTAGGCGACACGGTTCACCGCCCAGCAGGACTATGGACTCTCGCGGTGCATCAACTCCTGATTACACTCCGCGCGGCGGGAGTGACGGAAGTACCCGAGCCCTTCGGCCTAGACGAGCAGGGCCGCGAAGTGCTCTCCTACCTCCCTGGAATCGTCGGCAACTACCCAACCCCAAGCTGGATCTGGTCGCCGACGATCCTGCACGAGGCTGGATCTTTGCTCCGACGGGTACATGACGCCGACGCACCACTCGCACACCGGGCCGCCACGTGGCAGCTGCCGGCGCACGAGCCAATCGAGGTGGTGTGCCTGAACGCCGTCGCTCCCTACAACATGGTCTTCCAAGACGGGCACATCACGGGACTTATCGACGTCGACATGGCTTCTCCGGGGCCTCGGATTTGGGATCTCGCTTACCTCGCATATCGGCTCGTACCGCTCGGCGAGTACACAGACCATGACGTTCCAGGAGAGGATGCTCGCCCCGGTCGGCTCGATGCACTCATTCGTTCCTACGGATATGACTTCGACCAGGCCGCCGTCCTCCGTACGGCAGCGGATCGAATGGAGGATCTGGCCATTTTCACGGATCAACGTGCTGCCGACACAGGTCGCAATGACTTCATCGAACACGCCGCACTCTACCAACGCGATCGCGCCCGACTTCTCGAAATGAGCGCGAGCCTGTAGCTACGGGTTTTGAAGACCCTTTAGCCGTTTCTCCGCGGACCAGTTCGCGGGATGCCTCCGCGTCTACGATGCCGTCTAATCTTGGGCCATGGTTGATCAATCCGTTGTGACTCTGATCACGGGCGCCGAACACCGGCTGCTACTTCCTTCGGTGCGCCGACGCGGCTCAGAGGTAGATTCCTCACCCCAGGCTGCCGCTGTGTTCGGCGAAACAGCTCTGTCCGCTGGCGGTAGAAACGGGCAGCGCCTCCTACCCGGGCGGGAAGTGATGAGCCGGCTGGAAGGGGGAGACCAACGGAACCTCCGCGAGATGAACGCCGGCGAGCTACTGGAGGCGATTGACGCCCAGGGCGAGACGCTCAGCATCGGGTTGCCGTTCGAGGACCGCGTCCGGTTGGCGGTGGATGACGTCTACTCGTCGTTCACGGACTCCATGGTCGCGGGTCTGATCCGGCGGGCGGGGCTGCGTTACCCGAACGCTGACCTGCGCCGCATCGACTTGCTCGACGAGTGCGACCCTGAACCGGCAGCTCCTGGCCCTGCTCGGCACCTGCCCTTCGTGGGCCGGCAGCAGAACGTCGTCTTCCAAGGGTTCACCGGGTCGGGGAAGTCGTATCTGGGTGGCGCGCTGCCCAGGGCGGATAGGACGGCGAGGCTGGGCTCGGGCATCGCGTGGAGGCGCGGCAGGAAGTAGAGGGCGGTGCCACTGACCCCCAAGGCTGAACATTGGGCCATATCACAGCAGCCCGCGAAGCGCAGTCCCCTCATGAGCCGACGTGTGATCATCTGCGGCAAGTCATACCTTTCAATTGCACCTGTGTTGAACGCTCAATATGGGCAAAGTCATTGGTGACTACTTGGCAATCCACTACCCGCAAGGAAAAGGATTTTTCATGCTCAAAAGATTTTCGGAACAGATGCGTCTCAAGCTCTTCACCGCAGCGGCTGCCTCGTCGGCGATCTTGATCGGCATGACCGGACTGGCCCTTAGCACGCCCGCTTCGGCCGCTCCCGCCCCACAAGCCAACGGTACCGCTGCTGCCGCAGTCCCCGGCGAGCTCGTCGTCGGCTACGTGGCCGGCGCCTCCGCCGACCAGCGCGAGCGTGCCCGCGGGCAAGCCTCGGCCCACTTCGCCGAACGGATCGTCGCCGCGGCCGCCGACCGCACCGAGGTCGAGCTCGTCCGTCTGCCGCAGGGCAAGAACCTGAACCAGGCGATCGCGCAGCTGAAGAGTGACCCCGCCGTCGCCTACGCCGAGCCGAACTACGTCCTGACCCACCAGGCCACCGCCACCGACCCCATCTTCACCAGCACCAATACCTCCCAGGACCTCTGGGGCATGTACGGCGACGCCTCGACCCCCGCCAACGCCTACGGCAGCCAGGCTGCCGAGGCCTGGACCGCCGGCCACACGGGGTCGAAGAGCGTCTACGTCGGGATCATCGACGAGGGCATCCAGTACACCCACCCCGAGCTCTCCGGGCAGGTCTGGACCAACCCCTACGAGACCGCAGCGGACGGCGTGGACAACGACGGCAACGGCTACGTCGACGACGTCAACGGCTGGGACTTCGCCAACAGCGACAACACCATCTATGACGGTGGCTCCAGAGGCTCGCTCGACAACCACGGCACGCACGTGTCCGGGACCATCGGCGCCAAGGCCAACAACGGGCAAGGCGTAGCCGGCATGAACTGGGACGTGACCTTGATCAGCGGCAAGTTCCTCGGCCGCCAGGGCGGATCCCTGGCCGACGCGGTCAAGTCGGTCGACTACTTCACCGACCTCAAGACCCGCCACGGCCTGAACATCGTGGCGACCAACAACAGCTGGGGCGGCGGCGCCTTCTCCCAGACCCTGCTCGACGCCATCACGCGCGCCAACGCCGCGAACATCCTGTTCGTCGCGGCCGCCGGCAACAGCGGCACGAACAACGACACGACGGCGTCCTACCCGTCCAACTACGACGTCGCCAACGTTATCGCAGTCGCCGCCATCGACCGCAATGGGGCGCTGGCGTCCTTCAGCCAGTACGGCGCCAAGACCGTCGACCTCGGCGCCCCCGGAGTCGGTGTCTGGTCGACGACCGCCTTCAACACCTACTCGTCCTACAACGGCACCTCAATGGCCACGCCACACGTCACGGGCGCGGCCGCCCTTTACGCCGCCACGCACCCCGGTGCGACAGCGGCGCAGATCAAGAGCGCGATCCTGAGCTCGGTCGTCCCGACGGCCTCCCTCAGCGGCAAGACGGTCACCGGCGGACGGCTCAACGTCAGCGGCTTCTGACCTAGAAGACGGTCAGCGGGTATGGTCGGGTCGAGAGCCCGGACCACACCCGCTTCTCGTTGCCGAGCGCCGTCTCCAAGACTCACTGACAGTTCACGACGCCACGCTCAATCCTTGGCGCCAGAAATCCGGTAACAACCGATACCCCAGTTCTGCTTGTCCTCGCTCATCATCGTCCTCCAGCGTGAGGCGCCACCAACCGACGAAGTCTGCACCAACAAAACCCGCCCAGAAACCGAGACCGTTTCGCGCTTCGTCGATACGAACTTGATGGTGTTCCTCAACTTCCAATCGCTCCCGCGGCTCGCCAGTACCGAGGTAACGCATGACGTCGGGATGTGCGTCCAGGGTGACCTCGAATTCGAGGTGTTCCTCTCCCAGGAGAACAAGAGCCAACCGTTTGGTCTGAAGAGTGCGTTGGATCATCTCCTGACTATTGCAGCCAGGCATTTCCATAGCCAATCTGATCGCGGACGGCCAACGTGACCGCCCGCGATGGCCGCCAACTGCTCGTTCATTTTCGACAGCAGCGTCCCTTTGAGGGTTCGGCGGATTCAACTGGTCGTCGCAACGATGGGTTTTTCTGGCTCTGACAATAGTCGTTGCATGGCTTGAGTGGGGAGAAAGTCATGTAATGCTCAACGGTGAGCAAAATTTCAGCAGTGCCGCCCATGAATTCGCTCATCGTTGCCGCAGCGCAAATGAATTCCGCTGTTGGAATGATCGGGGAGAACATCTCGAAGACTCTGCGGGTAATCCATTCAGCGAGCGAGCGCAATGTTCGGCTGATCGTTTTTCCTGAGTTGTCGTTGACCGGTTACGACCTGCCTCAACTGGCTCACTCCGATCGATGGTTTTCTCCAGAGGATGACCGCCTGGATGCGCTGCAGGATATTTGTGCCCAACTGAACGTCACGGCGGTCGTCGGAGCACCGGTACTGATGGCAGGGAGACGCTATCTGGCATCCTTGGCAATCGGGCCAGACCGCGCCATCGGTGTTGCCCCCAAAACGCACTTGCACGGCGACGAAATTAACTACTTCGAATCTGGCACCGGGCCGACAATGATGAGCATCGACGCATGGCGTGTGGCGTTGGCTGTGTGTGTTGATACCGCATGGCCGTCGCACGCCATTACCGCGGCCGAGAACGGGGCCGACCTGTATGCGGCATCCGTTCTTTACACCGACGGTGAACAACGAAAACTGGATGTTCGGATGGCCGCTCGCGCTGTCGACCACAGAATGTATTCACTCGCGGCAAACACTGGAGGTCACCCTCTTGGTCAACGCTCCGCTGGCGGCTCCGCAGTGTGGGCACCCGATGGGACCTGCATTAGTCGGGCAACCACAACAGACGATGAACTAGTCATCGTGAATCTCGCACCGCGTCTATAGCGCGCGGTTCCAGGGCAAGGATGAGCTGAATCCGTCCCACTTGCGGTTCCTCTGTGACACAGCGTCGGCGAAATCGGCCGACGGGTGCTGTGGCCCTAAATCTGTGTCGTTCAACGTCCCCCTTGCGGACGCGGATGATTTGCCTCGCATGTGGGAGCATTCTCGAATGCCTGCTATTACTCGACTCATATCCGTCAACGATGTGGAGCGCCTTGTCGAGCTTCAGCTATCCAGCCGGCTTTTCTTAGCTCCATGGGATCCAGTCCGCGCGGACCCCTACTTCACGGTTGCAGGTCAGCAGGCGGAAGTTGATAACGCGCTCGCTCGGCACAGCCGAGGCGAGGCTGTGCCACACGTGATTCTCGACGAAGCTTCACAGGTTGTAGGTCGGATCACGTTCAGTGGGATCACATACGGAGCTTTTCAGTCCTGCAACCTGGGCTACTGGGTCGCTCAAGAAAGCAATGGACGTGGCTATGCCACCGACGCAGTTCGAGCAATGACCGCGGTGGCATTCAAAGAATTGGGTCTGCACAGGATTCAGGCCGAGACGCTGATCCCCAACGCGCGCTCCCAACGAATCCTCGAACGTGTGGGCTTCGTGCGCTACGGTACTGCACCCGAATACCTGAAGATTGCGGGCCGGTGGCAAGACCATTTCATGTATCAGCTGCTCACTGATTCCCATTGAACGGGCAACTTCACCTAGGCCGTTCCAAACCCAGTACCTCAAGACGTTCTCCATACGGGAGGCTGCAACATCGCAACATGTTTGCCACCTCGCGACGATATTGGTTTAGAGCTGCTGTGCTCAGAGCGAATCCGGCATCATTGTGTTTGGGTTGTGCGATTGACTGTGGTCATGACTCGCACGCTTATTCTCGGGGGAACTGCCTGGCTTGGTCGAGAGATAGCCGAGCAATTGGCGTGCCAAGGTCAGGACGTGACGTGCTTGGCTCGCGGTGAATCTGGATCCGCTCCCCGCGGGGTGACGTTCGTCCGCTCCGACAGGCGATCGCCTCACGCCTACGATCTTGTCGCGCGTGAATCTTGGGACGAGATCATTGAGCTCAGCTATGACGCGCACCTTGTTACTGGAGCGCTCGAAGCGTTGGCCGGCAGCACGGCGCATTGGACCCTGGTCTCCTCCGTTTCCGTGTATGCGACCAATACTGAACCAGGTGCTGATGAGGACGCCATTCTTGTCGAGCCAGTCGACCTCGATGATTACGCGCAGGCGAAAGTCGCCGCCGAACGCGCCTCAATAGCGGCGGTTGGCGATCGTCTTCTGATTGCGCGACCGGGCCTGATCGTGGGGCCAGGTGATATGAGTGACCGTTTCGGCTATTGGGTATCTAGGTTTGCCGCTGCACCGGAAGAACCCATTCTCGTGCCGAATGCTAAAGATCGGTACGTGCAGTTCATCGATGTCCGGGATCTTGCTGAGTGGCTCATTAGTGCGGGACAGCACGGCCTGGCCGGAATCTACAACGTCATTGGAAGCGAACGTGATCTGTCCATGGTTCTGCTGGCCGCCGCCGGGGTTGCAGGCCATACGGGCGAACTCATCATGGCCGAAGACGACTGGCTGACCGCGCACGGTATCAATTGCTGGGCTGGCCCGCGGTCCTTGCCGCTGTGGCTTCCCTGCAGCGACGCCGCCTTCGCTCGGCGCAGCCGCAGCCGGTTTGTCCAGGCAGGCGGAACCGAGCGTTCCCTGCTGAACACTCTCCAGGATGTGCTGAAGGATGAACGGGCTCGCGGACTCGATCGGGAACGCCGATCCGGCCTCACCCAGCAGGAGCAGCGCGTCCTCCTCACCGAGATCGGCGCGTAACAACCCCACCGAAACCTAGTCAATCCATCTCTATGACATCACGGGTCCGATTCCCATAACGGGTTCGGCTTCTGGCACTGACGTGAGGTGGGTCCGGACCTGCGGTCGAGCTGTGGTCAGGATGCGAGGACAGAGTCCATGTGATCAACCAGCCGAGTTGCGTACTTGAGGAGTTCGCTGGCCCTGGCTTCGGTGATGTGGCTCGCCCCGTACGATGTGAGGGTTTTCGCTTCGAGCAGTCTTCCCAGGTCTCGTGCTGCTGTCTTCTTCTCGGGGAGCGCCTGACTCAGGAGGCCAATGGCCTGCCTGTGGTCTTGCCCGCTTGAGCGGTACCCCAGTTTCGAGCCGCAGATAGCGTCGGCCGCTGCAATACCGGCGTTCACGGCATTGAGACCGGTCGTATTGTTCGACGCCATCGGCCCTCCCGGCTCGAATCGGGCCTGGGCGGTGAGGAGGGAGTCGCGGGCGTGTTCGGCGCGGATACGCACTTCCTGCGCCGTCATCTGTGTGATTCTCATGGCGCTCTCCTCATGCCCAAGCGGGTGTTCCCGAAGACGATGATCCCGTCACTGACCCAGCTGTCGACGATCGGATCGTTCTCGGTACTTTGTGTGGTCAATGCTGATTCAGTCAGATCGTAGATCTGAGCATCATTGCCGGTCCACAGCTGCACGCTGTCCCTGAGCCCGGTGACGAATTCGTCACGGTCGTCGAGGGGGACGGCATCAGGAAAGACGATGAGAAGGTCTATGTCGCTCTTACTGGTTGACTCTCCGCGTGCCACGGATCCGTAGAGGGCTACCGTGACACCGTCGGGCGCGTTCCTGTCGGCGAACGCCGCAATTCGCCTGGTCAGTTCCTGGCGTGCGTCCATCGCGATCTCCACGGCCGGCCAGAGGACGTGCAATCGGTTGGCCGAATACATAGTCGCGTGTGGCGCTGGAACCATGGTCACGAGCCCGATGTCCACTAGCCGAAGGAGAGACAACCGGATGTTGGCTGGTGTTCCCCTTCCGGCGAGACGGGCGATCTGTCGGCCGGAGAGTTGCGCGCCAGCCCTGGCGATGACGCGCAAGGTCACAGCGTCTAAGCCATGCATGAACGAGGCGAGCGGTGCGGATAAGTTCATCTCAGCCTCCGGCTTCCTGTGTTGCCCTACAGTACGTGTGTATTCCTAAACAATACACACGTATTGCACGGCAATCCAATGAGTGGGTGATCGTCTCGCCGGTGGCTACTGTTCCTCCCGCCTATGCCAGTGGAAGGCGCAACGTGTCGAAGCGTCCCGCATAGGGTTCCCCTTGCGGGCGCCCCGCGCCATGGCGGCAGACGGGGAAAGAAGCGCTCGGCAGTGTGGTTAGGTCTCGCGCTAGTGTGCAGGAATGGGGAATCGTATTTCATTGTGGGTGGGGCCGGTCATCGTGGGTGCGTATGCGGCGGTGATGGTGTTGACGATTGCCGTGTGGGATCCAGAAGCCGCCGTCCCCGGGCTCAGGTATCAGCAGATCGTTGCGGGACTTGGTGACGCGGGAGTGGACGTCGTTGGCTCCGTGATTGGCTTGATTGTGTGGGGTTCTGTTGGCCTCGTGCTGGCCCTGGTCCTGAGCGTCCTCGGACTTACTGGACGGGTCGGACGCGCTCCCGTAATCATGGGCCATCTCTTGGTGATTGTTGGTGGGGCACCTGCATACTTCGTGGGGTCGTTTTCGCTTGGGATGGATGTCGCGGATACGTTCGCCGTGTCGGGTGGCGTCCACGTACCCACAGGCGCAGTCCTTTACGCCGTGAGCGGGGTCGCTTTACTCGTCCTTGCCGTTGTTGGTATACGCAGGGCAGCGAATCGTCAGCCGGTGCTGACGTGAGTCGAGTCTGCACGAAGCTGGCAGCATCCCGTAGCTGCACCAGTGTTCTGTCGTCCCGTTTGCACTGGCGGCAAGGCGACGAAGCATGGTTTCGGCGCATGTCGGGCTCGACGCGGTGAGAACGTGAGCCGCGCGATCAAAGCATGAAGCCTGTCCACTGGATCGACAGCGTGATCCAGGGTTTCCACGGCCCTATACCCGTCCGACGCTATTCGTCGCCTATCGGCATGACTCCAGTCAGATCCGCGCCGATCGTGTGGATTCACGGAGGTGGATTCTTCAAAGGCAACCTTGACCAGCCAGAGTCTCATGACGTCGCTCGATCGCTGGCCGCAGCGGGATTCCAAGTCGTTACCGTTGACTATCGGCTCGCGACCATCTCAATGCTCCGACGGTCTTCGAGTGGTTTCAGAAGAAGCCCGGCGGTCCACTTTCCGGTGCCGGTCGACGATGTCGTTGCAGTGGTGCGGGCGGGTGTCCGGCGTGGCAGGGGCGGCGCGCCGCCGTCGATAAGTAGAACCACCGCCACGAGCTCGCAAGCTACCAAACGGATCGACACGGATCATTTGGAGGGTTGAATAACCAAACAAAGCCTCGCAGGCCGCGTTCCAACTACATCCGTAACTTCCTCAGCCTTTTGGCTACGCGGTATTCGAACAGATAGGCGGATTGTTCTAGAGGCGGTTTGCACAACGTGCGCACGTCGAGCTGAACCCTTTGTCGAGTTTTCCGTATCGTACTTTCGCAATTTCATTGTCGCTGTCGTGAGGCTGGATAGTCAGAAGCAATCGTGCCGCTACTAGTCGGGGTGTGCAAACGAGTAAGGCGACGGAGACAAGTTGACCGAAGCCAAAAGATGTCGCCTCCGCCACAGCGGAGCACTAGGGCTACGCGCGCGTCTCCACCGTAGACCAAAATCCTGACCACCAAATTGATGCCCTCACCCGCGCCGGCGTCGACCCGGCAGATATCTACCTGGATCGCGCCAGCGGGCCAATGCATCCCGCCCCGAACTCGACAAAGCCCTCGCTTCGGCCAACAGGCGTGGTGACCAACTCGTCATCACCCGCCTCGACCGCCTTGGCCGATCCGCGTTGCACCTGGTCACCCTCGGCGCTGCCCTCCAAGAACGCGGCGTCGGTCTGCGCGTGCTTGAGCAAAGCATCGACACCACCACAGCAGAAGGCAGAGCCATGTTCGGGATGCCCTCCGTCCTGGCAGAAGTGCAACGAGAACTCATCATCGCCAACACCCGCGACGGGCTTAACGCCGCGCGGGCCCGAGGGCGAAAAGGTGGCCGAAAGCCCAAACTCACACCCAAGCACGCCCTCCGCGCCCTCCGCGCCCAAGAACTTTACAACGCCGGCAACTACACCGTCCAATAGATCGCGTACCTACTCAAGACGCAACGATCAACCATCTACGGACACCTCAACAAAGAAAGCATCGGCAGAAAACCGCAGCCTGCGTAACGACTTCAAGCATAAGCGGACGTTTCTATCCATTACTACTCAAACCCCGATCATGTCGGCAGAAGCGGACCCCGTGGCAGGACAGCGTTGGAATCAATCAAACAGTAAGGAGTCCTTAGCCTAGTCTTGAGTGACAGAACTGATGCGTTTGGGAGGGATCTATTCATGTCATCGCGTAAAGCTATATTTCTTCTCGTACTTTCAGCTGGCCTACTGACCTCGAGTTGTTCGTCAGGGGATAATGCCAAACAACTCCAGTCATTGCTAATAGAAAATCCTGATGTCGGCTCTTGCACAGTCTCTGCAGAAATCATCTACAAAAACGAGCGTGCACTCATAACTGCACTGCACTGTATAGGTACAGAGGATTCTGTCGAAGCGCCTTCGCTCTCCGCTCCGTTGCCAGTGATTAAGCGGTTCGAAACTTACGACCTCGCTTTGTTGCGGGCCCCCGAGTCAATTCGACTCCCCCAATACGCAACATCTGACTTTCCAGAAGCAGGCAAAGAAGCTTGTAAAGCCGGAACCCAAGTTGCAGAAGATTGCGGGTTAGTTATTGGCCCTGGACAAGTCGATGGCACGGTGGTCATGATGATCGACATGTGCTCCGTTCCAGGCGATTCAGGATCGGCAATCACCTGGAACGGGAGCCTCATTGGCGTTGAAGGCGGGGACGTATCGTATGCCCCTGGATTCGACGACGATCTACCTTGCAATTTTCTCGAGCAGTCTCTTAAGAACCCGTTATACAGCTTGGGTCTGCCTGCGGACCTTATTCCTTCTGGCCCCTAGCGGATTTTCGTTCCGCGCGTTTGAAAAGGATGATCCCCACGATTGCGATGGCGATCGCAGCCGGCACCCAGCCAAATAGCAGGTATTCCGGGATTAAATCAAAGAATGATTCGTTGGAATATAGCGATTTTATCCAGTTTCCGATGAGAATTCCCACAAACCATGCGAGTTCCGTCCACGCAAACAATTTGAGGATCTCGTTGGGATCGTTTAGGCGTTCGAGTGGCGTCAGGCGTTTCTTAGTCATGGTCATATCCGATTCTTTCCGCTAGCCGCAGGACCGGCTAAAGTCTAGCGCTGCAGTAAAACCAGCCAGACCAACGGCGCAAGCAACGCCAGCGGGAGCGAATGCCAAACCGATGGGGAGACAAACGAGAAGCTCTCCTGACACCCCAACGATGAAACCGGCGAGCCAGCTCTCGAAGCAGGAGGCATGCTGGTTCAACGAAGTTTGACCGGCAGTCGCGTCAAGCGGAACTACTTGCAAGACGTTGTCGAGAACACTGAATTTGGCTGGCAATGTTTCGGTGCCGCCCCCACGCGTCAGCGAAGGAGCCTCTAGCGATAGGAGTATTTGGCCTTCGGCGTTGGACAGCGTCGCTGACTGCCCGCTGCCGTCAACGACAAACTGGTCGCCTTCTGCCAAATCGAATGCGAGTCCAGTGGCAACGTAACCGGATGCGCTCTGAATGCTTCTGTCACGGTTATCCTCCGCAATTAGCGCAACCTCGTCAGATAACATTGCTGCTTGTGCGCTTTCGGCGGCGACGGCGCTGTTATCCATTTCAGTTGCCGAAGCTGCTTGTGCGCCCGCGCTCAGGAGCGCGAATACGGCAATAGCAGATAGCAGATAGCAGATAGCAGATAGCAGATAGCAGATAGCAGATAGCAGTTTATATTTGATTTTAATTTTGGTATCCCCATAAAGTTGGGTCGCGTCCCGCCGGTTGACTGGAGACCAACACTCTTTAGTGTGGTCTATCTTGCGTCAAGATGAAACCGTGCTCCCGGTATCTTTCGTGAAAACGTCGCCTCACAGTTCGACGACGAGTTGTTAATGCTCAAGTTATAGACGGCTCGGACCGCCCGGCGAGTACAGGAATAGCCGACAATAGGGACAACGTTCACCATGAAAATGAAGGCTGCGAATGACTACGCAGGGACCTGAACAAAGAGAGAGGACCATCATCTCGGCGTTCCAATCCCCACGCTCTCCCGCTGGGTTCCAGCCCGCCAACAATGACGTTGATTTGCTGGATTCTCACAGTGATGGCGCGGATGCGCCGGCACGCATGCGAGTTCCAACAAACTTCATGCCGGTTGCCGTGTATCGCTGCAATGTGCTTCCCACTTTGGGTGAGACGACTGGGCCGACGGCGGATCGTCTCGACGGCGATCTCGATGCGCTCTTGAAGGTTTTGGCGACGCCTGATTCTGGTGTTTCGAATGGCGTCAGCGAGGGCGGTGAGGAGCTCTGCACGTTGACGAGGGAGTATTCGCCCGAGCTATGGCTGGTCGATGCCGATGGCCGAGCCATGCGTCCGCAGTGGCCGAGTAACGCGAGTGGGAAGACCCTCCTGGGCGGCGTCGACATTTTGAACGCTCTCGTCCCACGAAGGTTCCCGCTGCGGTGCGCCTGGACTTGGTTTTTGCCGGCAAGGGCTGGCGTGGTTTCGCCGCTGTGGCGCACGCGGAGGTGATCGCTCCTGTCCACGCGGATGGCTGATTTCTGCGGGAGGTACCGTGAATACATGATCGCGACAGGGGACTTCCCCGGCCGTTTCGGAGTGGATGTTGGCTCTGGCGTCCGAATCAATTGTTTCGACTCTGGAGGTAACGGACTGCCCGTCGTTATCCTGCATGGGTTGGCTGGCAGCTCGCGGGAGTTCGCCGCAACTGCGGAAGCCCTTCCCGAATTCCGGACCATCTTGATCGATCAGCGTGGACATGGCCAGAGCACCACGATCCCCGACGACCTGTCACGGGAAGCGTTCGTGAGCGACGTCGTGCAGGTGATCGAAGCGACGGCCGATACGCCCGTCACCGTGATCGGCCAGTCAATGGGTGGCCACACTGCCATGCTCCTCGCCGCAGCGCGACCGGATCTGGTCGCAAAGCTTGTCCTGCTCGAAGGTGGGGCTGGCGGCGGCAGCAGTGCCGAGAATGAACGGATTGGTGACTTCTTCCGGTCCTGGCCTGTTCCTTTTGCGAACACGTCAGCCGCTCGAGATTTCCTGGGCGACGGGCCTCTGGCTCGGGCGCGGGCGGCCGATCTGAAGGACGAAGCGGATGGACTCTGGCCGCGGTTCAACGCAGAAGTTATGGTCGCGACCCTGAACGGTCTCCTCCGACCCCGCTGGGATGAATGGGAGATCGTAACTGCACCGACTCTTGTCGTCTACGCGGAAGCGGGGATGTTCACCGCTCAAGAAGAGGCTGAGTTCATCGACCGCGGCCGAGACGTGAAACGAGTTGATCTCGCCGGGGCGTCCCACGACGGACACCTCGATTCATTCGACTCTTGGATTATCGCGCTTCGTTCATTCCTGCTGTCCTGACATCGTCTCGATCAAGGTTCGTCTAACGGGCATCTCAGCTCAGGCGTCGACTCGGTTGCCTTCACGCGATTCGGTGCCCGGTCGAGGTCCCCCTTACAGGAATGTGTCCTGCAGTTATTCAACGTCGACGGGCTTGAGGTCGTCGAGGTCGTTGCCGGCCTCGAGTGATGGAAAGCCTCGCGACATCTGACGTTGCTGCCGCCGCAGCTGGTCCACCGCGGACCGACTGCCGGAAGCGAGACTTATAGTCTTGACGCAGCGGCAGGCACCGGTCTCACCTCCCAACTTGGTTGTGGCTGAGCAACCGAGCGAGTTGGGGACCGTTCTAAAGAAGAGCCTCGTAAAAAATATATATATATGAAAGTGTTCGTGGCATCAGGAGCTGAGCACGGGGCGAAATGGAAGTCTTATGCGCCACGATTGTTAACGCCAACTGAAAATAGGGCCAGAATCGCCAACTGAAAATAGGGCCACCAACCACTATGGAAGGTGATCAAAT
>NZ_PJJW01000031.1:0-110127 GCF_002929675.1 Cryobacterium sp. M15
ATCCAATTCCACGAGGGGGAAGAACTTCGAACGGAAATTTCGGCCAAATTCCGCCTTGACGGCGTGGTCGAAGAGATGGAAGCGGCGGGGTTCTCCGTGGCCGGGCAGTGGACGGATCCGCAAAATCGTTTCGCCCTGACCCTGGCCGCAGCGATCTAAACCGGCCCGGGGACTGGCCCCGGCCAACATGTCAGAACGATCACCGAAGAAAGCCAACAAGTCGCTGGATCTCAGCCTCCGTGTTGTAGTAGTGCACCGAGGCCCGCACCACCATATCCCCCTTAATCGTGTCCCCTGTGGGGACGCGGTCGACCTGAGCGGAGAATAAGGGTGCTACCGAGACATTGATCCGGTGATCTGCCAAGTTGGCCTTGATATTCGTGGCGTCGTTTCCTTTCACCGAAAAGGTTACGATGCCGCACCTGATGATCCCGCGGTCGTGGACAGTGACCGAGGGCACCGCCGCCAGACCAAACCGCAGCTGATCCGCGAGACCGACGATACGCTCTTGTACAGCCTCCAGGCCCAAGGACACGGCGTGATCGGCGGCCCGTCCGAGGCCAGTGGGGACTGCGGAATGCCCGTCTAGCATGACGGGCTCCAGCTCTCCTAAGACCGCGCTGCGCACATAAACAAACGCCGTACCGCGCGGTCCGCGCAAAAACTTTCGCCCTGTTCCCACCAGCACGTCGCAGCCCAATAAGTGCACATCCAACGGCATCTGGCCCACCGACTGGCATGCATCGAGCACAAACATCACCGTGTCAGCACGGCAACGTCTGCCTACCTCCACCGCCGGATCCACCAAGCCGTTGGCCATTGGCACATGTGTAAGCGCGACCATGCCAACATTTCCACGCTCGATTTCTCTTTGTAGGGGCTCCACGTCAACCTGCCCGTCAGCATCGTCATCAAGCACCACAACCTCCAGGTTATTGCGGCACGCAATCTGCCGCCGCGCAACCACATTGCCGGCGTACCGGCCTTGCACCCGTTGAGTGAACATTCTCTCTTCTGAGATGTCCACTCAATGGGGGCAAGGCCAACCCCACCGGTCAAGATCTCGTCTCTGATTGCAGACGCTACAACATGCCCCAAAAGTTCGCGCTCCGGCTTTACTACGAAGTTCATTCAAATGTTTTGTCAGATCTCGAACTGGCCGAAAGGGCGTCGCTTCGGGGATCGAATGCTGAATCGTCTCGGGGTCATGGCTGCTAGCCATTACGACTCACCCCTCAAGTGAATTTAGAGTCCGGGGGCCTTTCCAAGCTCGACGCGCAGCTGGGACAGGCGGGCGTAAGCATGGTCGCGATATGCCAGTAATGCCTCCGTTTCGGCGGCATCGATGTCCAGAATTCCGCGACCAGATTTGAGGCCGAGATCGCCATTCTTGATTATTCTGGTCAGCGATTCCGGAGGAGAAAAGCGATCTCCGTAGGCCGTCTCGAGGGTTCTATAAGCCGCTTCATACACGTCAAGGCCCGCCATGTCACCGATGGCGAACGGGCCGAAGAGGGCCAGCCTAAACCCGAAGGAGTTGCTGACGACAGCGTCAATCTGTGCGGGTGTCGCGGTGCCCTCTTCGACGATGCGCATCGCCTCCTTATAGAGCGCAAATTGAAGCCTGTTGGCGACGAATCCCGGCGTGTCTGCCACCCGCGCGGGTATCTTGCCCGACTTGACGATGAGCGCTTCGGCGACGTCAATGGCCTCCGGGGCGGTGTTAGGCCCGGGTATCAGCTCGACGCCAGGAATGAAGGGTGCCGGGTTCATCCAGTGCACGCCCAGGAATCGCTCCGGGTTAACGACGGCCGCGGCCAGTTCACCGATGGGAATCGCCGAGGTGTTGGTGCCGATAATGGCGTCTATTCTCGCACTCTGCGAGATCCGCTGCAGGATGTCCAGTTTGACTCTGAGAGTCTCGGGCGCTGCCTCGGCGATGTAGTCCGCGCCGACCACGGCGTCTTCGATGGAGTCTGCCGCGGAGAGGTTCTTCCCGATGGTGTCTGCGGCTCCCACGGGCATCAGTCCACGGGCCTCAAAATCCTCGGCCTGCCTGATAAGACGGATCCGCGCCCGTTCTGCGGTCTCCCTATCAATGTCAGCCAGTCTGACCGGGTGCCCCCCGAGGGCCAGCACCTGAGCGATGCCGCCTCCCATATAGCCCGAGCCGACGACGGCCGTCGTTGAAATGTTAGCTGTGACAGTCATGTGTAACCCTTCCGAGGAAGCGGCCCCGGGCTGTGGACCGAGGCTGCCTGGATCGTGTCTAGCGGATGGTGTAGCCACCGTCGATCGCGATGGTGTGACCGGTGATAAGCGATGCGGCGTCGCTGAGCAAGAATGCGACGGCTCCAGCGACGTCCTCGGGCTCTCCGAATCTGCCGATCGGGATCCGGCCGAGAAGCTCGGCCGCCCAGTCTGGCCGGCTCAGGGTGGATTCGGTCATTTCCGTGCGCACGAATGTGGGTGCAACTGCATTGACTCGAATCCCGTTTCCCGCCCATTCAAGAGCCAGAATTTTGGTCAGGTGAATGAGTCCGGCCTTGCTCGTTCCGTATGCAGCACGTTCTTCAATCGCAACGATGCCGGTTTGGGAGGCAATGTTGACGATGGATCCCGCCGTGCCGTTGCTCAGCCAGCTTCTGGCCAGCGCCGTCGACAGGAAGAAGCTGCCTTTGAGATTCGTATCGAAGACGGTATCCCAATCCTGATTTGTTACCTCGATGGCGGGTCTGGGGATATTTACGCCGGCGTTATTGACCAGCATGTCAATGCCACCGCTATGCAACTGCAATGCGGCGACAAACTCAGAAATCGAGTCAGGGTCGGTCATCTCGACGGACAGCGCCGGTGTGCCATACCTGTCCGCTATCTGCTGACTGGTCGCAGCGTCACGACTCGTTCCGTAGACGGTTGCACCTTGCTCGGCAAGGCCATCGGCGATGGCCTTGCCGAGCCCGCGCCCGGTGCCGGTCACGAGCACACGGTGCCCGTCCAGACGAAAGTCGACCATCGGGTGCGTGCTATTTCTCGAAGGTGTGGGTCGACCACGGGAGCGTCGTGCCGCGGTACTTCGCCGCACGAACATCTCCCGAGCGGGCGTGGCCTTCAAAGCGTTCCACGCGTGCTGCCCGTCCACACAGTTCACCGAAAAAAGCGCTGGATTCGGTGTTCGTGACTTCCTGGTACGTCACGGTACGCAAGAACTTTCCCACCCAGAGTCCGCCGGTGTAGCGGGCGGCCCCGCGGGTCGGCAGAACATGGTTGGTTCCGATCACCTTGTCACCGTAGGAGACACAGGTTCCCTCGCCTAGGAACAGTGCACCGTAGAAATTCATCTTCTCGAGAGCCTCTCGAGGATTCTCTGTGAGAATCTGCACGTGCTCGTACGCGTATTCGTCGGCGAGGGCGTAGGCATCATCAAGATTTTTGACGACATGAACGGCGCCCCAATCCTGCCACGCCGCAGCCGCGTAGTCCCGGGTAGGCATGTCGACCAGCAGGGTGTCGATGTGTTCGATGACCTCCCGTGCAAGTTTCTCGCTGGTGGTGATCAGTACGGCCGGAGAATCCGGACCGTGTTCTGCCTGGGAAAGGAGGTCCACGGCAACGATGAATGCATCGGCGTGCTCGTCAGCGACGATGAGCACCTCCGTGGGCCCGGCAAAAAGGTCGATGCCCACTTCGCCAAAGAGCTGGCGCTTGGCTTCGGCGACGAACGCATTGCCCGGGCCGGCGAGCATGTTGACCGGCTTGATGCTCTCCGTGCCCACGGCCATAGCCGCAATGGCCTGGATGCCGCCAAGGAGGTAGATTTCATCGGCGCCGGCGAGGTGCATGGCGACTACGGTCGCATCTGGAATCTCACCCTTTATCAGCGGCGTGCAGGCGGCCACGCGAGCGACTCCGGCGACCTTGGCGGTAATGATGGTCATATGAGCGCTGGCCAGCAGCGGATACTTACCACCGGGAATGTAGGCACCGACCGCCTGGATCGGCACGTTCTTCTGACCCAGGAGCACGCCGGGCATGGTCTCGATTTCAAAGTCCGTCAGCGACTCGAGTTGCTTCTGTGCCATGAAGCGCACCTGCTGCTGAACAAAGGTGATGTCATCAATGACCTGTTGGGGCACGCGGCCCATAATCTCGGAAAGCTGCTCCGCCGTGAGAAGGAATGATTCCGGCGCGTAGTTGTCGAATTTCTTCGAGTACTCCCGCACAGCCTCGTCACCCCGGGTACGAACGTCGTTGATGACGTTCTCCACCGTGGCACGCACGTCGGGAGTACTGCCGCGATTCGCGCTTGTATCTGCCGGTGCCTTCAGCAGTTGTGAAGCGACGAATGACGTGGTTGCCGTTTCGACGGTCATGGGAAAACCTTCCATCTACGTTGATGGGCGACACTTGAGGCGCCCGGTCCAAGGCCCAACCGAGCCCGACTTGTTGACGAGTGTATACGTATACACCGCATTGATCAAGACATTGCATCTATCGCGTGAATACGTATACACTCCTGTCTACGGATGCCGCCGATATGGTCGTACCCGGAGGCCGACACGGTCACAGACAAAGGAGTCTCGGTATGAGCGCCCCCGCCACAACAGCTGCACCCCCCACAACTCCACCCATGGTTGATCCGAAAATGCGTCGCAGGGCGCTGGTCTCCTCAACCCTTGGTACCTGCATTGAGTGGTACGACTTCTACGTGTACGGCGTCGCTGCCGCCATCATCCTGAACGTGCAGTTTTTTCCCAACGCCAGCCCGTTTGTGGGCATCCTGTTGTCTTTCAGCACCTACGCCATCGGCTTCGCCGCACGCCCGATCGGCGGAATCATCTTCGCCCACTTTGGCGACCGGCTGGGCCGCAAAAAGATGCTCATGATCACTCTCGGCCTCATGGGCACCGGCACATTTCTCATCGGCATCCTTCCGACCTACAACACCATCGGCATTGCAGCGCCGATCCTGTTGGTGCTGCTGCGGATCGTCCAGGGCATCGGAGTTGGCGGCGAATGGGGCGGTGCCGCTCTCATGGCTACCGAATTCGCCCCCGCTAAGAAGCGTGGCTTCTTCGGCTCCTGGCCCCAGATTGGCGTTCCTGTCGGCACACTGCTGGCCAACGGTGCATTCTTCATCATGGGAGGCCTCATCACCCCTGAGGCCTTCATCGCCTGGGGCTGGAGAATACCCTTTCTAATCTCCATCGTGCTCGTGGCGATCTCGTTCTACATCCGCAGCAAGGTGGCCGAATCCCCCGTTTTCGAGGAGATCAAGCGCAAGGGCGAGATCGAGAAACTCCCGGTAGTGAAGGTCATCAAAACGCGACCACTCATTATTCTCAAGGTCGTTATGATGCGGTTCGCCGAGAACGCAAACTACTACATCTACACGACATTCCTGCTGGCTTATGGCCCCGCGATCTTGCTAGAGAAGAACAGCATTCTCCTCGCCACGATGATCATGGCCGGCCTCGGCGTCTTCTCCATCCCATTCTGGGGCTGGGTTTCCGACCGGTGGGGTCGCCGGTACACCGTCATGGCTGGCGCAGTCACCATGTTAGTAATGGCTTTCCCGTTCTTCTGGGCCGTCCAGACCGGCGATTTTTTTATGGTGCTGCTCGTGCTGATCCTCACCTGCAACATCGGTCGTGACCTGTGCTACTCCGTCGAACCCGCCTATTTCACAGAGCTTTTCGAACCGAAGCTGCGCTATTCTGGAGCCTCGGTTGGCCCGCAGGTTGCGGCGGTTTTCGCCGGCGGGTTCGCGCCGTTGGTCGCTACGCTGTTGATCGGGCCGGAGTTTGACCGGTACTGGCTCGTGGCGGTCTACATGGTGCTGACCTCACTCATCACCCTGGCCGGCGCTTTTTGGTCCCCCGAGACGGCCCCACGGGTGCGACTGCGCCGTGGCCTCTCCGCCGAATATGATCCAATCGCTAACAAGTAATTCTGTAATCTCCTCGAGGAGGACGACGTGATAACCAGCCGAGACGTCGCACAATTGGCCGGCGTGTCCCAAGCGACAGTCTCGCGTGCCATGTCGTCCTCCTCGAGAATCAGCGCTGAGACAAAGGCCCGGGTTCTGGCGGCGATGGAAACCCTGGAGTATGTGCCACACGCCGGGGCGCAGGCGATGAAAACCCAGCGTACGAACACAATCGGCGTCGTCGTTGCCGACATCACAAATCCTTTCTACCCGGAAGTGCTCGATGAGTTAACCCGTGAACTCGACGCTGCAGGTTACAGAGTCGTCATTTGGAACGCGGGCGGCGGCAGTCACCATGATGCCCTGCGTGCCATCCGAGAACGAGCCGTGGACGGCGTCATCTTCACGACAGCGACCGAGGACTCTGCGGAGCTGCAGGCCGCGTTGAAGAAGGGCAGCCCGATTGTCTTGATCAACCGCCGCATCGACGGTCTGCAATGTGATCAGGTGACGAGTGACAATCTCTCCGGCGGGGCCGTCGTTGCGGACTACCTTATCCAGCACGGAAAGACTCGGGTTGGCTTCATCGGAGGCAGCGAAAGCGCGAGCACCTCGCGCGATCGCGGCCGGGGATTCATGAACCGGATGACGGAGCACGGTTATCCGGTTCCGGACGACCTTCTTCGTCAGGGCGGCTTCTCGCACGAGCAAAGCTTTCGGGTTATGAATGAGTTCATCAATCAGGCCAATCCGCCGCAAGCCGTTTTCTGTGCCAACGACTTCATGGCCTTCGGAGCCCTCGATGCGGTGCGCAGTAATGGGCTGACCGCCCCTGACGACTTCTGGGTCATCGGGTATGACGACGTTGAAATCGCATCATGGCAATCTTTCGACCTCACCACCGTGCGTCAGCCAAGCCGAGAAATGGCTCGTGTCGGAGCACACATGCTGCTCGATCGCATCAACTCACCACAGATGACAGCTCAACAAGTTATCTTTCCTTGCGAACTCATCATCCGCGGCAGCGCTCGGGACTGAGGCATGGCTTAGATCAGTTGCGCTGCACACCCGCGGCAGCTGGTAGATCTCCGCAGCCGACTCCGCGAATACCGAAATGAAATGATCCTAATCGATTGGAAGCACGCCAACTGCTCAGTCCGATCGGGTTTTCTCCACGTGGGCGCTCCACCAAACAATCGGGCTGCTCTCCGCGGTGATCATTGAACTCGCCCCGGATACCCCGTCCTGGGACGAGATCACCCGACTGATCGATTCGCCCCCGAAACCCCGCGGTAAATCCCAGAAGACCGTAAAGCGCTCCAACCTGGCCGAGGCACGCCAGCCACGGCCACTGCGCGCGCCTCTCCCGCTACTGCTGGGGATTCCGCCTCTACCGGATTGGGACACCAGGCGGACTCCCCGTCGTCTGCGGCCTCGCCAACCCCAAGGTCGGCAAACGCGCAGCCGCCGAAAGCACGCTCCGCCACCAACAACTGATCAACCAGAGCAGGTCATTATCTGAGACAAGGCTTTGCCGACGTGAACGTGTCCACTGAGCAACCAACTCCACAACAAAATTGTCTCAAATCCTAGGTGGTTTGCCGACTCGGGCTGTATTCGTGGTGCGGGGGTGGCTATTTAGTGAAGGTAGACCCGGTGTCAACGTCGGGTATTCGTTTCTTGAGTGTTCACCGCACGGGCACTCTTCGGCCACCCGATGAGTCTGTCGCAAACCTATGGTTTGTGACGTTACGGCCTATTCCAATTGAGCGGAGCATCCTATGTCCTTACATCTTGTTCTGGCCACGCTGGCCCTTATGCCTACCCTAATGGCACCTGTCGCACTGCCAGCAGCCGCAGCCGACGATTCCGGCGTGATGCCCCAGAAGACCCACTTTGATCTGCAGGCCCACCGGGGTGGCATAGGCATGACCACTGAAGAATCGCTGGAGGGGTTCGGCAAGGCCATGCGCCTAGGTGTCACCACGCTGGAGCTGGACACCCAGATCACCCGGGACGAGAAGGTAGTCGTCAATCACGACCGGCAGATCAGCCCGTCAAAGTGTCGTGACACAGAACCGGCCACGCAGGGCGACCCGATGTACCCGTACGTGGGTAAGTACATCAAAGACCTGACCCTGGCTCAGATCAAGACGATGGATTGCGGCTTCCAGCAGCTACCCGGCTTCTCTGAGCAGGAGCAAATCGAAGGCTTCCGGATGGTCGAGTTGAAAGATGTGTTGAACCTGGTCAAGAGCTACCACGCCAAGCAGATCACCTTGAACATTGAGACCAAGGTTGAGGCCGGAGCCCCGGAGCAGACTGCGCCAGTGAACCTCTTTGTGCGTCGGGTCTTTGAGGAGATTCGCGCCTCGGGCATCGAGGACCAAGTCACCATCCAGTCCTTCGCCTGGGGGGCACTCAACGAGATGCACAGCCTTGCGCCCGAGTGGCCTCTGGTGGCGCTGACCAACCGAGACTTCCTGCAGGTGGGTGAGCCCGGTGCCTCACCCTGGCTCGGCGGAGTCGACGCCGACACCTACGGCGGCGATCTCGTCACGACGGCTGCCGCAGCAATTCCCGGTGGCCTCACTGCGGTGTCACCCAACTATGGGTTCCCTCAGAATGGCACGGTCGCCGACCCCGGCTTTCAGTTCTACCCGGATCAGCAGATGGTGTCAAAGGCACACGCCCGCGGTCTCAAGATCATTCCGTGGACCAGCGATGATCCGGCCACGGTGAAGGAGCTCATGGACCTGGGTGTCGACGGCATCATCACGGACTACCCGAATCGGGTTCGGGATATCATGGCCGACCGCGGGATGAGACTACCGAAGGCGTACGAGCCGCGCTAACAACTGATCGCGAGAACCGGAGAAAAATCCGTCTTGCGTCGAAGAAAATTGGCTTCGGGTTGCGGCAAAGTTCGCGCCCCGCGGCGTTTCGCGAAACGGTCCGATCGGAACAAAAAGAAATCGATCCTGAGGCTCCTGAGGAGCGTTTTCTACCTATCTCATCAAGCAACCTCCACCTCGGGATCGAAACTGACACCGAACGCGGTGTCGCAGTCGGCGAGGATCCGCTTTCACGCGAGGGCGACGGAAGCAGATGCCCACGCGTCACTGAAAGCGTCATCGTCTTGCTGTGCTTGCACGCGGATGCCCATCTCTCACCCACCTGAATCAACCATGGACCACCAAGAATGTCCGCGTAGAGTGGGATATAGTGCGTTGCGCGGTTCCCTGTAAAACCAAGGGAATCCGCGAGTTCCCGAGACATTCAGTCAGGTCCAGAATCGCCCCGATTCTGCAAGGGGCGGGTTCGAATCCTTTCAGCCCGACAGATGAAATATGTCAGAGGCCAGTTCCGCACTTCGCGGAGCTGGCCTCTTGTGCGTGATTCGGACGAATACGCCAACGGTTAGGCCAATTGAGATTTTCGGACCGCCACGAACAAAGCGCACTAACGGCGAGAGATAGGCAACCGCGGGCGAGTGACCGCGTCGTAATGGCGTGTCGGGCTACGTCGGTGCCCAAGCCGTGCGAATGTCGGCGAGGAGCGCCGGGAGGTAGAAATCCTGGGGGTGGTGCCGCATACGTTGGTCAGTGCCTCGGTCCAGACCTCGCTGACTCGAGTCCGGCGGCCTGCAAGCGCGCCGACCTTAAAAAACAAGATTTGATGCCTTTGCGTAGGAGCACTTTATAATTAATGGGCCTGCAGAGACGCGACCTTGTGGCTCTCTGCGCCAGGTCGGCTCACAGCATCCACGATGATGGTCTTGTGAGCAATGGTGGAGAGACAGCCTTCGAGTTCGTGATGATCCCGGATTCCCCCGACGCGCGGTTGTTCGTGGAACTTTCCAGCTATGGGGTCGACCTCAGTGAGGCCCGTCATGCCCTCGAGCTTGCCAGCGAGGGCGGCGAGGACTCGCCACTTCGAGATGCAGCGGCATACCTGATCGGGTTCGCCGCTCTTGCCTACTGTCGGACCTTCTTCGATTCCAAGGTGCGAAAGCCTCTGACAAAGCACATCGTGATCCCTGCCGAATTCCAGGACCTCCATCGGCTTGTTGGCGCGTTCAGGAACACCACAATTGCGCATTCCCAGTCTGAGCTCTCGACGACTTTCCCGGTTGGCATCCTTGATGCGAGCACCCTGCGAGTGAGAGATGTGACGACAGCAACCTATTCTCAGACGTTCCCGCAACCAATGGTGAGCCGCTTCCTTGAACTCTTGGAGGCTGTGGATGATCTCCTTTTCGAGGCGATCGAGCCGGTCCGGCAGAGGTTGATTAAGAAACTGGGCAGGTCGGATCGTGCCGCGATGGTTGCCAGGGGTGTCCGCCCGAATGTGATCGACGCGTTAGATGCTGACTTTGATCCGCGGACGAAGCGATTGCCCTATCCCACCTCGAACAAGCTGCATTGGTCGTCGACACCGTTGAACGGCGAATGAATTCGCGCCTCGCGCTGGGTCCGATCCGAGTCACGGTCAGGCGCTGAACTTCCTGGAGGAAAGGAATGAGGGCTGCGGAGAAAATGGAGTGCTGCGCTCACCGCCGATCCGCGCCCTACTGCCTTTCGTAAACGGCCCACCAAAAGTCCCGGAAACTCGAGGGTTTCCGGGACTTTTTAGGTTAAACAATTGATCACCCCATCTAAAACCCATCTAAAACTCCTCCGAGAACGCCTTCTGGCGACTCAGCAGTGCGAGGCGACCACGTCACATTTGGTCCCCTGTGATTGCTTAGGTGCGCCAGTCGCACCTACGGAATATGAACACACACGAAGCAACTTCAACCACCGTCTCCCCCGAGGGGTTGGAGCCCCTGATGGATGTCGCCGAGCTGGCGAACTACCTCGGCATCCCGGTCTCCACCGTCTACGACTGGCGCGTGCACGGCAAAGGCCCTGCTGCGGACCGGTTCGGCAAGCATCTGAAATTTGCAATCTCCGACGTGCGTTCCTGGATGGCCCAGCAGCGCGAACCGTCTGGGCAGCCCGACAGGCGGTGAACTGAGATGTCGCGGCCACGCATCACGATCGGCACCTTCGGCGACATCACCATCCGCACCAAGCCGTCGGGCCAGGTCGAGGCCCGCACCCACTATTGAGATTGGGACGACTAGTCGCGCCTGGTGCAATCCACCGGCACCTCCGCCCGGGCCGCCGAACGAGCGCTGAAACGCAAACTTTCTAAGAGGAAACTGATGCAGCCCACGAACAGCTTCCTAACCCCGGACAACCCGTTCACCGAATTGGTGACGTACTGGCTGGATGACATCGACGCGGAGGGCCGAATCTCCAAGACCACCCGCAATCTGTATGAGCGCAACATGCGCACGCTCGTGCCGCCGGTGTTTCAATATCTCACGCTGCGCGAGATCGGCGTGGTGCGATCAATTCATTAAACAGATAGCGAATCTCTCTTACAGCCGGGCCAAGCAATCGCGGGTCGTGGTGCGATTGCCGACCGGAAGGCTGGCGTCGGCCATACCTCTGGCCCGCGGCCGGACGGGCAGCTCGGCTCAATCAAAATCATGATGATTTTGTGCAGTTGTGGGCAGAATGTGGGCACGGGGACCTCGGCCGGTGCCAGGCCGGTGTGCGCAACCCGCGAGCACAGATGCATACCTCGTTAAAATTGCGGTCTCAACGCCCTCCTAACCGAGAGCCTTCCACAGCACGCCCGCAACCGCAGGTCGACACCATCGGTGTCTACACCGGCACGACCGAATACGGCTTCAGCTCGATGGGCGATGGCACA
The DNA here is from genome assembly GCF_002929675.1 of Cryobacterium sp. M15. Taxonomy (NCBI): domain Bacteria; kingdom Bacillati; phylum Actinomycetota; class Actinomycetes; order Micrococcales; family Microbacteriaceae; genus Cryobacterium; species Cryobacterium sp. M15. Next base: position 11,696 of record NZ_PJJW01000031.1, read on the forward strand.
ACCCTGCAAATCACCGCGGACGGCAATTGGAGCGTGACCATCGCGCCAGTTTCTGCGGCACCCGGGCTCGCAGCATCCGGTGCCGGTGACGGCGTGTTCCTCTACGACGGCTCCGCCAGAAAAATCACGGCCACACACGACGGCTCAAGCAACTTCTCTCTCATCGAAGAGACCCGCGAGGCCTTCACCATGGGGCTGCTCGTAAACGAGATCGGCGCCGACTCAGGAACCGTGCCGCTGAGCTCCGGCCCGTCCGCCATCGTCGTCAGCGCCGACGGCAACTGGACCCTGCTGGCCGAATAGGGGGTTACGGGGCCACGTCTTTTTGGGCCTGTCCCCCGTGCCGACACGATAACGTGAATCGATACTTTGGGGGAAACAATGAACGACAACATCAAGCCGAATTCCGCGCCGCCATTTCGCCGCGCATCAAAGGGCGCCGCCCTCCTCACCTACTGGGCCATCCTATTTAAGCGGATGCCCACCCTAAGCGCCCAGCGCACCCCGCTACTCGCTCTGGTCGCCACCGGTGCAGTGGCTGCCGTTGCGATCGCAACACTCGGGGTCTTGCTCTCGAGTCAGGTCGATCAAACGGTTGCTGTTCGAGCGGAGTTGTCGTCGAAGAGCGACAACTACGACTCACTCCGCAGTGACTGGAACAAGCAGAATGACACGATCAGCGGATTGCGCTCGGCCGTCGGCGTCGCGGAACGGCGCGAAGAGAATCTTCTATCGGCGGAGGCTGCGCTCACCACGCGATCATCCGCCTTGGACACCCGCGAGGGCGAGATCAAGGTCGCCGAAGACGTCGCTGCCGCCAACACCTTTGCCGGAGAAGGCACCTTCCGAGTAGGAGTTGACGTGCAACCAGGCCAGTACACGTCTGAAGGTGGAACGAACTGTTACTGGGCGCGCCTCAATTCCACGGGCGACGACATCATCGACAACGACTTGGCGTCTGGTCCCGCCGTCCTCACCGTGCAAGCGTCCGATGGCCTCATCAAGACCTCGAATTGCGCGCCTTTCACCAAGACCGGCTAGCCGATGCGGATTGCAGTAGCGCTGGCGGCGAAATGACGCGTGCGGGCATCCTGGCACGGTGGACGGACAGACGCGTACTTACCTGCCAGAGGTCGCCTCCGACTGACACTTGAACGGCGGGTCAGGCTGAAAGGCAGCAGGCCCCGAGCCGCGGTGAAACTATCGGCGGGGCGTGCCCGGTAACCAACCAGAGAGATCCCGCAACCCGGCGGGCTTCCTGCTGGCGGCATGGGTGACTGTGGAGTAGCGGTCGGGTGGCCGGGGTACAACGGCCTAGTTCCATCATCACCGTCCAGGTGAATGAGGCCAGTGGGAGTGTAGGCGGCTAGTTCGAGCCGTCCATTCTCGCCGTGTTATTTATTCCGTTTCGTGAGCGGTCCCCCTGTACAGTAAGTGCGTAATCCTCACAGCTGTGACGCACTCCCGCGCTCATGGTTCGCCGTGGTGGAAGAACGGAATCCCCGCATGAGAAAAATCTCGCTCGGCCTGGTCGGCATCGTCGCCGCAGCCGTCAGTCTCGCCATTGCAGTACCCGCGAACGCCGCCAGCAGCGTCCTCTACGTACCGGACAGCTTCAACTCCGCACTTTCTGACACGAGGGCGACAGGGCACTACGAAGTGGTCGCTACCGGTCTCCGCATTTATACCGACTCGACCACCAGCACAGACAAGGTCGCTGAGTACGTCGACACGAACACCCTGCTCGCCGCAGCCGGCGAACCAAACCTTGAGTACACGAACACAGCCGGGGGTATCCCCGGTGCCCAGCTCATCGTCGACTTCGACTCTGACGGCACTGCCGATGGGATCCTCATCGGAGAGCCTGCCGCCTATGGCGACGACTGGTGGTTGAGTAACTCCGCAGACCTGTTCGTCAAGGACGGAGCACCGTCCCACATGGGCGGATTCGGCAGCGACAACCACGGCACCCTCGACCAGTGGCGGACCGCCTTCCCAAACGCTGTCGTCACCGCGTTCGGCTTCTCCCTCGGTTCAGGAGTCAAAGGCGAGGGCGTCCTCAACGCGATCAACTTCGCTGGCACTGAATACACGTTCGGAACTCAGACTGTGCTCTCGGGCAAGGACAACTGCAAAAACGGCGGGTGGGAAACTAGCACGAGTCCCGTCTTCAAGAATCAGGGTGACTGCGTCAACTTTTTCGCCTCTTCGAAGGGGTAATCGTACTCGGCAAGGACATTGGTGACAATACGGGCTCGTGAAAGGTGAGGGCCTCCGGGCTTCGGGACTGCAGATGATGAACACGCTGGTTTGATTTCTGATCCGGTTTCGTGGCGTGAGCAACAACGGAACGGTCAGTGGCGTTAAGCGGATGGGTTGAGTCCATCTACCGCCATTGGCTGTTCCAATGTCGGTGGAGTTTCTGACAGATGACGAGGTCGCGACCTTTGGCCGGTACGCGGTGACGTTGACGCAGGCAGACCTGGACCGGGTGTTTCCTCGACGACGCCGATCTGGTGTTGGTGGGCCGGCATCGAGGCGAACACCCTCTTGAGCTCGTCGCACTGACCTGATATTTTCGGCCAACTCCGAGCTGCGTGCGCTGTCGGAGGTCTATGCGAGCCAGCACGCTATAAAGAAGTTCATAAGCGACTTCGCATCCGCGTGGCACACGGTCATGAATCTTGACCGCTTCGGTCAATCATGATCCCATCTGCCGGATGATACGGGTGGGAGCGTGATCAACTTCCTCGAATGGTTCGACACGAACTACTCCGACGCTCGTCAGGGAACCACTCCGCCAACTCGGAGTGGCTGACCGCGACCGCCGAGGTGAGACCCCGATGCTGGACTTCCTGCCGCGCCCGAACGACGTCGCGCTGCGAGCACCCCGCGATCTCGAAAACCGACGGCTAGCTGCTGGGCGCAGAATCCTCAACCCGGTTGGGCCGGTTTCACACGCCTTGCCACAATCCGAAGCTGCCTTCATCCGGACAGTCCACCGAGGAGAACGGGCACCCTATCCGAAAGGGTAGTGAGAACCGTCAGAAAACAGTATTACCCCTGCCCGTTTGCTTCGCGAGGATGATCATCAAGCGGAAAGCATCCGTTCGTCCACTAGAACCCGATGACTGAATCGAAGGGGTACAAATCGTGAATCCGACAGCACCTGCGATTCGTACCGTGCACAGTACCGCAGTTGACATTGCTCGTAATCTGTCCCTCGTCAGGGACGAGATCGCGGACACTACGGCCAAAATTGACGAACAGGAGGTCGCCACCCTGGCGGCACACCTTGGCCAGACAGGCCGGGTGTTCGTCGCCGGAGCGGGGCGGAGCGGCCTTGTCTTGCGAATGGCCGCCATGAGGCTGATGCACCTGGGCCTGACCGTCCACAGCACCGATGAACCGACCGAACAACTCTGGCTCAGGCACGCCAACCTCAAATAACCGAGGCCTCCACTTTCCACATTCACCGTGTTCCCCTACAGAAAGAAGCAACATCATGAAACTCCAAGTAGCTATGGACCTCCTCACGGTCGAAGATGCCCTCGAACTCGCCGGCAAGGTCGCCGAATACGTCGACATCATTGAGCTGGGTACCCCCCTGATCAAGGCCGCTGGTCTCTCCGCTGTTACTGCCGTCAAGGCGGCGCACCCGGACAAGATCGTCTTCGCTGACATGAAGACCATGGACGCCGGAGAACTTGAGGCCGATATCGCCTTCAAGGCCGGCGCTGACCTGGTCACCATCCTCGGAGCCGCCGACGACTCGACCATTGCCGGCGCCGTCAAGGCAGCCAAGGCCCACAACAAGGGAATCGTCGTCGACCTCATCGGTGTGGCAGACAAGGTCACCCGCGCCAGGGAAGTCCGCGCGTTGGGTGCGAAGTTCGTCGAAATGCACGCAGGCCTGGACGAGCAGGCCAAACCCGGTTACGACCTGACCGGGCTGCTCCGCTCCGGAGAAGAAGCCCGCGTCCCATTCTCCGTGGCGGGCGGTGTGAACCTCTCCACGATCGAGGCGGTCCAGCGCGCCGGCGCCGATGTCGCCGTCGCCGGTGGTGCCATCTACGGCGCAGCCGACCCCGCCCTGGCAGCGAAGAATCTTCGCGACGCCATCCGCTAGCCCGTCCATTAATGGGGCGTCTCACACAGCTGCGGGACGCCACCCCCGGGGTGCGGTACCAGTATTTCCTGGCCCGCATTCCGGGATTCTTCACCTCTGGCGCCACAGGCCATCCCAGATGGATTCCCCGGAAAGAAGCTCCTGTTATGCGCAGCCACGCCATCGAGCGTTTGGAAGTCCTCATCACCGAGCCTGGTCGACTTCACGAAATTCTCAACGACGCAGAGGCCGGGCTTCGGCAGGCAGCAATGGCCCAACGGTGCGCCGGTATTTTGGTGACCCGCCACAATGCAGGCCGTTACACTCTAGAACTCAGCGACACGGTTCCTTTTGGGGAGACTTGGGAGCAGACACTCTCCTAATTTCGGTGGGCTGCCGTGCATCCTCAGCGGAGTCCGGTGCTGTGCGCCAGGGCGATGGCTTCGGTGCGGGAGGCGACGTCGAGCTTCCTGAATAGGTTTCTCACATGGAATTTAACTGTGTTTTCACTGATGGCCAATGTCGAAGCGATGGTGCGGTTGCGTTCTCCGGCAACGAGGTGCTGCAGAACTTCAAGCTCGCGGGGCGCAAGGTTCCAGGCAGTGATATCCCTGGCGAGGCGGGCGGGGGGGTCCAGAGGGAGCGTCACGAAGATGTCTGCACCCCAGCCCGGCATGACGTCGATCTGCAGGTTTCCGTTGAGTGCCTGCACCCGCCGGTTCAGGCGAAGGATGCTTGGCGCATCCGCGGCGAGCGTACCGCGGCCGTTGTCTCTTACGTTGATGAGCAAGTTCACCCCATCGCAGTCCCACTGCGTTCGGACCCTGCTGACGTCGGGTTGTTCCATCATGACCAGAAGGAGTCCACGAACGATGGCCCGCGCCGCGTGCGCAACTTCACCGGGCAAGTCTCTTCCATTGAGCGGTGGCTCGATGAACTCGACCTCAAGGCCGCCGAAGCGTGTGAGCGGTCGAAGGTCCTGCCGAAGGCGCTCGAAGGCTGTGGCGACGGGTTCTTTGACCAGGTCATTCGTGCGGTCGCTGAGGGTGCGGAGCTCCACCAGAGCTTTGGCGGTAAGATCAATGACGGCCGAGTGCGCTGACGTATCGTCCGAGCGCAGCGCTGCCAGGAGGATCTCCAGGGTTGTGGAGTGCAGATCCGTGAGTTCCGCCGTCACGCGAATACGTTCAGCCGAGGCCGCCCGGGATTCCAGCAGGTACGACGGCGGCGCATCGGCCACTTTCTCACGAATCCGCCGGGCAGCAATGCGCCACAGATACATCACCAAATCGACCTCGTCGGCATGCTGCGGATCGTTCGGCTGAGGGTCCGTCAGGACGAGGAGCGCATTGCTGGAGGCGTGTTTCAGGGCGAGTACGGGGCGGTGTCGCCCGGCGAGCTCAACTTCTCCGAACCAGGGAGCCTCATCGGGAAGGGCAGCGCGAAGCGCGCCAAGTTCGACGATAGAGACCTTTGAGATGATGTCTTCATCGCCCACCTTCTTCTGCGGCCGTCCGGTGCAGTCTTCGGTGAAAATGATCAGCGCACTGCTTCCCAGGTAGGGAAGTATGGCGTCACGCAGCCCTTTTGCTATCTGGGTCAAGGGCGCGTCGGCCAGTTCCGCCACAGCGTGCAAAAGTGGCCACGGCAGTTCCGAAAGAGGTACGGGGACTACCTTGCGGCGCTGATCGGCGGAGGCGTTCATGTGCATACACTACCGGGTTGAAAAGACTCTTAACCTATCCCAAAGTGTAGTTAGAACCGTCAGAAAACAGTATTACTCCTACGCGTTTGTTTAGAGATGGTAGGTACCAAGCAGAATCATCCGTTCGACCGCTACAGGCCGATGATCGAATCAAAGGGGATTAATCGTGAATCCGAGAGCTACCTATTCCAGCACAACAGATTCAGAGATACTGTCCTGGACGTCCGAGGACCGGCGCGCCGTGGACACAATCCGGGTTTTGGCCGCGGACGCCGTTGAGAAGGTCGGCAACGGCCACCCTGGCACCGCCATGAGCCTTGCCCCGGCCGCCTACCTTCTTTTCCAGAAGCTGATGCGACACGATCCGAAGGACCTCGACTGGATAGGTCGCGACCGTTTCATCCTGTCCCCCGGGCACAGCTCACTGACCCTGTACATCCAGTTGTTCCTGTCGGGCTGCGGGCTGGAGCTCGACGACCTGGAAGCCTTGCGCACCTGGGGCTCACTGACGCCCGGACACCCGGAATACAAGCACACCAAGGGTGTGGAAATCACCACGGGCCCACTCGGCCAGGGCCTGGCCTCGTCAGTGGGATTCGCCTACTCGCAGCGCCGGATGCGCGGGCTCATGGATCCCGACACTGCCCCGGGCACCAGCCCGTTCGACCACACCATCTGGGTTATTGCTTCCGACGGCGACATGCAGGAAGGCGTCACGGGCGAGGCGTCCTCCCTGGCCGGGCATCAGGAACTGGGCAACCTCGTGGTTGTCTATGACGAGAACCATATCTCCATCGAGGACGACACCGACATCGCCTTCAGTGAAGACGTTCTCAAACGCTACGAGTCCTATGGCTGGCACACCCAGCGCGTGGACTGGACCGAGACGGGCGAGTACGTTGAAGACGTAGAAGGCCTGTACTCAGCCTTGCTGGCTGCGAAGGCCGAGACCTCCAAGCCGTCTATCATCTCCCTGCGCACTATCATCGGCTACCCCTCGCCCAAGAAGCAGAACACGGGTGCCATCCACGGATCCGCTCTGGGGGCCGCCGAAGTGGCAGCGTTGAAGGCTGAGCTCGGATTCGACGTGGACAAAAACTTCGACGTCGACCCGGCAATCCTGGCCCACACCCGCAAAGTCATGGACCGCGGAGCGGAAGCCCATGCCAAATGGACCACCGATTTCAACGCCTGGAAGTCCGCCAACCCGAAAAACGCTGCCCTGCTCGAGCGCATCGAAAAGAAAGAGCTTCCGGCCGGCTGGGAAGCCAACCTTCCTACCTTTGAACCCGGCAAGGACATCTCCACCCGTGCAGCGTCCGGTAAGGTCCTCAACAGCATCGGCGACGTGCTTCCCGAACTCTGGGGCGGCTCTTGCGACCTTGCCGGCTCCAACAACACGACCATCGAGGGATATGGGTCGTTCGTGCCGGCATCCAAGCAGACCGACACGTGGTCCGGCAACCCCTACGGCCGGGTACTGCACTACGGGATTCGCGAACACGCAGCTGCCTCCATCGTCAACGGCATTCACCTGGGCGGTCCCACGCGGGCCTTCTCGGGTACCTTCTTGATTTTCAGCGACTACCAGCGCCCTGCCATACGCCTGAGCGCGTTGATGGGGGTCCCGTCTATATACGTGTGGTCGCACGACTCGATCGGCCTCGGCGAGGACGGCCCCACCCACCAGCCGGTAGAGCAGCTCGCTACCCTGCGCGCCATCCCGGGACTGGACGTGGTTCGCCCCGGCGATGCGAACGAGGTTTCCGCGTCCTGGAAGAAGATCCTGGAAACCACGGAGAACCCTGCCGGTATTGTGCTCACCCGTCAGAACATTCCCACCTACGCCCGGGGCACGGGCGTGGCCACCTCCACTGAATTCGGCTCAGCCGACGGAGTGGCCAGGGGCGGGTACGTGCTGGCTGAAGCCGTCGCTGTCGGCTCCGTCACCACCGCTCAGGTCATCTTGATCGCGACCGGTTCGGAGGTCCAACTCGCCGTTGAAGCTCGCGAAGCACTGGCCACCGAGGGTATCGCCGCCCGCGTGGTCTCCATGCCGTGCGTCGAGTGGTTCAACAAACAGGACGCCGCCTACCGCGAGTCCGTCCTGCCAGCCGCCGTCACGGCCCGCGTCTCCGTTGAGGCGGGTCTTGCTTTGGGCTGGAAGGAATTCGTCGGCGACGCCGGCCGTTCCGTCAGCCTTGAGCACTTCGGTGCCTCGGCCGACTACCAACGCCTATTCCAGGAGTTCGGCATCACGGTGCCGGCAGTCGTCGCCGCCGCCAAAGCCTCCCGCGCCGCGGCACGCAACTAACCACTGTTTTCGAAGAAAGAAGCTCAAGTCATGACACAGTCAACTCCCACCGCGCAGCTTTCCGATGCCGGCGTGTCCATCTGGTTGGACGATCTCTCCCGCGAACGGCTCTCCAGCGGTAGCCTGCAGAAACTCATTGACGAAAAAAACGTCGTGGGCGTCACCACCAACCCGTCCATTTTCCAGGCCGCGATAACGTCCGGCACGGACTATGACGCCAAGATCGCCGAACTTGCGGCCAGGGGCAGCAGCCTCGATGAGACGATCTTCGAGATCACCACCACCGACGTCGCCGACGCGTGCGATCTCTTCGCCCCGGTTGCCGCCGCTACCAAGGGCGTCGACGGCCGTGTCTCGATCGAGGTCGATCCCCGCCTCGCTTGGGATACCGACGGGACGATCGCCGAGGCCAAGCAGCTCTACAAAAAAGTCGGCAAGGACAACGTCCTCATCAAGATTCCGGCAACACTCGAAGGCCTTCCGGCCATCACGGCGACCCTGGCCGAAGGCATCAGCGTCAACGTCACTCTGATCTTCTCGCTGGAGCGCTACCGCGCAGTTATCGAGGCCTTCCAGTCCGGTCTGAAACTGGCCATGGAAAACGGCCATGACCTCTCCAAGATCCACTCGGTGGCATCGTTCTTCGTCTCCCGAGTGGACACCGAGATTGACAAGCGCCTCGATGCCATCGGCACCGACGGGGCCAAGGCGCTCAAGGGCAAGGCAGGTGTGGCCAATGCCCGTCTTGCCTATCAAGTCTACGAAGAGCTGTTCTCCACTCAGCGATGGGCAGTCTTGGCCGAAACCGGCGCACTGCCTCAGCGTCCCCTGTGGGCCTCCACCGGCGTCAAAGACCCCGCCTACCCCGACACCCTATATGTCACCGGCCTGGCTGCTGCCGGCGTCGTGAACACCATGCCGGAAAAGACACTCGACGCGACCTTCGATCACGGCGTCGTCACCGGTGACACCATCACCGGCACCTACGAGGAAGCAGCCGGCGTGCTCACGGCCCTCGAAGGCCTCGGCATCTCGTACACCGAGGTCGTCGCCCTCCTGGAATCCGAAGGACTGGACAAGTTCGTAGCCAGTTGGAAGGAACTTCTGGCCGACGTGGAGGGCGCCCTCGTCACGGCCCGGGAACGCGCCCCCATCCGCTGATCTCTCAGCTACGACGCTGCCGGCCTAATCCGGGCCCGATCCGCACGCTCTAAACCGCTACCGAAAGGCAGACACCATGTCCATTTCACCCTTGCAATGCTGCATCAATCCCAGCATCCTTTCGGCCGACTTCGTCAATCTCGAAGCCGAATTGGCCCGCATCGGCAACGCCGACGCCGTTCACGTCGACGTCATGGATAACCACTTCGTGCCGAACCTCACCATTGGATTGCCGGTGGTGGAACGGCTGCAGAAGGTCAGCCCAGTGCCGTTGGACGTGCACCTGATGATTTCCGATGTCGACCGCTGGGCGCCGTCCTACGCCGATGCCGGGGTGGCCTCGGTGACCTTCCATGTGGAGGCGTCGGACGCACCCATCAAACTGGCCCGCGAGCTGCGGGCCAGGGGAGCCAAGGCAGGCATGGCGCTTCGCCCGGCTACGAGCGTTGAACCGTATCTGCACATGCTCTCGGAGCTGGACATGTTGCTGATCATGACGGTGGAGCCCGGTTTTGGCGGGCAGTCGTTCCTGGATGTTGTGCTACCCAAGATCCGCCGTGCCCGGGAAGCTATCGAGGGTTCAGGGGTTGACGTGGCCATTCAGGTCGACGGCGGCATCACCGAAGAAACCATCACGCGGGCCGCGGAAGCGGGAGCCAACGTCTTCGTCGCCGGATCGGCCGTCTATGGCAAGTCCTCGCCTGCGGATGCCATTGCGTCACTGCGCGACGCAGGCCAGCGTGCCTTCACAGCAGCACTCCACTCCAGCCACACGTAACCCCGACAAGTCTGAAGGACCACTCATGCGCGTTCACATCGCAACCGACCATGCCGGCATGGAGCTCAGTTCCCACCTGATCACGGCACTGGCAGCCAAAGGCTACGAGATGGTGGACCACGGCCCCACGGCTTATGACGCCGAAGACGACTATCCGGCATTCTGCATCACTGCCGCGTCCGCCGTCGTGGCCGACCAAGCCGCGGGCGTGGACGCCCTCGGGATAGTGTTGGGCGGCTCGGGCAACGGTGAGCAGATCTCTGCGAACAAGGTCTTAGGCGTGCGCGCGGCCCTGGCTTGGAACCTCGAGACGGCAAAATTGGCTCGCGAACACAACGATGCGAACGTGGTGGCCCTAGGGGGTCGCCAGCACACCGTTGAGGAGGCTACCGAACTGATCGAGGCATTCCTGGCCGAGCCCTTCCGCAATGCCGAGCGCCACGTGCGACGCATCGGCCAGATCACCGCGTACGAGGCTCAGCCAAACAAGACCGCGGCCTCGTCGTAGCGCTCCTGCGGAACGACCTGCGCTCATGCATCGGTGATGGGATTCTGCGGTAGGCCCCCGCCTGTCGAAGGCTTGCGTCGCGATGTGCACGGCGGTATCGAAACCGAAGCTGTATTCGGTCGTATCAAGGTCGTTGTCCACAGCCTGGGGAACATCCACGTTTTTTAGTCCTGCGTCCGTGAGCCGCTCGGCCACAGCACGGGACCCTCCCCGCCAATCGCAATGATGGCGTCAATGGTCCAGTCGGCGCGTGTGGCCGCGGATGACATCGGGGCCGCCGCCGTTTTCAAACATTGGTGCGCGATGTGCCATCGCGTGTTGCCACCCTGATAGGCGATCGTCACCGCTGGGGAGAATTTTAATTTTCGTGTCACGGCTCACACGGCGGCAAGCACGGACAAGGCCTCCCGAACGACATCAGTCGCGGGGAAGAACGGGCGGTGCACACCAGCCATCTCTTCCATGACGCGGATCACCTGGCAGCTGTAACCGAACTCGTTGTCGTACCAGACATAGAGAATTAGGGTCTTGTCTGTTGAAACGGTGGCGACTCCGTCCACAATGCCGGTACGAAGGGAACCGACGAAGTCGGTGGAGACTACCTCGGGTGAGTCAATAAAGTCGATCTGCTCGCGCAGGTCAGAATGCAGCGACATCTCACGAAGGTAGTCATTCACCTCGTCCCTGGTCGTTGTGATCTCGAGGCTGAGGTTCAAGATGGCTAGGGAGACGTTCGGCGTGGGGACACGGATGGCGCTGCCCGTGGGCTTGCCCAGCAGTTCGGGCAGAGCCTTGGCCACTGCCTTCGCGGCACCGGTCTCGGTGATCACCATGTTCAGTGCGGCGGAACGGCCGCGCCGGGCACCTTCGTGAAAGTTGTCGACCAAGTTCTGGTCATTGGTAAACGAGTGGACGGTTTCGACGTGGCCGTGGATTACCCCGAACCTGTCATTTATGGCCTTGAGCACCGGCGTGATGGCGTTCGTGGTGCAGGACGCCGCCGACACGATCCGGTCAGCATCAGTGATGGTGTCGTGGTTGATGCCGTAGACGATGTCCTTCAGCGAACCATCCCCGGGAGAGGTCAGCAGTACCCGTGCAACACCCGTGCTCTGCAGGTGTTGGGACAGCCCCGTGGCGTCACGCCAACAGCCGGTGTTGTCCACCACCAAGGCGTTCGTGATGCCGTAGGCTGCGTAGTCAACGGTGGCAGGGTTGTCCGAGTAGATGACCTGCACCTGCACCCCATTGGCCGTGATGGTGTTGGCATCCTCGTCGATTCGAATGGTGCCGTCAAAGGGACCGTGAACCGAGTCACGGCGCAGCAGGCTGGCACGCTTGGAAAGGTCGTTGTCAGACCCACGGCGCACCACAATGGCACGCAGGCGAAGGCCGTGACCGCCACCGACCTTTTCAATCAACAAGCGGGCCAAGAGTCGGCCGATCCGGCCGAAGCCGTAGAGCACGACGTCGGTGCTGGTACCGTCCTCGTAACCGTGCTTGCCCACGATCCCGGCGAGCTCGGCACGAAGGAACTCCTCCAAGGTGGCACCGTTGCCATCTTCTGTGAACTTCTGGTTCAGGCTGGCAATGTCGATCGTGGCCGAACCGAGCTGCAATTTCGCCAAAGTGTTGAGTAACGGAAAAGTCTCCTCCGGGAGCAATTCGTCTTTGCCGATCCGGCGCGCGAAGCGGTGCGCCTTGAGGATGTCCATTGTGGAGTTGTTGATCAAACTCCGGCCATGAATATTGAGCAGCACGTTATTTTCGCGGTACAGGCGGCCTATCACCGGAATCATGGCCTCGGCGAAGGCCTCCCGGCCCATCCATGCATCGAGACAAGAAGCAGAGGTTTGTCGCATCGGACTGCCTTTCCAGAAAAAAACGATAACCCCATCCTCTTATCAATTGCGGGTAGGGGAAACGCTAATTCAGACGGTTCGAACCACCTGTTTAGGTAGGTAAATCTGGGATTTGCGAATAGGGCTGCCGCGCCATATGGTTTCCTATTACACCAGCGAATGTAATAGTGGAGCGAATCGCGTTCGGTGGATGCACCGCGGGAGCACTCACTGCACCGGCCGGCTCACACATCGGGCCAGGAGCAGTCCGTACCAGCGATGCCCGTCCGAGGTTGGCATTTTGGATCTCGTGGTAGACCGTGCAATTTGATGAGTAGCCCTAAGGCAGTGCACTATTTCAAATGACCAGCGACCCCAGCCGACATCCCGCAACTCGACCGCGACCGACATCCATGGCGCGTGGCAACGATTTGTTCAGGGAGAGGACGATGTCTACGGTGTGAGGCCAGAAGTGGCGATCTCGTGGCAGCGATCCAGGGATCAGTACCACATCGACCCGTTTCTGTCCGAGGCCCCAAGCGCGGTCTCACAGGTCACGCACTCCCTCGATCAAGATGTCGTCTTCGCAGAGCTGGGTTTTCGCGCCGCTGCCATTGCAAACGAGCTAGCCGACACCGGAGGCGTTATCACCGTTGCCGACGCCAGCGGCAGAATTCTGGCCGCCTGGGGCGACAAGAACACCCGCTCAATCGCCACTGAGGGCGGCCTCGCGCCATGGTTTTGCTGGTCAGAGGGCGCGGTGGGCACGAACAGCATGGGCACCGCACTCGAAACCAAGCACGCAGTTCTGATCAGGCAATCGGAGCATTGGGCCCAGGCCTTCCACGAATGGTCCTGCGGAGGTATCGCGGTGCGGGACGTGGTGGGCGGGGAGCCACTCGCCGTCCTGAACATCTCGTGTTGGCGCACTGAACTGCCACCATCCTCGCGCAGATGGCTGGAGACCGCTGCCACCCATGCCCAGAACAGTTTGCGCAAGCGCGCCCACGACAGCGGCAGTGAGATGCTCGCCGCTTTCTCCCACGCCGGGGGAAGGCCGAACGAGTCACTCGTCGCCGTCGACACGGCAGGTGGGGTGGTGATCGCCGACGATGCGGCGAGCATCATTCTCGGCGTGCCCGGCAACACCCCCGCGGTCAACCCCGCCGTGCGCTGGACTCCGCAGCTCCCGTCATTCATCCACGCTGCCCGCTATGCCACTAAGCGGGCGAGCGCAGACCCGGGATGGACCGGCTCAACGCAGATCCTCACCACTCGGGCAGACGAATTGTTATCGATCGGAATTCGCCCCGTCTTTCTGCACCGTACTGTGATCGGACACCTGATCTCGTTCGGTGGCTTCGCTGGCGAGCAGTTCCGACAGGCACAAACAGGCGGGGTCTTGCTGGGACAGTCCCGTCGAATAGTGGCCCTTCGCGAGGAGAATCGCATGGTGCTGCTCGGGACGTCAGAGGTCGCCGTGGCCGAATCAGATGGCAGCGACGTGTGGCTTCTCACGAATGAAGGCAGGCTGCGCGCTGCTCTGTCCGGCTTGGACAAACTCGACAACGAGCTGACCGATACTGGCGTTTTCTTGCGAGTGCACCGTCAGTACCTTGTCAATCTCAGCCGAATTCGGGAGGTGGAACGCCGAGACAAGGGCGAACTGGTCTTGGTCATGGACAATCGCGAGAACACCAGGGTGCCGGTGTCCCGGCGAAACGTGAGCGCGGTACGTCGTGCGCTGAACATTTAGGGACGCACGCCACCTCAATCGTCACGCCGAGCCCCTCAGTGTTGGTGCACTTCGCAGGCGCAATACATGTTTCGACACGTATAGCACGCGGGCATCATCTTGCAGCGCGGACAGACGGCCTCGCAGCTGACTGGCACCGTGTGCCGGTCAGCATCCGCCGACGCATAGGACTCCAGGCAGTGATAGCACAGCGGCCGCGCACTGGCGTCCCCCCTGTTACGTACGTCGATGTTCGACATCAGAAGTCGCCTACGCCCGTGAACATCAGGCCCGACATCAGCAGAACGCCGATTCCGGTCAGCAGGTCTGGACGGACGCTGAAGGGGACCAGGTTGACGGCCGTTTTACCGATCGCGTGTCCGGCGAACGACAGGATCGCGGTGGTGACACCGAACAGCAAAGGCGCGATCCATACCGTTCCGCCTACGAGGCCGAGGGCCGCGCCCCCGGCCACATTGTCGAGGCTCAACGGCACGGGCAGCCAGCGTCGAGCGACTTTCATGTCCGGGTCCACACGCTTGGATGACCGGATCGATTTGATCACGAGATAGAGGCCGTATCCGGCCAGGACGGCCGCACCGATCATCTCGGCCGTGTCAGAGATCTTGGTGCTCATGAACACGCCGACAAGCATCCCGACGAGCGGTGCCACACCATCCCAGACGCCGAAGTACAAGGACGTTTTCAGTGACTCGCGCCAGGTTGGTTTGAGTAGTCCGAGCACGATCGATGTGCGAAAGTTGTCCATACCGAGGACGAATCCGAGCGCTATTACGCCTATCATTGCCTGCCTTTCAATATGGTTTCGGAGAACTGAACGAGCGTTGTCGCGGACATCCCCCGCGTACTGGCGGTCGTCCGTTTCTTGGTGCGGATCAGTTTCGAGCGGGGAGTCAGCGAGCTCTCCTGCGGACGCAGCGGGTCGTTAGCTGCCGCCACCGCATCCTCAACGATCCCGTGGTCGGGCGAGAGATGACAGACCGGGTCAGTCCGGGCAGCGTCGCCGGTGAGTGCGAAGGCCTGACAACGACAGCCGCCGAAGTCTATTTCCTTGCGGTCACAGCTGCGGCAGGGGTCTGGCATCCACGCGTCGCCGCGATACTGCTGGAACAGTGGCGCCGACTCCCAGATCCACTCCAGGGAATGCTCGCGCACGTTGGCCGGGGGCAGGTCAAGGGCGCGGCCCAACTCGTGGGCCGCCGGACACGGCAGCGCCTCGCCGTTGGGTACGACCGTGAACTGGCGACTGGCCCAACCGTCCATGCAGGGCTTGGGATACTTACTGTAGTAGTCCGGGATGACGTAGATGATCTCCATTGTGTCGCCGAGGCGTTCTCGTGCCGCCCGCACCACCGCCTCAGCGCGCTCCAGCTGGTCCCGGGTCGGCAGCAACTCATCGCGGTTATGCCCTGCCCAGCCGGCATACTGCGTGTTTGCCAGCTCTACACGGTCCGCGTCCATCGCTACCGCCATATCGAGAATGCCGCCGATCCGGTCGATGTTCTGCCGGTGCAACACAACGTTGAGGGTGAGTGGCCAGCCCAGCTGCTTGACGAGCCGCGCGGCCACCTGCTTGCGCTCGAACGAAGTAGTCCCCGCGATCTGGTCGTTCAGGGCCGCTTCATCGGCCTGGATACTGAGCTGTATGTGGTCGAGGCCTGCGGCGAGGAGTTGCTCGGCACGACGAGTGGACAGACCGAGCCCACTGGTGATCAGGTTGGTGTACAAGCCCAGGTCGGTAGCGCACTGCACCAATTCGACGATGTCGTGGCGCTGCAACGGCTCGCCGCCCGAGAGGTGCAGCTGAAGTACACCCAGTTCCGCCGCTTCGGCAAATACTCGTTGCCAGTCTTCGGTGCTCAGCTCATCGCGATAGGCGTCGAGCTCGAGCGGATTAGAGCAGTAGGCGCATTGCAGCGGACAGGCGTATGTGAGCTCAGCGAGCAGTCCGTAGGGCTTTTCCATGATTTACCTCCATGCCATGCTTGGTGACGAGATTCGCCACGAAGCTTCGGACGTCGCTTTCAGCGACCTGGTCGTATCGGTCGCGCAGTTCGGCACTGATCTCCGCGATAGTTCGCTGGGCGTCGCACAGCTCCACGATCGCGGCTCCGGTGGCGTTGATGACCCAAATCGTCTCCGGTGAGAGCAGCGCATATTCCTTGCGCGCGGCACTGTAGGTCAGCCGCACGTGCGGCGCCAACCGCGGCCGGGCGTCCTCGTCAGTGAGTTCCATAGCCTTGGTCAATCGCATCGAGCATGCTCCACAGCACATCGCACTTGAAGGACAGCGCCGCCACGGCGGCTGCCTGCGTCTCTGGAGTGACGCAGTGCTCCCTCACGATCGCGAGACCGTGCTCTGAGTCGAGGGGCGCTTGGGTGATCCGAGTCCTGAAGTAGGCGAGACCCTCTGGGTCGATCCAGGTGTAGTGGCGTTCGAATGCCGCGAGCCGCTTTGCCATCAGGTCGGGTGCGAACAGCTCGGTGAGCGACGATGCCACTGCCTCCACCCATGGCCGGGTGCGTGTGAAGGTGACATAGGCGTCGACGGCGAATCGCACACTGGGTAGCAGGTGCTGCGAGTTTTCTACCTCTTCACGAGTCAGGCCAACGGCCTCGCTGAGACGCAGCCACGACTCGATTCCGCCGGTTCCCTCCGTGGTGCCGTCGTGGTCAGTGATCCGATGGACCCAGCGGCGTCGTACCTCACGGTCTGGGCAGTTGCTGAGGATCGCCCCATCCTTCCGGGGAATGTTCAACTGGTAGTAGAAGCGATTGGCCACCCACCCGCGGATTTCCTCGGGGCTGGACTGTCCCTCGTTCATACGGCGATGGAACGGATGCTCGCTGTGGTATTGCTTCGCGTGCGCGCGGAGCGTCGCTTCTAGTTCGTCGGGTGTGAGTAGTACCGTTTCTTCGGATGTGAGTAGTAGCGTCATCGTTGCTCCTTAGATCTCAAGTTCAAGCCCGTCCACGGCGACTTCCATGCCATGCCGGGCAAGAAGCAGCCGTTCTGGCGAATCGTCGAGCAATATCGGATTGGTATTGTTGATATGGATGTAGATCTTGTGATCGATGAGCAGCGGTGACAGCAGCTCAAGGCTGCCGCTCGGCCCGTCGATTGGAACATGTCCCATGTCACGCGAGGTCTTGCTAGCCAGGCCGAGGCTGGGCATCTCGTCATCACTCCAGCAGGTGCCATCGATCAGCAAGGTGGAGCAGTCCGTCAACTCCTCCAGAATGTCGGGCGTGAGCTGCTGCACGCACGGGAGGTAGACCAAACTCTGACGGCTGGTGGTGTCCGTGACGCGGTAACCCACGACCCTGCCTTTCTCCGCGGCGCCGGCGAAGCGCATCCGCTTCGTGGTGGGGACGTCGAAAGCACGGTACGACAGCCCCCCGCCCAGTAGCACCTCGGTGCCGGGGACCACCGGTCGCCACGTCACCGGACAATACTCTTTGAGCGTTCGCAGTATCCCGGTTCCGGTGGTGAGGGTCTCGTACACCGACTCTGTTGCGTGCACCTCGAGTCCGCGACCCTCCCGTATCAGGAGCAGGCCGAGCGTGTGGTCGAGTTCAGCGTCGGTGAGCAGAACAGCTTGTAGCCGCGTCACTCTACCGTCGTCGGTGTGCAGGGCGGGAAAGGATTCTATGTGTGACTGGATGTCCGGTGAGGCGTTGAACAGAAACCATTGCTGCCGGTCAGCGCTGACCGCAATGGACGACTGGGAGCGTGGAACGCAGGGTCGCGAGCCGCTTCGTACCGCGCGGCACTGAGGGCATGCACAGTTCCACTGCGGGAACCCTCCCCCGGCTGCCGATCCCAGTACGCGTGCCCACATCCCCGCCGCATCCTTTCGTTGTGAATCCGGTGGGGTGCCGGGCCAACTCGGCCCGGCACCACACCGGATCGCTTACATATCCAGGGTGCCCGCGTAAGCGGTTACCTCAGCTGACACGCGGATTTCTGCGAGCGTGGGCGATTCCCACTTCGGCAGATTGTTGTCTACGATCATGTTCGTTTTCTCCTTTCAGTCTCCGGATGGGTATTGGGACAGCGATCACCCGGGCAGGGCGAAAGCGATCAGCGCGCTGCCGTGGCCCGCGCCGAGCATTCCGGGGATGATGCCTTCGAGCCATCCACCCCAACCCACTGGAACGACGACGTACTGCTTGCCGTCGACGCTGTAGGTCGAGGAGCTGCCGTGATGGCCGCTGCCACACTGGAACTCCCACAACTTCTCACCGGTTCGGGCGTCCAGCGCGACGAACTCACCGGTCGGGGTGCCAGCGAACACCAGATCGCCGGCCGTGGCAAGCACGGATGCGGCCATGGGGTAATCGAGACGCCAGCGCCACTTCTCTTCACCATGAGTGTCGAACGCACTGACCGACCCGGCCATGTCGTCGATGTCCACCGCGACACCAGCGCCCCAGTAGGGCATGCTCTCCTTGAACTCGCGCCGCCGGCGGGTGGCGGTCGCACCAACGTCGGCCACGGGCACGTAGAACATCTCGGTCTTCGGACTGTACGCCGCGTGCGTCCACTCTTTCGCACCAGCCGGGCCGGGGTAGAAGTGCACCGGTTCGCCCTCTTTCTCCGGGTACTTCCGGGGAGTGACCTTACCGTCTCGGGTAATGACACCCCAGTCGATCCGGTCCACAAAGGGAGTCACGTGTTGCAACTCACCGTTGGTGCGGTCCAGCACGAAGAAGTAGCCGTTCTTATCAAAGTGGCCCAGCAACTTCTTGCCGTCCCGCTCGAACAGCGTCATCTCCATTGTGGAGTCGTAGTCCCACAGGTCGTGCGGAGTGAACTGGTAGTGCCACTTGATCTCACCTGTGTCGACGTCCAGCGCGACAAGGCTGTCGGTGTAGAGATTGTCGCCCTCGCGAACCTCGCCGTCGAAGTCGGGTGCCGGGTTACCGGTGCCCGCGTAGTACAGGTTTGTCTCCGGGTCATACGAACCAGTGACCCAGTGGTTTCCGCCACCGCGCTGCCAAGCCTCACCGTCAGCGGGCCAGGTCTCGGAGCCCGGTTCGCCCGGCTTCGGCACGGTGTACGTGCGCCAGCGCTGCTCGCCGGTCTCCAGGTCCCAGGCGTCGATGTGACCACGTACCCCGAACTCGCCGCCAGCACTGCCCGTGATGAGCAGGTCCTTGATGACCGTCGGAGCGATCGAGGCGCTCTCACCCGCACGAACGTCGCCGATGGTCTTCTGCCACACCACGTCACCGTTGGTTGCATCCAGTGCAACCAGCTGGGCGTTCGGAGTCACGAAGTAGACCTTGCCGTTGGCCACCGCGCAACCCCGGTTGACGTTGCCGCAACAGAGCGAAACATCGAAGGGCACGGCATGCTTGTAGCGCCAGAGTTCCCGGCCCGACGCCGCGTCGAGGGCCCAGAACCAGCCGTCCCAGCCAGTCACGAACATGACGCCGTCCACGATCAAGGGGCAGGTCTCGAATGCGTAGGTCGACGCACCCGCGATCTGGCCGGCTTGGCCTGCCTGGAAGATCCAGGCGGGAGCGATCTTGCTCACGTTCTCGGAGTTGATCTGGTCCAGCAGGCTGTACCGCTGTCCGTCATAGGCACCGTAGTAGGTGAGCCAGTTCTGCGATTCCGAACGCGCTTTCAAGAGCCGCTCATAATCGATGTTGTCGGTCACCGCAGGGGCGATTCCCGGCATGGCGCTCAGCGCAGAGTGGTTGATGGCCTCGCCAGCGTCCACATATTCTATTGTCATCAGTTCAATCCCTTATCTATGGTCGGGGTTGTTCGGGTCGATCAAGTCGGGCTTCTGGGGGCACTTCACCCTGGACAACGATTGCGGCGGTCAAGCCGCGGCCCTCGTCATTCCCTCCGGGCGAGCTGTACCAGTAGTAACCCGGGCCATCCAAATTGATCGTCGCCCGTCCTCTCGAGTGATTGACCAACCAGAGAAATTTCTGGTCGCCATTGCTCGGCAGGAGGCAGGCGTGTGTGTTCTTGTCGTCGTTGATGACGGTCAATTCAAGAACACCACCGTGAGGCAGAACCAGGATGGCTGGTTCCCAACAAATCTCGTCCTCTAAAATGCGGATAGTAGCTTCCATTGTGCCGTCAGCACGCTCGGTCGCCTCAGCGATGGAGCCGGTCGCCAACACTCGGCCCATGGACGCCTTATTCTGACCGTCCAGACCAAGCCTGGCCAGTAGAGCAGAGCGTTCTTCAGTTACGGGTTCTTCAACAATCGTCACGGGACATCACCTCTTCATTGAAATCACATTCGCGTTTACCGGACTCCTTGCCCAGCAGGCTGTTACAGAGTCCGCTCGCTCATCCGAGCCAGTTGACAGGTAACGGTATGCCCACCCGAACCGCGTCTACCAGAGACAACCGCCGGACCGACACACCGTGCCGCTCAGCCGCCTCAGCGTGCCGCTCGTCAAAAACCGTCCCAGTTTGCATGCCGCCATTTTGTCAACGGCTTCGTCTCTAAGCGGGTAGTTCGATCTCATATCTCTCGGGCGGGACGTGCCCGAAGGCGCCGTGATGCGCCTTGTGGCGCCAATCGGCTCCGTCCAAGGCGAGAGCATCGACGTCAGCCAGGGTCCTCAGCGGGCCGTCGCGCAGGATGAGTTCTTCGCGATCGACTCGTCTGTGTAGGTGCCCATCACGGTCTCCACGCCGGCATTGTCATAAGCCTCACTGATGCCCCCGATCAAGGCCACGAGTCTTTCCAGGGCCACCGTTGCGGTGTACCGGATCGACGCGTACCGGATCGACGCGTACCGGATCGACGCATTGGACTGAGGGAACGTCCCGGGAGGCATACCACACGTCGTTTCAAATGAGCGCGCCGCCACGAGACTATCTTGAGCTTTTGCGGATTCTTAATCAGGCAGTCGAGTACCTCCTACTCGCCGCTCCAATGCGCGAACATATTGGACAGCGAAAGGCGATCCTTCCAAGCATCGTCCGCTCAGCGTCGCGAGATCCAAATACACGAGAATTTCTGGGAGATAAGAATCGGAGACTCGCTCGGGGTCGACGAAAGCGCTCAGCAGGCGCTGCAGCGAGCGATCACAAAAGGAGGAGAGCGCCACACGCCACACGCCAGCTTCCACCGGTCCAGATCGGGGTATCGACCGTACTGCCCCATCCCGGCGGTGTGCGCGGGGCACAAAGGGCAGGCTACGTCAGAGAGGCCTTGGCGCCTGCTTGAGCGACGGCCTGGTCCTGTTCGCCTGAGCCACCGCTAACGCCGATGGCGCCGATCACTTCGCCGTTGCGGGTGAGTGGGATTCCGCCGGCAAAGATCACGATCCGGCCGTTGTTGCTGGCTTGAATACCGTAATACTGCTGGTTGGGCTGGGAGTTATCCCCCAGGTCCTTGGTTTGGATATTGAAGGCCCGGGCAGTGAAGGCTTTGTTGATGGAGATGTCGATTCCGCCAAGCCAGGCGCCGTCCATCCGTACGTGAGAGATGAGATTGCCGCCGGCGTCAACGACGGCGATGTTCATAGGCTGTCCGACCTCCGAGACCTTGGCCTCGGCTGCGCTGATGATGATGCGGGCGTCCGCAAGGGTCAGTGTCATGCTGGTTCTCCTCGATCGGGTGGGGCCGCGGATTTCGTCCACGGCCGGTGGTTGGACGGTAGAGCAGACGGGCTCCTGCGAGCTTGCGGCTTTCGACAGTACAGACGTTCGCGTTTCGTGGTGAATACCAGCCCGCTGAGATGAATTCATTCCCCTATCCAGGCGGCACTTCCTAGGATGATAGTTGATTTGCAGGGTGAGCTGCAGAACCCGCGAACATTTTTCATATTTTTTTTCTCACGGTAGCGGCTGCCTCGATTTCTGCCCTTGTAAACCCGATAGATGGTGGAAAGTTTTTTAATCGACGGTCAACAACGAACGTGTTTATCGCACTGCCTACGCCACGAAATCACAAGCTCGGCGCTACGCCATCCGGCATATCGAAGGATATACAACAGTCGACGCAGGCATTCCGAACTCGGTTATCGCCGGCCTAATGACGTCCACCACGGTTGTTAACAGCCAACATCGGCAGCGTAGAAAAACCCGCTCATTCCGTTATTTGAAGCACCCGAAGCAGGCCAAGACAGGGACACCGCTACGTGGTGGTCAATCGCGAGGTCATCGACGCTGAAACCCTCCGACGCATCACATCCATCAAAACCGGCACGGCGACCGCATCCTTGATGATGAACAGCGCAGCCCGACGGAGACAGGATAACGGGGGACGGCTCGTATCGAGCGGCACGTTGATGCGGGTGAACGGCATGGTGCGGCAGTCTTGCGGTCGTGTCTGGTCGTCGAGATTTGAGTGGCATACGGTTATTTCTCAACTGGATAGCGGACTCTATGCATGCCTGTTGCGCAAGGGCCCCGATAAACACGTACGTGATTTCAATGAAGAAATGAGGAGGTGATGTCCAGTGACGTCTACTGAAGAACGGGCCGATCTTCTCGGCGGCACTCGTCGCTGCCTGTCTCGTGCCGTCAGCGCGCTCAGTCGCCTCAACGACGAGGAGGATCGTCAACATTTGGCCCATGGATGAATTGTCTTGTCTGTCCAAGCCGAGCCTGGTCGGGGCGAGGAACCCCCAGAACTTCGACCGGATCGTCCCGATCCGCTTCCAGTCGTCCATAGCGGTGCGCGATGACCACCCACCGCGACCGCCGCCAATCGGCTGCGGCGTAGAAGAAAAACACATCAGATTGTCTCAAAAACTTGACGGGCACAGAGGCTCGCCTGAAGGAGTGGCCATGTCTGGAAGCCCTGACGCCTACGTCGATCGTACGTATAACCAGACCGTGAACGCTCGTCAGTCATCCAAACTGCGAAATCATCCCGCAGAAGACAGGAACCCACATGACTGGTGGCCCCAGAGGCTCGACCTAAGGTGCCTAGCTCGACCGAGCCGCACCATCAATCCGCTGGGCGAAGACTTTGATTACGCCATAGAGTTCCTCTCCCTCGATCTGGAGGATCTGGCACGCGATGTGGACGAGGTGCTCACGACTTCGCAAAGCTGGTGGCCCGCCGACTTCGGACATTACGGACCGCTTGTGCTGCGGATGGCGTGGCACAGTGCTGGCACCTACCGCGTCGGTGATGGTCGGGGAGGTGCCGGCGCGGGTATGCAACGCTTCTCCCCGTTGAACGGTTGGCCTGATAACCGCAATCTGGACAAGGCGCGCCGACTCCTGTGGCCGGTGAAGCAGAAGTACGGCTGCAAAATCTCCTGGGCCGATCTGATGATCTTCGCGGGTAACCGTGCGCTGGAATCGATGGGCTTCACGACGTTCGGGTTCGGCGGTGGCCGGGAGGATGCCTGGGAGGCCGACGAGACCTACTGGGGGCCAGAAGACAAGTGGTTCGCCGACGAGCGACACAGCGGGATCCGGGATCTCGACCAGCCCCTGGCGGCCAGCGATATGGGACTGATCTACGTCGATCCGCAGGGCCCAAACACGGTGCCCAATCCGGTAGCCGCCGCACGCGACATCCGTCAGACGTTCCGTCGCATGGGCTTAGACGATCAGGAGACCGTCGCGCTGATTGCGGGAGGGCATACGTTCGGCAAGACCCACGGAGCGGCCGACCCCGGCGCCTGCCTCGGGCCCGAACCCGAAGCCGCACCGCTCGAGCAACAAGGCCTGGGCTGGGCCTGCCGCTTCGGAACGGGCAACGGTGCCGACACAGTCAGCAGTGGGCTCGAAGGAATCTGGACACCCACCCCGACCACCTGGGACAACAGTTTCCTAGAGACACTGTTCGCCTACGAGTGGGAGGTGACGCTCAGCCCTGCCGGACTATGGCAATGGATCCCGAGCAACGGTGCCGGTGCCGGCACAGTCCCGGACGCCCACGACCCGTCCAAGACCCATGTCCCGACGGTACTCACCACGGACCTCGCATTCCGGGAAGATGCAGAATACGAGGCGATCGCGCGGCGATTCCTAGAGAATCCAGACCAGATGGCGGATGCGTTCGCACGGGCCTGGTTCAAACTCACGCACATCGACATGGGCCCAACCCAGCGCTACCTGGGGCCGCTCGTCCCGTCCGAACGACTGATCTGGCAGGACCCACTGCCCGACGTCGACCACGAACTCGTCGATGCCGATGACATCACTGCGTTCAAGCGCCAGCTGCTCGAGTCGGGCCTGGCGGTGGGGCAGCTAGTCTCCACCGCGTGGGCATCCGCTTCCACGTTCCGAAACAGCGACAAGCGCGGTGGTGCGAATGGTGCCCGCCTCCGTCTCGAACCGCAGCGCCGCTGGGATGTCAACGAGCCTGAAGTGCTGGCTACGGTGCTCGGCACACTCGAGCAGATCCGCAAGCAGTTCAATGATTCCCAGCGTGGCGGCAAGAAGATCTCACTTGCCGACCTGATCGTGCTTGGCGGGTGCGCCGCGGTCGAATACGCTGCCGCCAGGGCCGGTCACGACATCGAGATACCTTTTCGGCCGGGTCGTACGGATGCGACGCAGGAGTGGACCGACCCTGAACGGTTCGCCGCGCTCGAACCGACGGCTGACGCATTTCGCAGCTACCTCGGCAAGGGCAACCGGCTGCCATCGGAAGTTCTGCTCATCGAGCGCGCTGCCCAACTGACCCTGAGTGCCCTCGAGATGACAGTATTGCTCGGCGGCTTGCGCGTGATCGGCGCAAACCACGGCCGATCCCCCCTGGGCGTGCTGACCTCGACACCGGGCTCGCTGACCAACGACTTCTTCGTCAACCTGCTCGACATGGACACCGTGTGGGCGCCGAAGCCAGGCGACCCCGCGACGGAGACGACCTACGAAGGCCGCGACCGGCAGACCGACGACATCAAGTGGGTCGCGAGTCGCACTGATCTCATTTTTTCGACCAACTCTGAGCTGCGTGCGCTGTCGGAGGTCTACGCGAGCCAGCACGCTGAAAAGAAGTTCGTACGCGACTTCGCATCCGCGTGGCACAAGGTCATGAATCTTGACCGCTTCGGTCGGTGATAATCCCATCTTCCGGATGATGCCGGTCAGTTGCGCGTAATCAAGTCAGTGCTGCGGCACTGGGGCTTATGGTCGCGGGGCTGTCAGGCTGCTCCGGTGTCGGTGCTCCGCGCATACCCCCGACGGAGCTTGGATCGAAAAACCTCGGCATGAACGCGGAGGTGGGTCCTATCGAAGTCAGGAACCTGCTCCTGGTCACACACGGCGAAGCCGAGCCCGCACGCCTCATCGGGGTCCTCCTGAATGGTTCAGAGAAAGAAATCCAGGTAACGCTGTCAGACCAAGACGACGAGATCTCCGTCACCCTCGATCCGGGCGAGCAATATGCCTTCCAGGAACACCCGACCCTCTTCGAGAGCGCTGACGAGATACCAGGTGCGGTAGCGGATGTCACCGTCACTGTCGGAACGGACACCGAATCAGTGCAGATCCCGATACGAAACGGCAGCCTGAAATGGCTCGAGCCGTACCTGCCAAGCAGCACGAGCAACTGAGAAATAGGGATCAGCGGCGACATTCGCGGGATCACTGTTTCTTCTCCAACTACAACTCCTGCCTCCGTGCCGGGACGATAGGCAACGCGACGGGACGGTGAAAACACCAGCGATCTACGAACGGGTACCGAGGCGCTCGAATCACCCCGCGCCACGTCGCGGGCGTCACTCGGTTGCGCGGTCCATGGTCAGCGCCGTTCACGACGTACCAATCCACCGTTCCAGATTCTTGTCGTCCTCGCCAGCCATGGGCCCTCAAGCCCGAATTCACTTGGAATGACGGGTTTTGTTCGAGAACGAGTTGGACAATTCCGCAAGGACGCCACAGGCTGGCCGAAAGCGCCGTCCCGCACAGGATCGCCATTACGAACGCTCTTTTGACTGCCGTCGGCGGCGGTATTCACCAGCTCGTTGGCGGGCCCGTGGACCTGTCGGCACGGGAGTTTGCTCTGACCCGCTGCATGACTTCACTTTTCTTCGCCTGGCGCTTCGGAATTAAAATTATTTCCTGAGATTCAGATTCGTCGAAGCCAGTCTCCGTTCGGGTGATTACCCCGTGGCGTTGGAGTTCATATTGGGTGCCAACCCGCCATAAATGTATGCTTGCAATTGTTGCGGGTTTGCAACTATTGCATGAGACGAAGGTTTAAGTGATTCCTGACGAAGATTTCGATGCTCGCGCGGCGGACGCCGCGTTGAAAGCTTCTCGTGCGCTGATGGGTGTGGTGGCTCGATCTGTCGCAGGTGTCCTGGAGATCATGACGTTGCCCCAGTTTCGTGTTCTCGTGCTGTTGGACACCTCGGGGGCCCTGCGGATGGGCGTCCTGGGCGAAGCCATCGGCGTCCTTCCCTCCACGTTGAGCCGGGCAATCGATCGCATTGTCGAAGCTGGTTGGGTGAGGCGCACGACCAGACCAGCTAGTCGACGTGAGGTACTCATTGAACTCACGCCAGCAGGACAAAACCTTGTCACTCATGCCCTGGAGCAGCGCCGCGACAACATTGCCGAAATCCTGTCCGTCTTGTCGCCCAACCAAAAGTCCGCAATTGTTTCTGCATTTGAACTCTTTGCCGGGGCCGCCGGGGAAACCTCGTCGAAAGAATTGTTGATCCTTGGCATCTAGCGCGATAGAGGCTCTCCCAAGACTCCAACCCTCACAGGTTGGACCGTGACCCCCGCGTTGCGCGTGCGAGCGATTGAGGCGCACTCATGCCGTTTTGTCTACTAGTGGATCCATGAGGTAGCGATAATTTTAGACATCAATGTCACTGTCCCCACGAAAACAAAAGGCACGTCCCTCGGCGCATTCATGAGGTTTGTCGGGATGAGTGTCGTCGCCGGCGTCCTCGTGACGGCGGGTATGGCGCCGGTGGTCGCGTTGGCCGGCGTGAGCGCAACGCACACCATCACGGTCCTTGACAGCCTGCCGGACTATCTGGGAATCGAGCAGCTCTCGCAAAAGAGCAACATTTATGCCACCCAGGACGATGGCACCCCCGTACTGCTTGCGTCGTTCTACGACCAGAATCGGGTCGAGGTTGAATCGGATGCCATCAGTCAATTTGTGAAGGACGCCGCGGTCTCGGGTGAGGATCCTCGTTTCTTCGAGCACAACGGTATTGATATTCAGGGCACGCTGCGCGCGGTTGTGAGCAACACATTTAGCGATTCGCTGCGGGGAGGATCATCGATCACTCAGCAGTATGTCAAGAACGTTCTCGTGCAGAAATGCGAAGTCATCGCCGAGCAGGAGCAGAGCGACCTGTGCTACACGGCGGCCACGGAGATCACCGCCGAGCGCAAACTTCGCGAAATGCGCTTCGCGATCGCCGTGGAGAAGAAGTACGACAAGGCGGACATTCTTCGCCAGTACCTCAACATCACGGGCTTCGGTGGCACGGTCTACGGTATTGAGGCAGCGGCCAATCATTATTTCAACACGACAGCGGCGGCAGTGACTCTGCCGCAGGCCGCAAGCCTCGTGGCGATCGTGAACAACCCACGAAAGTTCCAGCTCGATATACCGGACAGTGTCACCAATGGCGCCGCCAACGACTATGCCGCCAATAAGATGCGCCGCGATTATATTCTCGGGGAAATGCTTGCCGAGGAGAAGATCTCCGCCGCCCAGTACGAGGCAGCGGTCGCCACGGTGATCGCCCCGGTCATCACTGCGCCCAGTACCGGCTGCGCTACGGCCGGCGCCAACGCCTACTTCTGCGACTATGTCGTGCACGCACTTCAGACCGACCCCACTTTTGGTGAAGACGAAGAAACGCGGCTGCTTAATTTTCGCCGTGGTGGGTACGACGTGTACACCACGCTGGACCTGGATCTGCAGGGTGCGGCCGTGACAACCATGAACGAAAACGTTCCCAAGATCTCCGACGCGGGAGACGTGGGTGCCGTCATTTCCAGTGTTCAGGTCGGCACCGGTAGGGTGCTCGCCATGACCCAGAACAAGGACTACAGCCAGGATCCGGCCGTGCTGAATTCCGGGACCAACTACAGTGCCATCAACTACAATACCGACCGTGCCGCCGGGGGCTCGAGCGGTTTTCGGCCCGGTTCCACCTACAAAGTATTCACGCTGGCCGAATGGCTAAGCGAGGGGCATTCCCTCAACGAGCGCGTTGATTCTGAGCGCACATCGCACTGGGGCGCTTTCCAAGACAGTTGCCGGGGTACGCAGCGTTACCCCGGGTGGAACCCCCGCAACGACTCATTGAATCAAAATAGATCCAATTACAGCGCTCTCGAATCGACCATCAATTCCTACAACACCGGGTACCTGGGCATGGCGAAAGAGCTGGATCTGTGCGGTATCCGCAAGACCGCAGAGGCCTTCGACGTGCACCGCGCCGACGGCAACCCACTTCGCCAGGGAGCCAGTTCCGTGCTCGGCACCAACGAAATCGCGCCCCTGACCATGGCCGTCGCCTTCGCCGGTATCGCCAACGACGGGGTGACCTGCACACCGGTCGTCGTCGATCGAATCGTGGCCGCCGATGGCACCGAACTGCCCGTTCCGGAATCCGAGTGCAGCGCATCGGTTGAGCCCACCGTATCGGGCGCCATGGCCTACGCCATGCAGCGCGTGATGAGCGAGGGCACCGCCCGCTCGTCGTATTACCGAACCAGTCCCCGCGTTCCGATGATCGGCAAAACCGGAACCACGGGTGGCGCAGCGGATACCTGGATGAGTGGCGCGAGCACCGAGGTGGCAACCGTGGCCGGTGTCGTGAGCGTCACGGGCTCCCTCGACCAACGCTCCATGTACTTCGACAGCGGATACGCCGCTACGGCCCGCCATCGGATGTGGCCTGACGTCATGTCCGTCGCCAATGCGAAGTATGGCGGAGACGACTTCGCTGACGGATCCCCCAGTGCTCTCCGCACGCGTCGCACCTCGAACTGAGTCCGGGAGGCTCGGCAGCAGCTCTACCGTCTTGTCTCCCCTGGGAGATAAGGCACTTGGGTTTCGAGACACTACATTTCGCTTTTATCGAGTCGTCGCTTCAGCGCAGAGGGTGGTCGGCTCGTTAACCTCATCGTGCGACACTCTGCCTGTGGCCAGAAAAGTAACTGACGAACAAACTACTAGCCAGACTGAGCGAGAAGTGGGCAAAGCAATACCCTTCGAGGGCGGCACGGCTGACCATCGCTTGCGCGGGAGCGTCTGGGAGGTCTTTTGGGTATTTCTGAGAATGGGACTGACGTCCTTCGGCGGCCCAGCGGCACATCTCGGATATTTTCGTGGGGAATTAGTCCAACGCCGCAGATGGCTGAGCGACAGCGATTACGCAGACCTGGTCGCGCTCGGCCAATTCCTCCCCGGCCCCGCGTCGAGCCAGGTCGGATTCGGCTTGGGACTCTTCCGAGCAGGTCCGTTCGGCGCTATCGCCGCATTCATCGCTTTCACTCTGCCCTCCGCCGTCTTGATGGTCGCTTTCGCGTACGGCGCGAGCGCATTCCAAGGCGTAGTCGGTTCCGGAATTATCCGTGGGCTCACGATCGTCGCCGTTGCGATTGTCGCTCAGGCTGTCTGGGGAATGGCACGAACTCTCACACCCGATCCCGCCCGCGCATCCATCGCAGTGATTGCCGCTCTGGGCGTACTTCTGCTTGCGGGCTCGATGGGGCAGATCATCGCTCTTCTGGTGGGCGCGTGTGCTGGCCTGATTTTTTGCCGTGCCGGCGCCGGCGCCGTGACAGAAATGATCCGATTCCCGGTCTCCCGCGTCGCCGGATGGATCTGCCTCTCACTCTTCGTGATCCTGCTTGTCGTATTGCCACCCTTGGCTGCCGCGACGAAATGGGGGGCTATCGATTTGTTTGACGCGTTCTACCGGGCCGGAGCGTTGGTGTTTGGCGGTGGTCATGTTGTGCTGCCGCTGTTGCAAACCGGGGTCATGGATACCGGGTGGGTTTCGCCGGATCAATTCCTCACTGGATACAGTGCGGCGCAGGCATTGCCCGGTCCTTTGTTCACATTCGCGGCGTATCTCGGAACCCTCTCAACCGTGGGTCCTGGCGGTATCGCAGGCGCTACTCTCGCTCTTACCGGTGTGTTCCTCCCCGGACTGCTTCTCCTGATCGGGGTAATCCCGTTCTGGAATGCGTTCCGATTGCGAGCGTGGGCCCAAGCGCTCATGCGCGGCGCGAACGCTGCTGTTGTCGGCGTCCTCGCCGCAGCGCTGTACGACCCCGTCTTCACCACCGCGATTACTGGTCCTGCCCCGTTCGTCCTGGCTCTTATATGTTTCGTGCTACTCATCACCTGGCGCACACCGGCCTGGGCTGTCGTAGCCGTCGGTGCTGCCGGTGGGATAGCGCTTACTTTTTTGCCCGGAGGCGTACTCTAAGGCGGCGACGATCTCTGCGGCAATAGGGTCGTTTTGCCCGGTGTCGATATCAGGACTGCCGACGCCTCGGACACCCCCGCCGAACGCTTCAATGAGCTGCCGATCACTGAATAGATCACCCAGCGTTGCAACGACCCCTAGAAACCATCGCGGTCTGGCCTGCCTCGTTCATCTGTTCGCACAGGTATGGGCGCCGTGGGGGGGCTCTGTCTTCGAGAACCTGAGCCGACCCCCAACGTCATCCGGGCGATGTTGGCGTATCGAACGGCCAGCTCTTCGGGCGAAAGCTCACCGTCACGGCGGTACCACTGTGCAATACCAGTACACATAGTCACGATGGCTCGACTGGTGTCTTTGGGGTGCTCAGCGTCAAAGATCCCCTCGCGCATACCCTGATTGATGATGTCGTCCACCATCTGCTGCTGCTTATCGCGGGATGTGATGTGCGCCAATCGCGACTCGCCTTCCAGACTTCGGATCTCACTAGCAGCAATGAAGGCGAGCTCACTGCGATGAGCGTGAAAGAGCGCCAGACATTCGATCAGAAGTCGAAACTGTTCCTCCACTGAGGAACCTGCCTCCGCTACGGCGTCTTCGCTCCTGACCAGTAAATCCTGCATCGCGAACTGCACGATCGCCACCAGCAGCGCCTGCTTGGAGGCGTAGTGGTGATAGAGGCCCGGTACGGAGAGCTTGGCCCGAGCGGCCACAGTGCGAATCGTCGTGCCGTGATAGCCGTGCTCCACAAAGCTATCCAAAGCCGCTTGTAGCAGGGGTGGCAGAGTGTTGTCGGAGTATTTGCGCCATACGGCTTCATCCCCGACTCTCTTCGCAGTCTCAACTTTCACGAATACTCCTTCACCTGTTGACGCCTGATTGCCATTGTCTGTCTTGACAGATGATGACGTCTACTCCAGACTAACTCCTACCGAGCGATCGCTCGGTAGGAGTTAGTAAAGTCAATTCCGGCGACGATGCCGGAGAGGGGCGGCTGTCGTGACTCGTTCATCTGTGACCAATCGTTGTGAAATCGGCTCTTTCGTCCAGGGTCGTCCTGGGATCAACGCCGTAGAAGATTCTCAGACCGCACCAGACGTGCTCAGCCGGGAAGTACGTGCAGGGATGCGGTACGAGTCCACCGTAGAGGCGTGGAAGGCCCGCGTCGCCGGCAACCCTGAGCGCGTCGCCCTTCGCTACTTCGATGGCTGGATGACGGCCGCCCAAGTCGACCGCGCCTCCGACGCTCTCGCCGTAGCGCTCGTGGCCCGCGGCACAATTCGCGGTGCCCGGGTCGGCATTTACCTCCAGAACACCCCGCACTATGCGCTCGCCCTGCTGGCCCTCTGGAAATTGGGAGCGACGGCGCTGTTGCTGAATCCCATGTACAAACGTCGCGAGCTGCGACGCCTCGTTGACGACTCGGGTGCCATCGGTGTTATTTGTGCCGATACGGCTGAGTTGGAAACTCGCCAAACGCTAGCCGGAAGCACGGTTTGCTGGCTCATCACTACCTCTGCACGTGACTTCCAGACGCGAAACGATCCGCGCAGTTGTGACATGACAGCACGCCCAGCGGCTTCAACTGACGGGGACGTCGCCGCTCTGATTCGCGAATTCGACGGCTTGCGACCCGCTGACATTGCGCTGACCCGCGACGACGTGGCGCTCTTGACCTATACCTCGGGCACGACCGGCCCGCCAAAGGGCGCCATGAACACCCACGAAAACGTCTTAGCCGTCGCCACGACGTTTGGCCGCTTTGCACGGCTGGCCCCCGGTGACATCGTCATGGCCGTGGCCCCACTATTTCATATCACTGGCGCCGTGATTAACGCTGCGATCTCGCTGTTCACCGACACAACCCTGGTTTTCACGGGCCGCTTCGACCCCGATATCGTCTTGGAGGCCTTTGCCGAGCATCGGGTCAGCTTTACCATCGGCTCGATTACCGTGTTCAACGCGATTTTGGCGCTTCCGCATGCCAGTGCCAGCCATTTTGCCTCCGTCAAGACTCTGTACTCCGGTGGGGCCCCAATCCCGCCGGCTACCGTGGAGCGCTTCCACAAGCGCTTCGGCGTCTACATCTACAACGCCTATGGATTAACCGAAAGCACGTCCGGTGTGATTGCCGTTCCGCCCTGCGCCACAGCGCCCGTCGACGCCTCCAGCGGCACCCTGTCCATCGGCATTCCATTACCGCACGTTGTAGCCAGAGTCATCGATCCGAACGGTCACCCCGTTCCACCGGGTACTCAGGGCGAGCTGGAATTATCTGGCCCCCAGATCATCCCGGGTTACTGGAATAATCCGGATGCCACCGCCCACGCAATGCCCGAGGGCAGGTTCCGCACCGGCGACGTGGCCATCATCGACACACAAGGCTGGATTTATCTGGTGGACCGGCTGAAAGACCAGATCAACGTCTCCGGGTACAAGGTCTGGCCCCGCGAAGTCGAGGACACGCTGTATGAACATCCCGCAGTCCATGAGGCCGCCGTGATCGGCCAGTCGGATGAGTACCGCGGCGAAACAGTCGTCGCTTTCGTCTCCCTGAAATCAGGTGTATTGGTCACTCCAGCCGAACTCATCGCATTCACCAAAGAGCGTCTCGCAGCTTACAAGTACCCCCGCATCGTGCACATCGTCGACGACCTACCTAAGACACAGACCGGAAAAATTCGCCGCCAGGAGCTCCGTGATGAAAACACGGCAGCCCAGGGCATACTGCACCCGAAAGAGAAATTATGAGCGAGCAATCCGTGCAAGCGCACCGCCTTGAGGGCAAGACGGCCATCGTCACGGGTGCCAGTCGCGGGATCGGGCTGGCCATCGCCTTGCGGCTGGTGGCCGAGGGCGCCCAGGTCTGTATCACCGCCCGTAACGCCGAGGCGTTACACGATGCGGCCGCCCAGTTTCCGAAAGGATCCGTAATCCCGCTCGCCGGCAAAGCCCACGATCCGGACCACCGCCTCGAAGTTCTCAATGCTGTCGCCGAAACATTCGGCCAGCTGGACGTCCTCGTCAACAATGCGGGCATCAACCCCGTCTACGGTTCGGTGATGGATCTCGACCTTGCCGCCGCGCGCAAGATCACCGAGGTGAACGTCTTCGGCACCCTGGCCTGGATTCAGGATGCTTATCGCCACGTTGCCCTGGATTTCGCCGGCCGCGGCGGCACCGTGATCAACGTGTCTTCGGTCACCGGGCAGACACCGGCACCCGGCATCGGTTTCTATGGCGTGACCAAGGCCGCCATTGCACATCTGACCCGCACCCTCGCCGTTGAAATGGGACCGAAGATACGGGTGAATGCGGTTGCACCGGCGGTTGTCAAGACGCAATTCGCCCAGGCCCTCTACGAAGGCAAGGAGGCGGAAGTCGCCGCGAGATATCCCCTGGGCCGCCTCGGCAATCCAGAGGATATCGCCGCCACCGTTGCCTTTCTCGCGTCCTCAGATTCGGCCTGGATCACCGGCCAGGTCATCAACCTCGACGGCGGCCTGCTTGCAGCCGGCGGCACCGCTTAACACGCCACTCATCGGCCCCCGGCCGCGGAAGGAAATAGAACAATGAGCACCGAGTCACTGCCCGCCGACATCGAAGATTTGCGCATCCGCACCCGCGAATTCATCCGCAGCACGGTTATTCCCGCCGAGCCACGGCCGGGCGAGCGCCTGGCCCAGTCCACCCGCGACCGACTACAGGCGGCAGCGAAGGCCGCCAATGTCTTCGCTCCGCACGTACCTCAGGAATTCGGCGGCCAGGGCGTCCCCATCCAGCACTGGTCCGCGATCTTTCAAGAGGCCGGATATTCCCCGATCGGCGCGTCCGCGCTCAACTGCATGGCGCCGGACGAGGGCAATATGCACATGCTGAACCTAATCGCCACGGAGGCGCAGAAACAGCGCTACCTTGTGCCCCTGGCCGCCGGCACGTCACGGTCCTGCTTCGGAATGACCGAACCACACCCTGGCGCCGGTTCAGATCCGGCCGCCCTGCTCACCGAGGCCACAAAGGTCGACGGCGGATGGTCCATCAATGGTCACAAACGATTCACCAGCGGCGCCGACGGCGCAGCCTTCTGCATCGTGATGGCCCACACCGAGGCCGTCGAAGACGCCCCGACCGGTGCCACCATGTTTCTGGTCGATTTCGACAACCCAGGCATCCGGCTCGGTGAAAACATCCACACCATGGACCGTGCCATCGCTGGCGGCCATCCCCACATTTATCTTGAAGACTGCTTTGTAGCGGATGACGCGGTACTGGGGGCCGTCGGGCTCGGCTTCACATATGCCCAAGTGCGCCTCGGCCCAGCACGTCTCACCCACTGCATGCGCTGGCTCGGACTGGCCCGGCGCTCGCTGGACATTGCCCTGGACCGAATCGAGCGCCGCGAAATGTTCGGCTCCCCGATGAAGAACCTGGGCCTTGCCCAGGAACTGATCGCCCAGTCCGTGATCGACATCGAAACCTCCGACGCCATCATCGATAAGACCGCCGCGCTGCTCGAAACGGATCCACGGGCAGGATCCGCGATGTCCTCCATCGCAAAGGTGCACTGCTCGGAGGCGATCTTCCGGGTGGTCGACCGCGCCATCCAGCTCTGCGGTGGCGACGGGGTTTCGGACGGGCTTCCCCTGGCTGCCTACCTAAACGAGGTGCGACCGTTTCGGATTTACGACGGCGCCAACGAGACCCACAAATGGGCCATTTCCCGGCGCGCATCGGCGGCGCGAAAGCGAGCCGTCGACGAAGGAGAGCCGTACCTGGCCGACGTGCACGGCTCCGATCTGCACAGCTCCGATCAGCACGGCGCTGCCGCGGGCAGTACCGACCTGCACGCCACTGATCTCGACACCGCGCTGGCAGGAATCCGGTGATGCGCACCATGCCCGACGGTGTCGAAGTCGTCGCCAACTACGCCGACGCAGCGCGGCTGGGTTTGCCGCCGCTTCTCATTCTCGACGCGGTCGAAGAGTTCATGGATGCCAAAGGGCTCGGTATCGGGCCGCTGTCCTGGTGTCGAATCGGTGACGGGCAGTCCAATGTCACCTACCGTCTCCAGCGCGGCACCGAGGTGTTTGTGTTGCGCCGCGGCCCCCGTCCGCCCCTGCCGCGATCCACCCACGACATGGTTCGTGAGGCTCGGATCCAACAGCTGGTCAGAAAACAGGGGGTGCCGGTTCCCGAAATTCTCGCAATTTGTGACGACGAGTCGCTTCTCGGCGTTCCCTTCTACATCATGTCTTTCCTCGGCGGCACCGTTATCACCGATCGAATCCCTGACTACCTCAGCACCACGGCGCAGCGCAAGGCGACCAGCGCCGCCGTTGTCGACACCCTGGTTCAGCTACATCAGGTGGATGTTTCCGCTGGAGAACTGGCCGCGTTCGGACGCCCGGAAGGCTACCTGAAGCGACAGGTCCAGCGATTTTCCGCCCTGTGGGAGGTGAACACCACCCGGAATCTGCCCGAGGTCCTCAGCATCGGCGGCTGGCTGGAACGCAATATTCCCACCAGCCAGGCCGCCACGGTGATCCACGGTGACTTCCGGGCCGGCAACCTGATGTTCGAACCGTCGTCCCCGGCACGCGTGATGGCCATCCTGGACTGGGAAATGGCCACGGTGGGTGACCCGTTGGCGGATCTCGGTTATCTCACGGCAACCTATTCGGAACCGGGAAGTTTTTCTACGCCGCTCGAATTGACCACAGTGACCCGCGAACCCGGATACCTCACCCGCGAACAGCTCATTTCGCGGTACCGCGAGCGGATGCATGTGGACTTGGACGTGCTGCCCTGGTACCAGACGCTGGCACTGTGGAAGGCATCCATCTTCTGCGAGGCCATTTACACCCGCTGGCTCAAGGGTGAACGACCGGGCGACACCGGCTTCGGCCCCTCGTTGGAAGAAGGCATCCCGAGGCTGCTGGACGGTGCCCGGCAATTTGCCGGCGTCGGGTCGACCGTCGCATCCTGAACCCTTTCACGCCATTGCCCGGCACGTCAGAGAAACGAGATTGCAGTGTCACAGCAGAAGATAGTCATCGTTGACGGAGCCAGAACGCCCGTCGGGAAATACAACGGGGCCCTGGCGGCCGTGCCAGCACACCAGCTGGGCGCCATTGCTGCGGCCGCGGCAATGGCACGCAGCGGCGTTACTGCGGACGACATCGACGAGGTCATCATGGGCTGCGTCGGCCAAGCCGGTGCGGATGCCTACAACGCCCGCCGCGTCGCTCTGGCAGCCGGCGTGCCCGAGCGCACCCCCGCCTTCACCGTGAACAGGCTCTGCGGTAGCGGACTGCAGGCCATCTGGTCGGCTGCGCAGCAGCTGCGCTGGGGTGGAGCCGACGTTATCCTGGCCGGCGGCGATGAATCGATGTCCCGGATGCCCTTCCTGGATTACAACGCCCGCGGCAATGCCCGGCTGGGCGACCGCACCCAGGTGGACGGCACGCTGGCCATGCTCATCGACCCGTTCAGCGAAAAACATATGGGTGTCACGGCCGAAAATGTGGCCAAAAAATACGGGGTGTCTCGGCGGGAGCAGGATGAGTTTGCCTGCGAAAGCCAACGCCGAGCAGGCACCGCGGAAGCTCAGGCGGTATTTCTTGCGGAAATCACACCGGTTCTGGTTCCGGGGAAAAAGCCGGTGACGGTGACCGTCGATGAGGCGCCGCGCCCGCACACTACCCTCGAGACGCTGCAGGGGCTCCGCCCGGCGTTTCAGACGGGGGGAAGCGTAACCGCCGGCAACTCATCGGGAATCAACGATGGCGCAGCAGCCGTTATTTTGATGAAGGACAGCACCGCCCGC
This sequence comes from Cryobacterium sp. M15, assembly GCF_002929675.1. Taxonomy (NCBI): domain Bacteria; kingdom Bacillati; phylum Actinomycetota; class Actinomycetes; order Micrococcales; family Microbacteriaceae; genus Cryobacterium; species Cryobacterium sp. M15. The sequence goes on from NZ_PJJW01000031.1 coordinate 49,061, forward strand.
GACCGAGGACTCGGTGGCCTGGCCACTCTGGAATATGTCGCGACGGCCGGGATCGATCCGGCGCTGATGGGTTATGCCCCGGCCCTGGCGCTGCGAAAACTCTTTGACGAGACCGGACTCAGTCCGGCAGACATTGAGATCGTCGAGCTGAACGAAGCCTTCGCGGCCCAGTCCGTCGCCGTCATCCGCGACCTGAAACTTGATCCAGAAAAGACGAACCCCTACGGCGGGGCCATCTCTATGGGTCACCCGATCGGAGCGACCGGCGCCATTTTGACCCTCCGCGCCGCCCGGCATTTGCAGCGCACCGGCACGGAATATGGCATCGTCACGCTCTGCATCGGCGGCGGCCAGGCACTCGCCGCTCTGATCAGGAGGTACGAGGCATGACGCCCCGAACCGGAATATCAAGAATCAAAACAGTGGGTGTTGTCGGCTCGGGCGCACTGGGCCGCGGAATCGCCGAAAGCTGCCTCCGTGCGCGCCGGACGGTGCCTCTTCATGACACTTCAGCCGAAAGACCGGAGCCAGGTTCTACCCGCACGACATAATTTCCGACTTGCGACCCATCGACATCCCGCTTGGGTGCGATGACGTGAATATCTTGAGGCAAAGGAGCCTTTTCTGATGACCCAGATCGACGAGACCGACAACGACACAGCCCGAGAAGCCAGCGGCGTCACCGAACGGTCGAAACGGCGGGACCTGATCGCCAGCACTCTCGGCAACGTTCTCGAATGGTATGAGTGGAGCGCCTACGCGGTCTTTGCGCCGTTCATCGCCGCTGCTATGTTCAACCCCGAGGATCCCATCTCCGGACTCCTCTCCACCCTGGGAGTATTCGCCGTCGGCTTCCTGATGCGACCGCTCGGCGGCATCGTCTTCGGCCTGGTCGCCGACCGGCGCGGACGCAAATTCGTCCTGGTCACGACAATGCTCATGATGGCTGGCGGAAGCCTGGCCATGGCTGTGATGCCGACATATCAGAATGCCGGCGCCTGGGCGTCACTCCTGCTGCTCATGGTCAGGGTCATCCAAGGGTTTGCGCACGGCGGAGAAACCGCGACCGCTTATACCTACGTAGCCGAGATTGCGCCGCGACGCCATCGCGGGCTCTGGGGCAGTGCCGTCTTCATCGCTATCTTCGGCGGGTCGGTATTGGCCTATGGTGTCGCCGGCGGGGTGACCAGCATCATGCCCGACGACAGTGTCGCGGCTTGGGGATGGCGCATCCCGTTCATCCTCGGCGCTTTCCTCGCCCTTGCAGCTCTTTACATGCGACGCAACATGGGTGAGAGCGAGGTCTTCGACGAACACACGACCGGAGCCGAAAAGCCGGCCCCGCTGCCGAAAGCTCAGGTTGCCCGAACAATCGTGCTGATGATCGCCATGACTTCCGGGGTGACAGCGGCCCATTACACCTGGACCTCGTACGCCTCCACCTACGCAATCACCCAAAAAGGCATGGACTCGGGCACCGCTTTCTGGATGACCCTGACGGCCCAGTTGATCGCCCTGGCAACCCTGCCGCTCTGGGGGTGGATTTCCGACCGAGTCGGTCGGCGCCCGATGATGCTGATCTTCGCCGTACTCATGATCGCGCTTTCCCTCCCCCTGACTGCCATGATCACTTCGGCGGGGTGGACGCTCCTGCTCGCCTCGGCGATCGCTTTAGTGATCGTCGCCATCCCCGGAGCTTTGCTCTCGGCCATTCTCTCCGAGAATTTTCCGACCAGAATTCGTACCCGGGCCATCGGTTTCGCCTATTCCATTTCAGTGGCCGTGTTCGGCGGCACCGCTCCCTACTTAAACGCCCTCCTCAACTCGCTGGATGTTGGCTGGCTCTCCAGCGTGTACATCATTGTTCTCTGCGCGTGCACAGGGATCGCCTGTTTCATCATGAAGGAAACGAAAGGCATCGACTTGAAAGACGCCTGATTCTGTGGTCGGCGGTGGTGCGGCGTTACCGTTACCTAACTAGTCGATGGCTTGAATCGTCCACGAAGCGCCTGCCGAGTCTCCTGGCTGAAGGACGTTCAGGTTCACCCCGGAGTTGAAAGCATCCGGGGGGCAGGTCATTGGTTCGACGGCGAGTCCGATTCTGTCAATCGAGGGTTCGGGTTGGTCAGCCGTGTGCACTTGCACCCAGGGGCATTCGCCAGCCCACGCCAGTGCCACTCCACTACCCGCGCTTGTCGTCACTCGAACTGTCGCGTTGCCTTCGTCGTCCCGGTCCAGACTCGTGAAGGCATGGTCCATGAAGGTGTCATTGATCGTCCGTGGCGCGCGAAAATCAAATACGGCGAGATCACTTTCGTTGACGTCACGAAGGCGAAGGGGAATGAGACGTTCAGGAGTCACGGTCAGTATTTTCCTGGCTGGGAGTTCGAGCGTCCAGTCGTTGACACGGCCGTCGCCGGCGACAAGGTAGGGGTGCGGAGCAATACCAAACGGGGCAGCATTTGAGCCGGCATTCATTGCCGTCACAGTCGTTCGAAGGCCCCCAGCGTCAAGGGCAAAAGCCACCTCCAGTGTCACCCGGTGCGGGTATCCAGGTTGCGCCTCGATAGTTGCTTCGACAACCAGCCGACGGGTCGTCTGCCTCACCACAGCAAAGTCCAGCCAGGACGCGAGTCCGTGGAGTGCGTGTCCCCTTGACGGCTCGGTAATACTCAGCTGTTGCTCGATGCCACCGAATGTGTACCTTCCATCAACGACTCGGTTCGGCCACGGTGCCAGGATGGCGCCGCGAAAGAACGGTCGCACCTGGTCGGCGTCGAACGGCACGATGAGGTTTCGCCCGTGATACTGGAGCGATCGAATGCTCGCGCCGATGCTCGCGATCGAGGCGGTGTAGCCGTTAGCCTCGAGAACGAATTGTGTTCCCGACAGCGGCCTGCGCGAGACAGAATTTCCCATGGGGCACCATTCAGTTGGGGTCGAATTGCTTAGTCGGGGATCACGACCCGAGGAATGTCGGCGTCCCAATCAGCCTCAGCAACGTGCAATGCGCGGTATGTGTAGTCCTTGTCCCACGCATGGAAAACGATGTAATCCTTACCACCCACGTCCATGACCAGGTCTTGGCCACCAGGCCCGCGATAGAGACCCCCCGAGGTGTCGGTCGAGAGGATGGGGCCAATCTCCTTGGTCCACGGGCCGTCGATTGAGGCAGCCGTTGCCGCACCGACGGCGTACTGATCATCTCCGTAGGAGTTCGCGGAGTAGAGCATCACAAGTCCTGAACCTCGAGCCACAATGGTCGGAGCCTCGATAAGGTTGCCTTCCCAGTCTTCGGTTTGCTTCAGGATCCTGATGGGATCGCTCGTGAGGCTACGTCCATTCGGAGAGAGCGTAGCCGCTTGAATCCACGTGTCGAGTTCGCAACAGTTCCCGTCATTTTTCCAGACGAGATACAGGACGTCGTCGATGACGACGGTGCTTGCATCGATTGCACCGCCTTGGTCTTCTGGACACACGATCATGGCGTCGCCCTGAACGGTGAATGGTCCGGCTGGATCGGTGGCTGTGGCAACACCGATGCACTGCAGGGTTGGCGCAAAATTCGTCGCCGTGAAGTACATAACGAAGGAGTCATCGGTGAGTCGTGTTACTTCGGGTGCCCAGGTCTTCCCCGGAATGATCCAGCTCGGGAGCTCCGGCAACGCGTCGGGAAGGACCTTCCAGTCGAGAAGATCGGTAGACGAGGCCACCTGCACGTTGCGGTTGCTGTCGTTGGTGGCATAGGCGAAGTACGTGCCGTCCACCTCCACCACATCGGGGTCAGCAAAATTCACATTGAGTACTGGGGCGCCTGCTGTGACGAGCGCCGGGGGCGCCGATTGCTCTGCAGCCGCCGTGCAGCCGGTCACCGCGAAGGCGGTCAAAGTGGCTGCAGACACCCAGGCCAACGCTGCGCGGCGAGTCGACTTCATGGGGTGCTAGCCCTTAACGCCGGAGCGAGAAACGCCCTCAATGATGAAGCGCTGGAGAAAGATGAACAGCGCGAGCACCGGCACGCTCGCGACGACCGCGCCGGCCATGAGTAGGTCATAGCGCACAGCATTTGCGGATTGAAGCGTGGACAGGCCAGCGGGCAGGGTTTGTACCTCCGGGCTGAACAAGACGTAAACGGGCCAGAGGAAGTCATTCCAGTTGCCGAGAAAGGCGAGCAGCGCGAGTGTTGCAAGAGCTGGTTTGGCGAGCGGTAGAACCACTTGCATGAAGATCACAAATCGGTTCGCCCCATCGAGCCGGGCGGCCTCCTCCAACTCGATCGGCAGGCCCACGAAGAACTGTCGCATGAAGAACACTCCAAAAGCGGATGCCGCCGTTGGAATGATGATCGCGACAAGGGAGTTGAGCCACCCCAGTTCACTCACGATGAGGTAATTGGGAATCACCAGAATTACCGGCGGCACCAGAAGAGTCGCGACGATGATAACGAAAACGAAATTCTTGCCGCGAAACTGCATTCGTGCCAGCGGATACGCCGCGAGTGACGCAGTGATGACGGCCAGCGTGGCGTTGAGGGCGGCTGCGACCATGCTGTTTGCGAACCATTGCAGCACCGGTGTCGCGGTGCCGGGAGCGAGGATAGACGCAAAAGCCTGCAGAGAAATCGGATTGGGAATCCACGACGGTGGAATAGCAGTCGCGTCGGCCCGGGTCTTGAGGCTGGTCACGATCATGAAGATGATCGGGCTGATGAACGCGATCGCGATCGCGCCGAGAACGACGACTCGAGTGATGCTGCCACTCCCCCGGCGTGCTCGGGCTCCCGCACGCACCGTCGTCGTCGTTGTCGTCGTCTTCGTGAAATTACTCACGAGCGCACCTCCTTCTCGAGCTTCTTGGGCTGTTTCTCGCGAAAGATATAGAAGACAAAGGCGCTGATGGCCATGAGGAAGATGGTTAGTACGTAACTCATCGCTGCTGCGCTGCCCATCTGAAAGTTGCGTAGACCTGTGTCGGCGATCTGATAAATAGCCGTGCGCGTTTCACGTCCGGGGCCACCCTGGGTCATGAGATATGACTGACCGAACATATTGGCGGATGCGAGGAGGGTGATGATCGTGATGAACGACAGGATGGGCCGGAGCCCGGGGATCGTCACGTGCAGAAACTGCAACCATGGTCCGGCCCCATCAACACGTGCAGCTTCATAGAGCTCGATCGGGATGTCCTGAAGGCCGGCAAGGTAGATGACGGCGTTGAATCCGAGCGTCCACCAAACAGTCACTCCCACGAGCGCGACCCAGGCCGCGGGCGTCGTAGTTGTCCACGCGGTGTCGTCCGGGAGTCCGAGGAGTCCCAGATAGTGGTTCACGAGTCCGATGTTGTTGTCGAGCAGGTATCTCCAGAGTACGGAGATGACGGCGACGCCGAGTACGTAGGGGGCAAAGTAGATAGCTCGGAGAAAGTCCCGTCCGGGAAACTTCTTGCTCATGAGTAGGGCAACGGCGAGTGGGACGATCAGGAGCAGCGGCACGCTGAGTACCGTGAAGATTCCGGTGGCCCGCATAGATCCCCAGAACGGGCCAGAAACCGTCGATCCGGGCGAGAACAAGGCAACGTAGTTATCGAGGCCGACAAAGGGTTTGTTCGGCAGCGTGTAGTCCCAGGAATGAAGACTGATCCACACCCCTAGAACTGCCGGGAGGATGACGAAGCTGCCAAACAGCAGCAGGTAGGGGGCGAGAAAGAGCCAGGGTGTTGCAATCCCCTGTTGCCGAGTGCCCGCTCGCATTCCACTTTTGTTCTGCGACTCCGGTTCGGAAGCCGAGGGGCGGCGCGCCCTCCCCGTAGGAAGTGCGCGCTCACCTACCTTGGTCGACATGGGTCAGCCCCCGAACGAGGCTTTGTTGTCGTCCATGAGTTGCGTCGCCGAGTCGGCGGCTTTTTTGAGCGCCTCGCTCGGTGTCGTCGTTCCCTGAACCCCGTCGGCGACGGCGATTTCGAGGGTCTCGGCCTGCACTCCACCGATCCCGGGAATGGGCGGCAGGAAACGCATCGAATCGATCGTCCCCGCGATTGCTTCCTGCGGGAGCCCCTTGAGGGCACCTGCATCTCGCACTGACTGACGAGCGGGGATCATGCCCGAGCCTGCCCACTCGGCCGATTGCTCGCTCATCCAGGCGATGAATACCTTTGAAGCGTCGACCTTGTTCTGGTCGGCGTTGCTCTGGCGCGGAAGGAAGAAGTTATGGGAGTTGGCCCAAACAGCGTCTGTTTCGCCGATTGTGGGAATCGGGGCGACCTCGTACGGAAGACCGGACTCGGCTAGATCGTTGATCTGCCAGATGCCGTCCCATGTAATCGAGGTCTCACCGTTCTTGAAAGCGACGTATTGAGAGTCGATGGCGACGTCACTCGGGCTATAACCGTCGTCCACCACAGAGCGCTGCCATTCAAGTGCCTCTACCCCGGCCGCTGAATCAAACGTTGCTCCGTCGTCGCCGTACGGTTCACCGCCGTTCTGCCAGAGCAAGGAGAGATTCATGAGGTGGCTTGGCCACCTCGTCGGCATCCAGAAGGGAGTTTCATAGCCAGCTGCCTGAAGCTTGTCGAGGGCATCTTGGAAGGAAGCCGCGTCGGTCGGGGCCTCCGTGATCCCCGCGGCGGCGAAATGTTCGGTGTTGTAGTACATGGCTAGGGAGTGCACGTCGAGCGGGATACCGTATCGGGCGTCTTTATAGACGCCGGCATCCCAGACTTCCTCGGTGAAGTCATCCGACGTCAGACCCAATTCCTCGGCGAGATCGTCGATCGGTACTATGACGCTTCGCGCGGCATTGGTCGCTAGCTGGTCCAGGTGCATCACGCCGACGTCCGGGCCCTCTCCAGCGGTCACCGCAGCGGGAAGACGCTGGTAGAAGTCAGTCCATTGCATCGTGTTTGAGACAACCTTGATGTTGTCGTGCTCCGCGTTGAAGTCGGAGACCATCGTTTCCATGAACGGGCCATCACCGCCGGTGAATCCGTTCCAGTAGGACAGCTCGACTTCAGGTCCGGCGTATTCACCGGTGAAGGGCTCACTTGCCGCCTGGTCGGTTCCGCCCGCGGAGCATCCGGCGAGAACCAGCACAAGTGCGGCACCGAGAGCGGTGACCCCCAGTACTCGCCGCCCGGAGAAGTCTTTCTGCTTCATGATCGTTCGTCCTCCTCATTGAAAACATCGCTCCGCGACCCATGCGCAAAGCCGGCCTCATTCTCCCCGCACGTCACGGTGCGTCAAACAAGTGCCTACAGCTAATGTACAGCGCTAGAAAAATATTTGTATATATGTTTAGCAAATCCGACCCACGTGCCGTTTCCAGCGCCAGCTGCAGTCGCCCTAGGATGGACCGGACCGGACTGGACGGGACAAACATGGCAAGAATTCGACTCATCGACGTTGCGGAACTTGCAGGCGTGTCCATGAAGACCGTCTCGAACGTCGTTCACAGCTATCCCCACGTGGCTCCAGCCCTTCGCGAGAAGGTGCAAGCCGCCATCGACCAGCTCGGGTATCGCCCCAACCTGACGGCACGGCGCTTGGCTACCGGGAAAACCGGAATGATCGCCCTGGCCATCCCTGAAATCGACCACCCGTACTTTTCGGAGCTTTCACGCCACATGGCCGAGGAAGCAACCCGGCGGGGATACCGCGTCATCATCGAGCAGACGTTGAGCGATCCTGATTTAGAGCGAGCGGTACTCATCGATCGCGAAGCGGGGCTGGTCGACGGCGTGATCTTTCACCCCGTCCGCATGGAAACGCTTGACATTGCCAAGCTCGATGCTGGCACTTCCCTGGTTTTACTGGGCGAGGCCGCCATGCCCGTTATGACCGACCACGTGATGATCGACAACGTCTCGGCCGCCCTCGATGCTACTCGGCATCTTTTGGCAAGCGGATGCCGTCGCATTGCCTTCCTCGGAGTCATCGCGGCCGACATCACTGGTTCGACTAATCAGCGTCTTCTTGGCTACCAACAGGGCCTGCTGGAGGCAGGGGTTCGATTGGATCCCGAGCTCGTCTTCACTGCGCTGGAATTCACGGCGGAGGCCGGCCTTCGTTCAGTCGCTGAGGCGATCGAGCGCGGGGTGCGTTTCGACGGCGTGGTCTGTCGCGACGACCGGTTCGCGATCGGCGCACTGAAGGCCCTCCATGATTCCGGGCGATCGGTACCCGGTGATGTAGCCGTGGTCGGCTGGGACAACACCTTCCTGGGTGCATACACCTCCCCGACGCTCACCTCGGTGGCGCCAAAGAAGACCGAACTTGTCGCGGCTGCCTTCGATCTCCTCGAGGAACGAATTGCTGGATATCGAGGCGTTGGCCGGCACGTGATCGTGGGGCATTCGCTCGCAGTGCGCGAGAGCGCTCCACACAGTCCCTAGCGTCTCCAATCACGCAAAACTTTACAGCGCTGTAATTTGACGGCATGATTGCGGTATGTCGCGTTCTCTCCGGTTTTCTGCCAGTGCCCAGGGTGGCGTGTACCCCCGCCCCCAACTTGTTCGCCAGACTTGGCACGACCTGGCCGGCGAGTGGGCATTCGAACACGACGACCGGGACATTGGCAGGAACGAGCGCTGGTTCGCAAATGCTTCGCACCTGAGCCAGGTCATCACCGTTCCATTCCCCCCCGAGTCAGAGTTGTCCGGAATCAGCGACCCTGGCTTCCACCCCGTGGTCTGGTACTCGCGCGTCATCAGCGCAGAAGACGTGGCCGCGAGCGGTCGTTCTTTAGAGCGTGACCGGGTGATACTGCATTTTGGGGCTGTTGACTACCGCGCATCTGTATGGATCGACGGCCAGTTCCTTGGGTCACACGAGGGCGGCCAGACGCCGTTCTCCTTTGACGTCACCGAAGCGCTGACGCTCCAAAAGGACTGCGTGCTCGTGGTTCGTGCTGAGGATGACCCTCACGACGTCGCTCAGCCGCGCGGCAAACAGGATTGGCTTGAAGAGCCGCACGTGATTTGGTACCACCGTACGACGGGCATTTGGCAACCGGTCTGGCTCGAGTCTGTGCCAGTCCAGCGCATCGAAGCACTGAATTGGACCCCGAATGCGCAGGCTGGGAACGTTGAGATCGAGGTGGGCCTGAGCCGACGACCGGCGAGCGGTGTAAGCATGCAGGTGGAACTGTCCATCGCGGGCGAAATCCTTGCGAGGCAGTCCTTCTTGACCCTGGAGCTGCGCTCTCTGGCAACCATTCAGATTGCGCGACAGTCAAACGGCCAGGCCTTTGAGACTCTGTTGTGGTCGCCGGAAAACCCGCGACTTATTGACGCGCATGTGTCAATCATTGCTGACGACGGGAGCATTCTCGACGATTCTTACTCGTATTTTGGGTTACGCAGCGCCAGCGTCGCGGGCGGTAGGTTCCTGCTCAATGACCGACCCTATTTCGTACGATCGGTGCTCGAGCAGGGATACTGGCCACAGTCGCACCTCGCTGCCCCTTCAGCCGAAGCCCTGCGCGCCGAGGTGGAGCTCATCAAGGCCCTCGGGTTCAACGCCGCAAGAATTCACGAAAAGGTCGAGGACCCCCGATTTCTTTATTGGGCGGATCGGCTCGGACTTCTCATTTGGGGTGAAATGGGGAGCACCTACGAGTTCTCTTCGGAGGCAGTGTCGCGAGTCACCCGCGAATGGACCGATGTGGTGCGCCGTGACCGATCACATCCGTCAATAGTCACTTGGGTTCCCCTCAATGAGAGTTGGGGCGTTCAACAGATCGCACATGACGACGCCCAGATGAGCTTCGCCCAGTCGCTCTACCATCTGACCCGATCGCTCGATCCGAGCCGCCCCGTCATCTCCAATGATGGCTGGGAGCACGCGATTTCTGACATCCTTACGATCCATGACTACGCCGGTACGGCCGAACAGCTCGATACCAACTACCGGGACATCGACGCCATCCGTACCCTCGTTGCGGGTATGGGCCCGGCCGGCCGCCGCCTCCAGCTCATCCCCCGGGAGATCGAGGGTCAGTCGATTATGGTCACTGAATTCGGCGGGGTCAGCTTCGCGCCGGACGCTGCCGCTGATTCCTGGGGCTACACGACAGCAACGAGCTATGAGGACTTCGAAAGTCGAGTCTCAGGTCTCGTCGGCAGTCTTCGGGACAACCCGATACTCTCCGGCTTCTGTTACACCCAGCTAACGGACACCATGCAGGAGACGAACGGGCTGACCGACGCGAATAGGAAGCCCAAACTGCCGATCGCCGTCATCCGCAGTATCGTGTCCGGGGAAGGCGCGCCCCCCCTCGAGTGACGGGTGTCGCTGCGTCAAATCTGTACCCAGGCACCGGGTACGGATGATTACGAACGTGTCCTGCAGCTTTATATCGGCCGGCGTTATGATGACCCGGTGATCATTGATCTTGCTGGTATCTCCGCCGAAGACGTTGTCGATCGACACCTGTCGCACCTCGTGAGTGATCGAATCAGGGCAAGTCCCGACATCCGCGGCGGCCAAACGGCGGCGGATGCTGCGCTCGCCGCGTTTGACGTGACAGGGTATGCCGCGACACGCAACCGGGTACTTCCGGCATCGGGTCGCGGCGCCTCCCTGTTGTCGCCCTACATTCGCCACGGGTTGCTTCCTTTGCGGGAAGTCTGGAATGCAGCCGCCGGAGGTCCGGCACCGGATGTCTCCAAATTCCGTGACGAATTGTTCTGGCAGGAGTATGCCCGACATTTATATGCTCGTGTTGGCATGCACCTGCATCGCAATTTGCGGTTTGACGTTGCATGGTCGGGGGGATTTGCGCCAGCGGCCTGGCCGCGCGAAATGGCCTGCGTCGACTGGGCGCTCTCGAGTTTGGAGACGGACGGCTGGCTGGTGAACCAGTCTCGTATGTGGCTCGCCTCGCAGTACACGGTGCGATCCGGAGCAGGCTGGGTGGCCGGTCAGGAGTATTTTCATCGCCATCTGTTAGACGGTTCTCGCGCGGCCAACCTGCTCGGGTGGCAATGGACGGTTGGCGCAGGCTCCAGCAAACCCTATGGATTCGCGCGTTGGCAGGTCGAGAAACGCGCGCCTCAATTGTGCGCGGCGTGCCCCCTCAACCGCAACTGCCCGATTCAAAACTTTCCTGCAGACCGAGATCTGCACCCAGTTTTGAATCCGACTCCGCTGCTCGTGCGGGACGACGATCTTGCAACCACCCAAGGTCCCACCACGGTCGTCGAGCGCTCCACGCCGAAATCGGTCTTGCTCACGGTGGAATCGCTGGGCGATGCGGATCCCGCTCTTCTTGCGCATCCCCAGCTGCCGGCCGTCTTTATCTTTGACGAACCAGCCCTTGAAAGACTTCAGCTGTCGAGCAAAAGATTGGTATTTTTCGTCGAGACACTGCAGGACCTGGCTGCGCGGCGCGAGGTAATCGTACATCTCGGAGACCCGAGACGAATCGCTCCAGAACTCAGCGCCGCGATCACCTGGGCTCCGGTTCCGAGCTTCGAGAAATACGCCGGGACCGCGGTGGAGCTTCATCCATGGCCCTGGCTTGCCCAACCTCACGCCGGCTCTGTCCAGAGTTTTTCGGCGTGGCGCAAGAACCTTACGCGGCCGAAATAGCCTGAAAGTGCGTCACCGACCGGTGTGCGCAATAACATTCCGTGCAGAAATCGACCGTGCGCGCCAACCGATGCGCCGACGCCCGAAACGCCAGGGCTGGTTCCTGGCACTCCCTTGGTTCTAACGAGGCGACAGCTTGCGAAGGGCGCTGGCCTTGTGCGCGGCTTCGGCATCCGTCTTTTCAGATTTCACGATAAACGCCGGCTCATCTTTTGAGGCGTGAAACGTTTGGCCCGCAAAGTCGAAATCGCTCGTCTTCTTCTCGACTACCTCCCCCTGAGTTCGTCCTTGAGATGTCGCCCAACTCACCCGGTCGCCTGTACTGAAGTCTGTCATCCTCGAAGCATACGGACGGAGACGGATCTGGGCTAGCACGGCGGGGTTGGTATTAATTGCAATCGGCCTCGTGAGGCCGAAACGTCGGCGCTCTGCTGACAGACCGAGAGTGGTTTCAACACACAGAACAGGTTGCTCGCCGGATCGTCTCGAACCAGCCACGGCACGTCAACCTGACCCAGGTCAGCGGATGTTGCGCTGGGCGCCCCGTCCATGCGGCGTTCGACGGCGCTCGCACAGCGGTCGCACTGACCACCGTGGCGTTTCCGATACCAGAGGGGACGATTTCACGCACTATTGCCACCGGCCGCTTTGCGGGCCTGGATCAGCCGGGGAACGCTGCGTCGTAAACCGCGCGGAGCTCGGTGCTGTCGGCCCCGGTCACGCCGCAGCCGCTGATCGTTCCATCGACTGCGCCGACGAGGTAGCTCTGGCCGACCTCGAAGGGCACGCCCGAGAAGTCGGAGGCCACCGCATCGACTTGGGCTACTTCCACCCGGTCGGCGACGTCGCCGGTGAAGCGCTCCGTGACCCCCAACAAAATGGTCTCGCCCTGGATCTGCAGCACCGTCGCGGCGAACGCCTGCTGCTGCGCCGCGACGGTCGCCGGCTCGAGCACGAGGCAGCTGCCGCTCGCGAGGCCTCCACCGATGGGAGGCTGCAGCGTCTCGACGGTGGGTTCCGCACCGCCGAGCACGAGGGGCGCGACGATTGCGGCGGCGAGGGCGAGGCCGGCGGCGACACCGATTACCGGCCTCCACCGCCGAAAGTCGCGTCGCGGCGCCTCGGGGGTGACGATCCTGGTGCTGGAAGACTCGTCGGTCATGATCTGCTCCATTCTGTGGTCGAGCCACGTCGGCGAGGCAGGGGGCAGCCCGCGGGCCGGATCGGCGGCGCGCAGCTGATCGCGCAGCGCACGGTCATCGTCGTGCATCTTCGCTCCCTTCGTCATAAGTTATATGTCCGGCCGGGTTGCCGGATTTCAATAGCTCCTGCTTGAGTCGCGCCTTTGCACGGTGAAGTCGGATAGCCGCTGCGTTTGCGCTGATGCCGAGCACAACGGCAAGTTGTGGGCTCGTTAATTCGTCCCACGCCCACAGCCGCAGTATCTCGGCGTCGTTTCGACGCAGGCCAGCAAGGGCTGCGGTCACGCGGGCCGCCTTGGCTGTGCCATCGACGGTGGATGCGGCGGGGCTCTCGTCCGCAGCGGCCGGTGGCGGGTCGATAGCGATGATGCGGCCGATGAGACGGGTGCGGCGACGCTCGGCACGTCGGGCGTTGCTGAGGCACTGCCGCGCGACGACGATCGCCCACGGCAGGGCGTCGTCGGGCACTTCCTCAAGGCGGCGCCAGCACACCAGCAGGGTGTCGCCGATCACGTCGTCGGCCGTCGCAGCGTCGGTACGGCGGTGCAGGTAGCGGCTCACCGGGTCGATGACGAGTGCGACGAGGTGGCGCATCCGCTTCTCGCGGTTGGTGTCGGTGTCCGTCACAACTCTCATACTGAGGTATGTCCGGCAGGGGCGCGGGGATTTCATATGGGGTTTTCTCGTGCCGTTCCACCTGTCGGCTTCCCGCCTCTGCCTATCCCAGTCGCGAAACGACCATCTTGATCAGCGGCCAGACACGTTCCACTGACTTGTGATTCACCCTCTCCGCGGAAGAATGCAGGGCCTGAAGCTCGGTGCCGATCGAGATGATATCGGCGACGGGCACCCTTCTGCTGAACATACCGAGCTCAAGTGAGCACTGAGACACCTCGACGTTGGGCTCCTTGCCGAGCACGTCGCGGTAGGCCGCAGATGCCGTGGCCAGGAGTTGGGATTGCGGACGATACGGGAACTCCGGCGCGTCGAGGCCGTAGAGCTCACAGACGACACCACCGCCGGCGAGCGCCACGAGCGCTTGTACACGCTCGATCAACTCGTGTTTCCTCGTGGTCAGGGCCGACGTGACCGTCGACATGATCCGTGCACCGTCAGCCGTCGGTCGCAACGTTCCGACATTGTTCGACGTTTCCACACGACCGGGGACGTGCAGATTCCAGCTGACCACCCCCTGCGGGATAAGCCGCAAAACGGTCATGAGCCTGAGTCCGGCGGCACGCGAAAATGCGACATTAGGACGTATCGCGTTCTTCAGTTCGACGCGAATGGCGGGGTCAGAAATCTGGTATTCACTCTTGAGATGTACATCGAGCTCGGCGATGAGAGCCTCGATCGAATCCGTGTCCGCGTCATTAAAGACGATGACAGCGGATGCATCGGCCGGGATCGCACTATTTTGGGCACCGCCAAACGGATCGGCAATGCGCACCTCATGCTCACCGGACAGCCTGTGGACCGCGCGGGCCAGCACCTGCAGGGCGTTCGCCCGCTCCAACTGGATGTCGAATTCGCAGTGACCACCGTTGAGCCCGCGCACCTCCAGCGAGCGCGCGCGGGTCAAGGTATCCGGTATTGGTTCGAACTCCCCCGGGACATCGATTGTGAACGTCACGTCCCCGCTACACCCCGCGAGGATCTCTTCGTCGGTTATCCAGTTGAAGTCAATCATGCGCCGCCCAGCGAGTTGCGTGACGTCGAACTGTCCGGCGCCCACCTTCCCCTTCTCTTCCATGGCTGTGAGTACTGCCTCCAGCGGCGGATGAGGAATGTCCTTCGATTCCAGCAGTGCGAGGATGTAGGACACTCCGATTCCGTTGTCCGCCCCCAGAGACGTTCCCGTTGCCGAGATGTACTCGCCGTCGACGACAAGGCTCAACGGTTGGTTCACGAAGTCGAATTCGACACCTTCGGCCTTTTCGCAGACCATATCCAGGTGGCCGTGCAAAATGAGCGGGGCTGCATTCTCCAGGCCTCCCTGCCCTGGCTTTTTAACGAGTACGCAGTGCAGGTCATCCTGGGTCGCCTCGAGTCCGAGCGTTCGGGCGAAATCCACGACCCAGTTGGCGACCTGTTCCTCGTTCCCTGACCCTCGCGGGATGCTCGTGAGCACTTCGAAGAATTGGAATACCTCGCGGGGTTCGAGGTCTCTGAGCACGCCAGAGTTAATCGCTTCCATGACGTCCACTGCAGACATATGTGATCCCTCTCGTTTGTTACTTGACAATGCTTGATTTGTTGCGCGACATAGTGAGGGCAACTACCCCGATGATGACCGCGCCATAGACCAAGCTCTGGGCCTGGGCGTCGATGCCGACGGCGGTCGTCGCGATAGGAACCAGGGCAACGGTCAACGCTCCGAAAATTACTGTGAGCGGATTGACGACACCTCCGGAGATCGACGTTCCTCCGATCAGAGCTGCAGCGATGGCGGGAAGCAGCAGGTCGCTGCCCAGCCCGGTGGGAGACGCGGACCCCGCCTGCGCGATGATCGCGATGCCGGCGAGTCCGGCGGCGAACCCCGAGAGAGCGAAGGCCAGCACCTTGAGGGACCGGGTTCGAACCGCAGAGAAGATCGCGGCCGACTCGTTCTTGCCGACGGCCGTCATTCCGCGGCCGATGCGGGTATAACGCAAAAGCACCCAGAGGGAGACCGCAAGAAGCACGCCCATCCAGAATGTCATCGGCACATTCGCGATTCCGCTTTCGTACAGCGCGTGAACGCCCTCCCCGTTGCTGGCGACGTAGACGGTCGTGCGGCCGCTGGCCACGAGCGCGACTGCTTGAAAGATTCCCAGCGTGCCGAGTGTCAGGGCGAAGGACGGTACCTGCGCGTAGGCGACGATCAAACCGTTCACGGCTCCGAAAGCGGTGGTGGCCAGGAGCACGATTACCGGCGATAATCCCGCTACGGGCCCGAGTGTGAGCGCGAGCAGGATTGCTCCCAGCAAGCCAATCGCGGCATTCGACAGGTCAATCGACCCGACGTTGAGCACCATTGCCTGCCCCAGTGCCAGCAAAAGAATAGGGGCCGACGACGACGCGATTATCGCCAGTCCTCCGCTCCCGATGAAGGCTGGCGTGAGGATGGCAACGACGACGAGTATCGCGAGGAAGATGACGATTGGGCCAATCGCATGCCAGCCTCCGATGCGCTTCACGGACGGCAACTTTCCGCGGGCAGGGACGGCGACCTTCGTTCTCTCGCTGTCAATCTTGGTCATCACAGCATCCTTTCGAGCAGGTCCAGGGTCGCGGGATTGTCGTGCCCGAGGTCGAAGACGCCTGAGATCCGGCCGTCTCGCATCACCACGATGTCGTCGGCGATGTCTAGCGCCTCATCGATCGTGTCGGGAATGAGGATGATCGCGGTTCCTTCATCGCATACCGACCGAATCTGCGCATTCACTGTTTCGGCCGCGCCCGGGTCGAGACCTCGAAGCGGATGGTCCAGCACGAGAGCCTTCAGATGCGCGGAGTTCAACCACTTGGCGAGGACGACCTTCTGCTGGTTACCGCCGGAAAAGTCCTGCAGCATGTGCTCCGGCTCGCGAGGCCGAATATCGAGCTTCTCAAACCACGCACGTGCCAGAGACAGCCTGCGCCCGGGAAGCTCGAACGGCCCGAGGGCCGCGGAGCCGGGATGCGTGAGCGTGATGTTTTGATCCGCCGGCATTTCCCCCACCATTCCCTCTGTCTTGCGCTCCGCGGGGACGTAGCCCACACCAAGAGCAACGGCCTTCTTGATGGACAACTGGCGCCCGGAATAACCCGCGATCGAGACCGATCCGGAATCGAAGCCTTCGGCCCCGAATATCGCTCGCGCCACGGACTCGCGGCCGGAGCCGCTGGTACCCAGAATGGCCAGGATTCGGCCGGGGTAGGCATCGATCGACACATCCGCGTAGGAGCCTGCCCGGGTGAGGTCGTGGATCGAGATCACTGGACTATTCGCCGGATCGATACTGCGCCGGCTTCGAACGGCAGCGTGAGTTTCCCGACCGACCATGAGACGGAATAGTTCCTCTTCGGTTACGTCATCGACGGCGCGGTCGGCGATCAATTCACCGTCACGCATGACCACGACGCGATCGCAAATCCGCATCACCTCGTCGAGTCGGTGCGAGACGAAGATCACCGAGCCGATGTCGCGAAGCTTGGAGATTTCCCTCTCCAGGATCGCGGTCTCCGTCCTCTCCAAAATCGCGGTCGGTTCGTCGAGGATCACCAGAGGAGTCGTGTGACTGGCGGCACTCACCCGGATTGCTCGTGCGATCTCGACCATCTGGCGATCAACGAACGACAGGTCGCTGACCCGCGTCTTCGGATTCAAGTGCGATCCGATCAGGTCGAGAGCCTGTGCCGCGTCCGCGTAGAGGCGTCGCCAGTTGTAGAGCCCCAGCCGGTTGACACCGCCCCGGCCGCTTGGGGTGTTCACCTCAATATTTTCGGCAATAGTGAGGTTCGTGAATAGTGATTGCTCTTGGTGAACGACCCCGATCCCCACGCGTAGGGCATCAGCTGGCCCGCGGAACTGGACTTCGCGTCCGTTGACCGCGATTGTCCCTTCATCGTGCCGATAGTTGCCTGACAATATCTTCAGCAGCGTGGACTTGCCCGCGCCGTTCTCGCCGATAAGTCCAATGACCTCACCGGATTGGATACTCAGGGACACTCCACGTACGGCACGATTAGATCCGAAGCTTTTGGAGACATTGTTCAGATGAAGCACTGCAGGAGTTGTGGTCACGTCGCTCACTTCGCCACCCGCAATCTGTCACGCTGCGACCATGCGGCGAACACGATGGCTGCGACCAGAATCGCACCGGTGACGGCCGACTGATAGCTCGACTCAACACCGGAGAGGATGAGTCCGTTGTTGAGGATCGTCAGGAGGAATACGCCCAATACGGTGCGCAGGATCCCCCCTTTTCCGCCGGCGAGGTGAGTTCCTCCGATGACAACTGCAGGGATGACGATGAAGAGCACCCCGGAGCCGACTGTGGGCGACCCGATGTCGAGTTGAACAGTGGCGAGGATACCGCCGAGCCCACTCAGCACAGCGGCGATGGCAAAGACGGCGACCTTCACAGGGAAAGCGGGAAGGCCCGCCGAGCGAACGATCGTCTCGCTGTTTCCAATGGCAAGGGTCACGCGGCCGATCCGGGTGCTGCGCAGAACGAGTATGCCCAGACCGATGACGAGCAGCGCCACCCAAAAGGAGTTAGGAAGACCAAAACTAATTCGCGAGGTCCAGCCCTTGAGTCCTTCATCCTCGAGACGAGGGAGAAGGTCGGTTCCGTAGAGCATGGTGGCGATTCCTAGCCCGACGTACCACATCCCCAGAGTGACGATAAATGAGGGAACCTTCAGTGCGGTGAAGATGAGACCGCTGGCGACTCCGAGCAGGAGTGCCACGCCGAGGGCGATAACCCAAGCCCACGGCCCCAGGTCCGCTCCCCCGCGCGAGTTATTACTGAGGAGTATCCAGGTCATCCCGGTTGCCCCCATGACTCCCTCCACGGACAAGTCGATGGAGCCGAGGAGTATAACTAAAGTCGCGCCCACGGCCACAATCAAGGGGATGGCGGACTGGGTGAGTACGTTCTGAATGTTGGACGCGGTCAGAAAACGTTCATTGAGCAGGGAAAACACACTGATAAGAACGGCGAGGGCCACGAGTAAACTCAGTGGTTCGGCGCGACCGCGAAACCGAGCGCGGCGCTCGATGCCGGACTCGCGGATCCTGATCGCGGTGGTGGTTATGCCACCCGCGCCCTGTTCCGACAAGACTTTGTGAACCATGAGAAATCTCCTCGTTGATACCGATCACATAATGGTGATGTACCTGATCCGGCCCTCGTCGATCAGACGAGGGCCGGATCAGGTGGCCGCAATGCTACGGCTTGGGCAGGACTTCGGGTCCACCGCCGCCGATCAGAGTTGCCGGCTCGGTGTCCCACGGGCCCTTCTCGACGAGCTGGTCGACGAAATCAGCTGCAGCGGTGGGGGTGTCGTACTTCAGGTAGTCGCCCAGGGTTTCAGGCGTCACACACTTGATGTCAAAAAAACTCGTGCGCTTTTCCTTGGGCAGTTCAGACGGAACGATTTCTCCGGTCGCTGCCAGGTAGGCCGTATACAGACCGATAGCGGAGGCCATGTAGCCGCGGTGGAAGGTCTCGCCGACGATGGCGTTGTTGCCATAGCCTTTCTCCATCAGTGCCACCGTGTCGGGGTACAGGCCGTCAGAGGCGAACTTCACCTTGTCCAGCAAACCCGCGTCGTCGAAGGCCTGGATCGCACCGAGCTGCATGCCGTCATCGGCGCTCCAGACACCATTGATCTGGTCTCCGTACTTGGCGATCAAGTCCTTTGCATTCTGATTCGCGAGCTGCGGGTCCCAATTCGAGGGCTGGTTCTCGAGAATCTTGATCCCTGGGTAGTTTTCACGCATTTCAGCCTCAAAGCCGGCAACACGCGTCTGGCTCGTTGTGCTGTCCTGGACGCCGGGGAACATGATGACGTTGCCCTTGCCGCCGAGCGCATCACCGATCGCCTGAGCGTTGCAGCGGCCCGAGTCCACGCCGGGGTGCTTCTGGAAGGCCACAAAATTGTCGCCCGAGTCCCAGGGCTCGAAGTTGTCCGGCTTGTTCCACCAGATCGACACGTAGCCGCCGGCACGCTTCACAGCGTCCACGATCGTCGGGGTGTCTGAGCTCGCGACGGTGTTGACGAACATCACGACCTTCTTGCCCTGCGCCAGAATTGCCTGAATCTTTGAGATTTCAGTCTGCGACGAGCCCTGCGAGTCGATGATCTCGAGCGGAATGTCCAGTTTTTTGGAAAGAGCCTTTGCCCCCTCGATGTTGGCGATGAAGTAGGGGTTGGTGGTGTTGATGACGGAGGCGACGAGGACCAGGTCCTCCTTGGCAATGGGGCCAGAGGAAGAAGATCCGCCGGCTCCGCTCGCGGTCGACGTGCACCCGGCGAGTGCGAGCGCAGCGACAGCGGCGATGGCGGCGAATCGAACGAACGCACCGCGATTGTGTTTCAGAGACATCTTTGACTCCTTGTTGGTGGGTGAGGCTTGGACTACGTCCCGTGCATTTTTATTCAATAAAGCATTTTTGATTCATTGTGAGGATAGAGGCGATGAGGTGCGCACACAAGAAAATTTCGCTTGATAGTTCACCTGTAACCGATTCGTTAGAATCGGGTGCCGACAAAGCGTGCGTCAGTGCAAGGTGCGGAAGAAATCACGGACGTCGGTCACGTAGATTTCCGGTTCCTCCAAAGGAGCAAAGTGACCACCGCTCTGGTGAACCCGGTATTGCTGGAGGTTGAAGTATTTCTCCGTCCAGGTTTTCGGCGGCTTGTATATCTCGCCCGGGTAGATCGAGACGGCGGTCGGTACTCCTACGACCGGGAACCGGTTGTGACTCGGAGTCCACGGGTTTCCTCGGCATTCCCAGTAGTACCGGGAGGACGTTCCGCCCGTTCCGGTGAGAAAGTACACCGCGGCAGTCGTGATCAGGTCGTCCTTTGGCCAGACATTTTCAAATGCCTCTGTGCCGCTACCTCGTTCCGCGAGGCCCCAGAAGTACCGCTTTTCGGTGATCCAGGCCAGCTGGGCTGCAGGTGAGTCGGCAACGAGCGCCGCGAGCGTCTGTGGCTTCGTCAATTGGAGCTCACCGTAGCCGCTCTCATTCTCGACGAACAACTTTCCCCGATCGAACCAGCCGGATTCGTCAGCAGAGTACTCGCTCGCCGCCGGCAATCCCAAAGCAGAGTCGTACACGATGCCCTCGGGTTGGTCGGGATGTTGTGCGAGATAGTGCGACATCTGCGCGGGAAAGTGCGTATAGACGCCGATGACATCGGATTCATACTTGTGCCCGTGCTGTTGTGCGATCAACGCACCCCAATCCCCTCCCGCGGTGGCATAGCGGTCATACCCGAGGATCTGCTTCATGAGTACGTTCTCAAGATCAGCGGTCTTCCAGAAATTCCACCCTGTCTCTGTGAGCGGCGAGGAGAACCCATAGCCGGGCAGGGAGATGAGAACCACGTCAAAGGAGTCAGACTCCACGCCGCCGAATTTAACCGGATCCGTGAGAGGCTCGATGATCTTGCGGACGTCCCAGAAAGTCCACGGCCAGCCATGGTGGAGAAGCAGCGGCTTCGGATTGGTTCCCTTGCCACGTACATGGATGAAGTGCAGGGGAACGCCCATCACGTCTACCTTGAAGTGTGGGAGTTCGTTCATCTGACGCTCCACAGCGCGCCAGTCGTACTCATTGATCCAGTAGTCGATGAGGGTGCGATGGTACTCGGTATTGTAGCCATAGCGCCAGTCTTCGTTCCCAAAGTCCTGGGGGAATCGAGTCCGTTTCAGGCGCTCCATCATGTCGTCAAGATCCGCGTCGGGGATGCGGATCTCGTACGGACGAACATCAAACGAGTCCAACAAACTAGAACCTCCTTGTTCCGTGTCGCACACGCGGGGGTATTTTTTATTCAGTGACTGCGTGTATATTCATTTTATATCTCATCCGGCGTTCATCTGTCAACGAATCGCGGCAGTCCGGAAGCTACAGGCGGACTGGGCCCAAGTATCGTCGTCCGGTTTGGACGAAGCACTAGACCGTTTCGGATGCAATCATCTCGAGAAAGAGAAGTGAACCATGGTCACTGCCCTCGACAAGTATGCGGATATGAAGCCCAACTGGGACTACCCAGTCATAATCGAGTCTCATATCAACGGCATTCGTACGAAAGAAATGAACCCGAACACCCCGATTTCCTATGACGAGATTGCGGAAGACGCAATTCGCTGCTGGGAAGCCGGGGCCGGTGCGATCCACGCCCACAACACCAGTTTCGACCTCATGGGCGAAGACGCGTATAAGGACTACATGCGCACATGGGACAAGGTGTTGCAGAAGCACCCTGACATCACCTGGTACCCCACGACCTGCAACAACCTCCGCCTCAAAGGCGACGAGAACGGCCTTCAGCACGTCCCCTTCCTCGTCGAGAAGGCAAACGTTCGGATTGCCTGTGTCGACACCGGGCTCACCCTATTCGCTACAGAAACGGATGCCGAGGGCTATCTCGCTGGCCCCGAATTCGGGTTCAACTACGAACGCGTTGGCAGCCAAATCAAGATGCTGCGTGCGCACGGCACTCCCATGGTCTTCGGCGTCTACGAACCAGGCCACCTTCGCCACGCTATGCACTATGTCAACAAGGGGCTCTCCACGCCGGGTTCCATGTGGGATTTCTATCTCATCGGGGATTACGGTCTCACTGCCACAGATCCCATCGGGACGAACGGTATGAAGCCAAGTCTTGAGAGCCTGTACTACTACCTCTGGATGATCGAGGAAGCGAAAGTCAAACACCCCTGGTACATCTCGATCTGGGGTCAGGGCGCCCTCGACGACACCTCGATCCTCCGCAGGGCGATCGAGCTCGGGGGCCACATCAAGACTGGACTGGAACTGTTTTATGATCCGGCTCGCAATCCGACAAACCTGGAGCTGCTGCAGCAGGCCCAGGAAATCGCCAGGGAAGTCGGCCGGCCCATAGCAACGCCGGAAGAGGCGAGGGCTCTGTACAACATTCGATGATGCACAATTAACGGGGGTATTTCGCGCAGCCCCCTCCGCTCGAATGCAAAACTATTTACGCACGAGCATCGTCAATATGGGTTATCTGCGGAAACGCCCATTCCGAGTGTCGCTGTTGGAGCCCGGTCACAAGCTCGTGCACGATTTCGTCGAGTGTCCCCTGGACCCCCTCGCCACGGACGCTCCCCAAACTCGAAGGCGACCAGTCAAGCTTCATTGCACCGTAAACCGCGTCGACGACTGGCCGCAGTCGCTCGGGTTTTTCCAGCACGATGCATGCGGTCAGCAGCCTCGCACTGCGCATGGCGCGCTGAGCGATGCCTACGACCTTCACCTGCCCTCGCGCGTTGACGCTATGATCACCCGCACAGTATTCCCCGACGACGGGACCGACTCGAGCGTCGAGGCCGAGGTCGCCCAAGACATCTCGAAAACAAGCAGCTCCCGCTTCAAAGGCCGCAATGTGATCACCGTAGAACTTCAAGGGAGCCATGAGATCGATGATCAGGCACGTCTGGTCGTACGCCACTGCTCGTCCCCCCGCGAGGCGGATCACTGGGTCAAAGCCGAACCCACGAGCCGCCGCGGAAGCTGCGGCGAATTCAGGCATCAAGCTTTCACGTCGGCTGAATGCCATGGTGGGAATCGGACGATAGGCCCTGATCCGAGCATGAGCGTTGTCGTCTTCTTGCATCTCGCGGAGCACGCGTAAGGACTCATCGATGTCGTCTTGCGCTGTGTTGCCGACCCGACCCAGTGATAAATTCGGTACGCGAGTGAGCAACTTCTGGTTCACCTCCGTCATCACGTGCAGGACTCAAACTCTGAATCTGGGAAGAGGTGATCGATAGATTGTTCGATCAGCTGGCGCATGCGCCTCTGCACCGAGACGCGCGTTCCATCAAGTCCAACCTGAAGAGACTGGCGTGGGATCGCCATCCGTCGACCTCCTTGCCCCAGGATACTGACCTAACCTGAACCCGGAGTCTAGAGTGAAATGGATATTCTTGCAACCGACGAATCTTGATACAATTACGTAACTGAGTGATAGGAGACGCTGTGGCTGCTGACCTTGAACCGCGCAGGTTCATGACAAAGGTGGCGCGGATGTACTACACCCACGGCATTCGACAGATCGAGATCGCTTCGACCTTGGGCATATCGCAGGCCCGTGTCTCTCGGCTGCTTCAAGCCGCTGAGCAAGCGAAAATTGTGCGAACGATTGTCGTCATCCCTGAGGGCCTGCACGCGGAGGTCGAAGAAGATCTCCAGAAGCGCTACGGCTTGTCTCAGGTTCATATCGTGGAGGCGCTGGATCCAAACGATGAGGCCGGCATCAATCGCGACCTCGGAGAGGCCGCTGCGCTCATCCTCTCAGCAATGCAGTTATCAGGGAAAACTATTGGCTTCACTTCATGGAGCCGGTCACTGCGTTCACTCGTAGCCACCCTCGAACCGTCGAAAAAAAAGAAGTCCGGTGCCACTCGCATCGTTGAGATGCTCGGGGACGTCGGCCCGCCACAGTCGCAGCATGATTCCACCCGTTCCACGCAGCGCTTTGCCGACCTGATCGGTGGGACTCCCCTGTTCATCCGCGCTCCCGGGGTTCTGTCTTCTGCGGAAGTGCGTGAAGCAATGATTAGCTACGACGCACACACCCGCGAAGCGATCGCGGCGTTAGATGAGTTGGACGTTGCCCTTGTCGGTATTGGTACCTGCAATATCGATGCACCGTTGGAGCCGGGCGGCAACTTTTTCACAGTAGAACAATTCGAAATGGCAAAGTCGCTCGGCGCCGTCGGACAGATCAACCTCAGGTTCATCGACGCGGAGGGAATCCCGCTTGAAAGCGAGCTTGATTCCCTGGTGATCGGCGTGACCTTGGCCCAGCTTCCCGCTAAGGGCGGACGATTTGCCGTCGCTGGTGGAAGGTCGAAATACGAGGCCGTGCGCGCGGCCCTGCGCGGTCACTGGATCGACACCCTGATCACGGATATGGAAACGGCAGAGCGACTCCTGCGGGAGTAAACGCCGGTGAGCGGCGGCCCGCACCGCGAGTCGCCGCCACCGTCACCGAATGCACGTTGTTAAAGCGGCGCTTCCAGTTTCGTCTTCAACGCCGCGAGAAATTCGGCCGCAACCGCGCCATCCAGGGCGCGGTGATCCGACGTCAGGGTCAATTCGGCGATCGGGCGCCAGCCCCCGCCATCCTCAGTCCAGACATTTCGTCGGATCGTGGCTCCAACCGCCAGGATCGCAGCCTGGGGCGCATTCACGATGGCATCGAAGCGGGTCACCCCGAGCATGCCGAGATTCGAAATCGTAAACGTCCCTCCGGTGATGTCGTCGCGCCCCAGTCCGCCGGAACGCGCACGGCCGACGATGTCGCGCCTACGCTGAGCGATCTCTTCAAGATCCAACTGATCGGCGTTGTGAATAATCGGAACTGTCAGACCTTTCTCTGTGGCGACCGCTATTCCGACGTGAGCTCGGGGGAAAGATATGACCGCTTCGCCGTCGACGTGGACATTCACTGCCGGCACCACGGTCAGAGCATGCGCGGTTGCGCGAACAAGCACGTCAGTCACTGTCGCCCCCGGTACGACGACCTTGGCACGCGATGCCTCCGTCATGTCGACCTCCACCGTGAGGTGGAACACCGGCGCTTCCCACGCCGTGACCATGCGCCGCGCTGCGGTTCGACGCATGCCCTTCAGCTCGGTGCGCTGACCCTCGTCGAGATCGAGTGCTTGCGTCATCACGCCCGCGCTTCGGTCAGGACGGCGGTCGTCGAGGCGCCGGCACACCCGTACTCGCGCATCTTTGCGATCGTCGCTTCGATCATCTGGCGTTTTCCTTCAGACAGGGCATCTTCGAGCTGGCGGTCACCCTGCGCCCAGGTCTCTTCGATACCGCGGCGAAAGGCATGGCGGAGATCGGTATCAGCGTTCAGCTTGTGCACGCCAGCCGCGATCGCGGCGCTGATATCCGACTCCGGCACTCCCGACGCTCCGTGCAGAACGAGGGGAACGCCCGTCACATCTCGAATGCGCTGGATTCGGTCGATGTCGAGGGGCAGGGGGGCACCGGACGTGATGCCGTGCATCACGCCTGCTGAGATCGCCAAGAAGTCGACACCGGTTTCCGCGACGAATCTTTCGGCTTCGTCGACGTTGGTGTAGTGCGCCGACCAGTCAATACCGTTGGATGCATCGGGAATGCTACCCAGTTCGGCTTCCACCGGAACGCCGAATGAATGTGCGACCTGAACGACGTAGCGGGTAGTTTTCACGTTTTCTTCGAACGGCAAATGAGAGCCGTCGAACATGATCGAGTCAAATCCGAGACGCAGGGCTTCGAAGACCTCGTCGTAGGTACCGTGGTCGAGGTGGATGACCGCATCCGCTCCCGTACCGTCGAGTTCATGACGGGTCATGCGGTACGCGGCCTCGAGACCCAAATGAGGAACGATCGCCCGCCCGACCTGCAGGAACACTGGCGATTGAGCGCGAATCGACGCTTCAATCAGTGCTTGCGTGGTCTCAGGGTTGTGCATATTGAAACCACCTACTGCATAGCCGCCTGCTCGGGCGCGGGCAACATAGTTTTCAGCTGTCTTCGTGGTCATCATGATCCTCTCGATTGGTTCAGTTGTGAGACCAGCACGTCAGTGTGCGGCCAGTATCGGGACGGGATTTGAAACCGTCCCGTTGGTCGGGTGAGGTGGTGCAGGCGGCATCATGCGCGCGGATCGCACGGCAGCCTGCCAACCGCCGTAGAGCTGGTCGCGACGATCGCTGCTCATACGGGGCTCGAATACTCGCTCCGCGCGCCACGTCTCGCGCACGAGATCTTGCGCGTTCCACAGACCCACCTCCGCTCCGGCAATATAGGCGACTCCGAGAGCGGTGCGTTCGAGACCCTCCGG
The DNA here is from genome assembly GCF_002929675.1 of Cryobacterium sp. M15. NCBI lineage: Bacteria > Bacillati > Actinomycetota > Actinomycetes > Micrococcales > Microbacteriaceae > Cryobacterium > Cryobacterium sp. M15. The sequence goes on from NZ_PJJW01000031.1 coordinate 75,425, forward strand.
CCGAACAACCGGCATGCCGAGGATGTCTGCTTGAAACTGGCACAGAAAGTTGTTGCAGACTGCTTTTCCATCTACCTTCAGCGACGTCACGTTCATACCGCCGGCGCGCAGAGCATCAAGGTTGTCGCGCGTCTGGTACGCCATGGCTTCAAGCGCCGCGCGAACGATTTGGTCGATGCCCGTGTCAAGAGTCAACCCAAAAATTGATGCGCGGACGTCTTTGTCCCAGTAAGGGTCGCAGAGGCCGGCGAATGCGGGAACAAAGTAGACGCCCTGGGTATCTGTGACCCGTTCTGCGATGCGCTCCATCTCCGCGACAGATCCAACCGCGCGCATCTTGTCACGCAGCCAATGGAGCGTCTGCCCGCTGTGGAATACCACCCCTTCGACTTCGTAGCTGGTGAGCCCGGGAATGTTCATCGCCACGCTGGTGGTCATTCCGGGCAGGAGCAGAGGGCTGCTCCCGACGTTGGCGACGAGCACGCCAGCGGTTCCAAATGTGTTCTTGACGGAACCTTCGTCGAAGCATCCCTGCCCAAAGAGCCCGGCCTGTTGATCAGCGATGATCGCCTGGATGGGTATGTAATGGCCGACGCCACCGGGCAGAATGCTGGGGTCAAGGTAGCCGAAATGCGAATTAGAGGCACGCACCTCGGGAAGAAGTTCCTGGGGGATTCCGTAGACGTCGCACAGTCGGTCGTCCCACACGAGTTCGTTGATGTTGAGCAGTGCCGTTCGCGACGCTGATGTCGCATCGGTGACGTGCTCACGCCCGCCAGTGAGGTTCCAGACAAGCCAGGTGTCGACTGTTCCGGCAGCGTAGGCGCCCGTGCCGGCCAGTGCTTTGAGTCCCGGAACATTTTCGATGAACCAGGCCAGTTTGGGGGCTGAGAAAAACGAGTCGTTCCGGAGGCCGGTGCGCGTGCGGATCTCGGCATCGAGCCCCAGGTCTGACCAGCGCTGCACGATCTCATCGGTCTGATGCGAAGACCACATGATCGCGTTGTGAACGGGGATGGAGGTAGAACGATTCCAGATCAGACAGGTTTCCCGGTGAGTCGTCACCCCGACCGTTGCGATATCGCGCGCCGTCAGCCCCGACCGGGCCATTACCTCGTCGATCGCTGCCCGCATCGCAGTCCACAGCTGGGCTGGGTCGAGCTCGACCCAGCCGTGGTTGGGGAAAAGGGGCGTGAGTGAATTTGATGCCTCCGCCACGATCCGCCCGTCCGTATCGACGAGTACCGCCCGCGCGCTGCTCGACCCTTCGTCGAGCGCGAGGACATAGCGGCCTGTCATAGGTCCGCCCCGCTCTGGAGGGCGACGTCGTCGACGGTCAACCCACTTTCCCGTTCCCCCGATGTCACGCGAACGGGAATTTGCGCTGCGGGTCGGCCGGGCACTGCCAGGTGGCCGAGCCATTCAACGTAGCCCTCGATCTCATTCTGGATACGGTCTTCATCCCAGCCGTTGATCGCCGCCATGATCGTCGCGATCCGCTCGGCGCCCTCAATGCCGTGATCCGGTTCAAACGCCAGCAGGAGACGTCTCGCCATGACGTCCGTGAGAGTTCGGGCGAATTCTTCAGCGACGGCGAAGACCACTTCAGCAGCCAGCGCCCCCGACTTCTCGTCGACGATCTCAGCAAGTCTGGCGTCGTCACTCACGAGAGCCACTATGTTCGCTGCCCGCACCCCGTACAGAGCGAGGAGGCGCTTCGCCACTGACGGTGGCAAATCGCCGTTCGCAATGAACGCCTTCGAGAACGTCTCATAGTTTGCAACTCGAGCACCAGGAAGTGGGCTGGTCAGAGTGATTGTTTTGACCTTCTTGGCGCCCAGACTGCGAAGCGCCAGGTCGACGGCGTCCTCTGAGAGCTGCCGGAACGTCGTGAGCTTACCCCCGATGACGGAAAAGAGGCCCTCGACGCCGTCTTCAGCGTGGTCGTGGATGATATGGCTGCGCGGAATCTTCCATTCGGGCACACCGGGAGCGTACGGCAGTGGTCGCACTCCGCTGTACGTGTACAGGACATCGTCGGTGCTCAATTTTGCGCCCGGTACCAGAGTGTTGACCTCGTTGAGAAGGTAGTCGATTTCCGACTGTTCTGCGCGAGCAGAGTCCGGCTCCTCGTCGTAGAGGTTGTCCGTGCACCCGATGAGGTATCTGCCCATCCACGGTATGACGAGGACCAGACGGCCATCGGCCTGCGACTCGTAGTACACGACGTCGCGCGGCGCCCCGGGGAAGGGAGCCACGACGATATGGCTTCCTTTGGAGCCGCCGATGAATCGGGGTGAACTGACTCCCCCAAAATCAGCCAGCAGGCGGTCGACCCACGGTCCAGCGGCGTTCATGACCACCCGTCCGCGCACGGAATGACGTTCTCCCGTGATCGAATCGGTGTACTCGACGCCGGTCACTCGAGAATCGGACTTCAACAGCCCATCGACTCGGGAGTGGGTGACGATGTCGGCCCCGTCACTTTTAGCGGCTACCGCCAGTTCAACGCAGAGGCGCTCGGCATATTCAACCTGACCGTCGATGAAGACCGCGGAACCGGTGAGTCCGGCAGGTTCCATCCCGGTGAAGCGGGACAGCACCGCGCGCTTCGTCAGAATGCTGTGGTTGGGTTGCTTCTTGTCCCACGAGAGTACGTCGTAGGCGATCATGCCGAGGCGGATCAACCACGACGGCCGCTTGTTGCGGGCATAGAAAGGCATGAGAAGCGGCACAGGCTTCACCAGGTGGGGAGCGAGCTTGAAGAGGCGCTCGCGCTCTTTCAGGGATTCGCGAACCAGGGCGAAGTCCTTATGCTCCAGGTATCGGAGACCCCCGTGAATCAGTCGCCCCGACCACGCGGACACGCCGCTGCAAATATCTTCCTGGTCGATGACAATCGTTCGCAAGCCTCGCGCAGCAGCGTCGCGCGCAATGCCGAGTCCATTGATGCCAGCACCCACGACGACGAGGTCGTAGGGTGCGCGGGTGTCGCCGGCGTTCGCTAAAGATGCGCTCATGGCTCCTCCTCCTTCGTTGTTTTCGTTGAGGCCCGCGTTTAGTCGGTTTCGATCACAGCGAGAATGGTGCGGACCTCGACTGAGGAACCTTCCTCGACCAAGATCTCAACCAGGGTTCCCGTGGCAGGTGACTCGAGGGTTTCCTCAACCTTCTCCGCCTCGACCTCCGCCAGAGGTTCGTCTTCATCGACGTGGTCGCCCACCTTCTTGAGCCACTCGACGATTGCCCCTTCACTCATTCCCATTCCCCACTGGGGAAGCAACACATCTATACGCGCCATTTGGTTCCTCTTTCGTTATTAAACTGCGGCTGCGACCGGCTGAAGCGCCGGCAGGTCGACGACGCGCCGAATGGCGGCCGCGATGGCGGCCTTCGTCGGGTACATCTGCTTTTCGAGCGAGGGGCTAAAGGGAATTTGCATGTCCGGTGCCGTCACACGAATAATCGGGGCTTTGAGAGAATCAAAGATTTCTTCCGCGACGAGCGCACTGATCTCTGCCGCTGCACCGCAGGTGCGGTGCGCCGGCTCGGCTACAACCAAGCGCCCAGTCTTCGCCACCGACCGCAAAATGGCGTCACGGTCGAGTGGAACGAGCGTTCTCGGATCAATGACCTCGACGGACACGCCTTCCTGTGCGAGTTCTTCCGCTGCAGCCACTGCCTCTGGCACTGAGCTCGAGATAGCGACGACGGTGACGTCCGTTCCTTCCCGCGCCGTGCGTGCGACCCCAAGCGGAATCCAAAACTCGTTCTCGTCGACGTCCTCCTTTGCACTCCACAGGAGGCAGGCCTCGAAACTGAGGATTGGGTCGTCGGAGTCGACCGCGGAGCGGAGCAGCCCTTTTGCGTCTGCGGGCGTGGCAGGGGCAATGATTTTCAGTCCGGGGACGTTCATGAACATCGGATACGGACGGTCCGAGTGGTGCGCGCCGGTGTTCAGTCCATAGAACATGGCGGAGCGGAAGACTACGGGCATCGAGGCCTGGCCGCCGAACATGTACCGGTTTTTCGCCACCTGGTTCACGAACTGGTCCATGGCCATATAAAGGAAGCTCGAGTAGGAGAGGTCGACTATCGGGCGCAGCCCGGTCATCGCAGCACCAGCGGCCGCGCCAACAATGCCCTCCTCGGAGATCGGGGTATTGCGAATGCGGTTCTTGCCATACCGCTGCAGAAAATCACCCTTATCGCTGCGGGATTTGCCGCCGCCGGTAGTGCCATAGACATTCGCTTCGACATCTTCGCCGATGATAATGACGCGCTCGTCGGCGTCCATGGCCTCGCGCTGGGCTGCGCCGATAGCACCCAAATAGCTCATCACAGTCATGCTGCGGACTCCTTGTCGGTGTAGAGGTCGTCGAAGGCGACCGAGAGATCGGGGTAGGGACTCGCGTCCGAGAACGCGACAGCCGCGTCGACCTCGGCGAGCGCAGTGGCCTGGAGGCCATCGAGCTCATCGTCAGAGAATCCCTGAGATGCCAGATAGTGACGAAAGAGGATGATGGGATCCTTCTTCAACCAGGCTTCGCGCTCACCTGCGTCTCGGTAGTCCGTGCCGAGTCTCAGCCCTTCGGAGTGTTCGTTGTACCGGTAGGTCATGACCTCTACCAGTGTGGGACCGTCCCCGGCGCGCGCCCGTGCTACCGCTTCGGAGACCGCGTCGTAGACAGCCAGAACATCCTGTCCTTCTTCGACTCTGATTCCGGGCATCCCGAATCCAGCGGCGCGTTCGGAAATGATGCCCGATGTGACGGTGTGTGCCGGAGTGCTCAGCGCGTACTGGTTGTTTTCGCACAGAAAGATCATCGGGAGGTCCCACACGCCGGCCATGTTCATCGACTCGTAGAGGACCCCCTGATTGGCGGCTCCATCGCCGAAGAAGGCGAGCGCTACTTTGCCGTTGTTCAGCACCTTCGACGACAGGGCTGCTCCATTGGCAATCGGGATGGACGACCCCACAATGCCGGACTCACCAAGACTTCCTACTGCGAAATCAGCGAGGTGGAGCGAGCCACCCTTACCTTTACAGACGCCCGTCGCCTTGCCTGCAAGTTCAGCCATAAGAGGGCCGAGCGGTGAGCCTTTTCCGATGGGGTGCCCGTGGCTGCGGTGGTTTCCACTCATGTAGTCACCGGCACCGAGGGCCATCGTGGCGCCGACAACCTGCGCTTCTTGCCCGATACTGGTGTGAACAGTGCCGGGAATGTGGCCGCGTTTCACCATCTTGGATGCGCGCTCATCGAACGCTCGGATTCTCAACATTCGCAGCTGCATTTCACGCAGGGTATCGCGTGCCAGTTCGGCCATTGGGAACCGCCTCTCTCTCGACTTCTTCGTCTGCGTTCACGAGTGAATATTCATTCGTGTTATGAAACTCTATGCTACGCAGTTCTGTGTCCCACTGCAAGCGATTTCGATGGGACATCAGACCAACCGAGTTGATGCCGTACAGCCGCCGGAATGACATGGTCCACTCGGTCAAGAATGTAAGTGGGCTGGTCCGCTGCAGCAGTACGCGCCACCGAGTCGAGGTCGGCATCCCCGGTGAGCACAAGCGCGGAGTCCATCCGGGCATCCACGGCCATTTTCACATCTGTGTAGAGTCGATCTCCCGTCATAAGGCATTGCTCAGGCCGTAGCCCCAGGGTTGCCATCACCGTTTCCAGCATGATCACGCTGGGCTTACCGGCGTTGGCGACGCAGGACACACCGGTACACGCCTCGATCGCCGCGACGATCGCCGCCGCGTCAGGTTCACCGCGGCCACCAGGAAACGGGCAATAGCGATCCAGATTGGTCGCCACCAGGATCGCATCCCGCTTCCACAGTGCGTCGAATGCGATTTGAAGCTTGGAATAGTCGAATCCTCGGTCATAGCTCGCCAAGACGATGTCTATCTCATCGGGGTCAGACGACGTCGGGATGCCCGCATCCTGCAGCGCCGTGATCAGCGGTTGTTCAGCAATCGGGTAGACCGTTTTGCCGGGGTGTTCACGCCTGAGCCAGGCGACCATGCTCACCACTGAGTTGACAACCTCCTCGGGCGCAACCTGAATGCCGAGTTTCGTGAGTTTGGCTACGTACATTGCCCGGTCGAGCGTTGGGTTGTTCGAGAGAAACACCACCCGACGTCTCGTCTCGCGGAGGTGCGTCAAAAGCTGGAGCGCTCCGGGAAGAACCTCCTCGCCCAGGTAGATGGTGCCGTCCAGGTCGAACAGGTAGGCGTCGTAGACGCGTTCGGGCAGCGCCCGCGGTGCGTCGTCATCCGTCTGCGCCGCGGGCAAGCTCAGGCTGGTCGCCGTCGTCTCACTCACGCCATCACTTCGATCCGGTCGTGGAAGAAGGAGCGGAACGAGGGGTAGATCGCGGCGTATCGGCGGTAGAGCGCTTCGTAGTCGTCGGCCGCTTTCGGGTCGGGTTCATATCGAAACTCGGTGGCGCTCATGGCCTCGGCGGCGTGGCGGATGCTGGGAAAAAGTCCCGCCCCGAAGGCTGCGAGCATGCCAGCACCCAGACAGGTTGTCTCCCTCTGGCGCGACAAGACAACGGGCCGGCGCAGAACATCCGCGATTATCTGACACCAGAGCGGGCATTGCGAGCCGCCTCCCATAGCGACGAACTCTTCCACAGTGTCCCCCGTTGCTTGCTCAACCTGGTCTTGACTCAGCCGCAGTTCGAAGGCGACGCCCTCCAGGACTGCGCGATAGATGTGGGCGCGACGGTGCACGCCCTGAAGGCCCACCATGATGCCGCGGGCTTCATGGTCCCAGTACGGCGTGAGCGCTCCGTTCCAGTAGGGGACGACATACAGGCCGTCACTGCCGCGAGGCACGACCGCCGCTTCGGACTCGAGGGTCGCCTCGACCCCGCCGCGAAACTCCTCCGAGCAACGAGTGAACGTGTCGATGAACCAGGAGATCATGTACGTGCCGGCCCCCACGAAGGTCTCGTACGTGAAGCTGCCGGGTATCGTACCCAGCATCGCTCGATACGCCCTGTCGGGCTGGTACTGAGAGGAATACGTTCCAGAGATCAGACCGGTACCGATATTGAGGTAGGCCCGCCCCGGCGCCGCGACCCCCGCGCCGAGGCCGGCGCACTGTCCGTCACCGGCTCCCGCGACGATAAGCGTGCCAGGGAGCAAACCGAGAAGCTCTGCGGCATCGACGGTGAGGCCTCCGATGACGTCTCCGGGAAAGTGCAGCGTTGACAGTTGAGAGCGGTCGAGACCGAGGTGTGTCAGGACGGCCGGGTCGTAGTCGCCGGTTCGAATGTCGACGAGGCCGGTAGGGTCCATACTTGCTGTCGAGGTCGCCCAGAGGTCGGTCATGCAGTGCACCAGATAGCCGTGCACCTCGACGACGTGCGCCGTACGCCGTAAATTCTCGGGTTCATGCTCGGCCATCCAGAGCAATTTATAGTACGAAACGGTTGTGTTCGGTGGCTTACCGGTACGGTCGTGTACATCGGCCGAACCAAACCGGTCCACTTGCTCGCCGGCCCTGGAATCGAGCCACAGCATCGCCGGTCGCACGGCTTCGCCGTCGTCGTCGAGGCACACGAAGCTCTCGCGCTGGTGGGTTACGGTCAGGGAAGCAACACGCCTGACGTCGAGGCCCGCGACGGCACTGCGCACCGCGCTTTGCATAGCTGTCCACCATTGGCGCGGATCTTGTTCGCCGCGCCCCGGCGCGGGGATACTCAAATCAAGTTCGGCCCGACCACTCGACACTTCGGTGCCATCCGCGTTCCAGACACTCGCTTTCGCGCCGGTGGTTGAGCAGTCCACCGCGATGACCACGCGCCCATCGCTCATGACGTCGGCTCGCTCTCCGCCTGAAAGGCCTGCTCGATCACCACGTCCACGTCGGCTGGCGTCCACCAACCGAGGAGGAAGAGCAGATCGATGACCGTGAAGCGGTCGCGCATGAAGAGGCAATTCGCAACAGCCCACCGCCAGATGTCCGGGGTGACCCATTCGACAAGGTCACCCGGCGTTGTGGGTGAGCCCGCAGCAAGCAGACCGGCAGACAACGACGCGGGCGTAGGGACCGCGGCAGCAATCGCGACGCCATCGGAGACCGCGTTGGCGACCATGCCCTTCATGCGCTCCGGGTCGGCGTTCCACGCTTCGATCTTGCGGGCGTAATCGGACCAGCATTCCTCACCGCGACCGCCGGTCTCGTCGCAGACATCGAACGCTCGCTTCACCTGCTGTTCGAGGTCGCTCGCAGCGGGGAAACGTACTGTGAACTCACCCTCGGCCACTCGGCGGCGCAAGAGGTCCCACGCTGCGGACGCAACCTGAGTTGCAACGCCAACCTGAGCTCCGTGGAGGCCGATCGGCAAATTGTGGGCGGCGGCATACATGTCGAGCATGTGCGAAACGACGTGTTCAACACCCGAGAGGCAGGCCGTTGTACCCGCAATCCCTGTGCCCATTCCACGAATGGCGAGCATCCGGGTCAGGTCAAGCACGGCTCCGGGGGCACCCTCGGCGAGGCCATCCGCCCAGGTGGCGGGGTCGCCGGCGAACTCGAGCAGGAAATCCCTCGGGGTCAGCCGAAAACTGTTGTCGAAGCCCAAGCGGTTGGCGAGTTCCCAGTCAGCAGGAGCGGTGTAGAGCGAGAGCACCTCACCAAAACCGGCAGTGTTCATGGCAACGGGTGCGTCTGCGATTGTCGTGGTGTCGGCGAGCACGACGTCGGGCCACCGGGAAGGGATAGTGCGCTTCACCCCATTGCGCAGGACCACCGAGACGTTGTCGGTAAAGCCGTCGACGGATGCTGCGGTTTGCACGATCACGAGCGGGATTCCACCCAAGCGATCGGTGGCCACTTTCCCGATGTCGGAAATAGTGCCACCACCGATCGCGACGGCGCAGTCATAGCCCTTGATAGCAGCCGTCGCAGTTTCGAGCGCGTCTTCGTCGGCGTGCAGCTGTCCCCCGTGGCCGAGCACGACAATCTCGATCGTGAACGCTTCGGCAAGGAGCTCGCACAGTTGCTGCTTCAGGTCACGGCCGTCGCGCAGGATGGCCGTCTCGTCGACCAGCACTGCGACTCGACGCGTTCCGGTCGGTCCGTCGGCTACCAGGCTTTTCACCGCTGGGACTAAATCGAAGCTGGCTTGGGGCGAGATCACCAGGGCCCGGATACCGAGCGGAACCAGGTCGACAGCGTCGGCCGTTGAGGCGATGACCGCGCGGATCGCGTCGAGGTCGGTGGGATCGGTGATTGAGGCGAATGTACTCATGTGTGCCTTCTGCTCGACTTTCGGTCAGTGAGTACCGCGGCGGCGATAACGGCGCCAATAACCACGGGCTGGAGGTTGGCGGAGACGTTCAGAAGCGACATTCCGTTGTTCAGGACTCCGATGATGAGGAGTCCGACGAACGTGCCGAGGAGACTGCCCGACCCGCCAGAGAGGCTGGCACCGCCGATGACCACTACGGCGATAACGTTGAGGAGGTCAGCTGCGCCAGCGGTGGGCTGCGCGGAGTCGAGTCGTGATGTGACCAGGAGGCCTGCTACTGCCGCTAATAATCCGGCGATGGTATAGACCAAGATTTTGGCGCGGCGCACGGGAAGTCCGGAAAGTCGAGCCACTTCCTCATTTCCGCCGATCGCATAGAGCGCACGGCCCGACGGCCGGAACTTGAGCCAGAATGCCGCGATGGCGAATATTGCAACGAGAATAACGCCCTCGATAGGGATGCCGAGAATGCTGGTAGCTGTGATCGCAATGAACCAGTCGGGGAACCCCGTGATGGGGTTGCCATTCGTGATGAACAACGCGAGGCCAGCCGCTGCAGACATCGTTGCCAGCGTTGCGATGAACGGTTGCAGTTTGCCATAGGCGGTCAGGATGCCGTTGATGAGGCCGACGAGGGCGCCCACGATAAGGCCCGCAAGGAGCGCGACCTCGAAAGGCCAACCGGCCATTTTGTACATTGCGGCCATGGACATCGAGCTGAGCGCCAGCACGGAGCCAACGGAAAGGTCGATACCTCCCAGGAGGATGATCAGTAGCGCTCCGACCGACATGACGCCGACCGCTGAAACCTGGCTCAAAATATTGAGCAAGTTGCGTGGCGTCAGGAAGTACGGGGATAGGAATGAGAGTGCGACGAATATCACGATCAGGCCGATCAGGGGACCGGGAATTTGGCTCATTATGCGCCGGAACCGGTTCGTGTTGACGGACGCAGCAGACGAAGGCGCGACCTCGCCGTGGGCGGGAGAAGAGTCTGGCCGAGGCGGCGTGACGTTGCGGTCGATTATGGCCATGGTTCAGTTCTCCTGCGTTCTGATCGTCGTTTGATACTCTGCTTCGCCGTCGATCGGCGACTCCAGTGGGGATTCTTTTGGGACGTTGCTGAGCGCGAGGGCCATGACGGCTTCCGGTGTCGCATCGGCGCGATCGAGAATCGCCCGCTGGAGGCCACCGGACATCACGAGCACGCGGTGCGACAGGCCGAGTACTTCTTCGAGTTCTGATGAAACGACGATGACGCCGACGCCGGTTTCAGCTAGGGCTCTGATGGTCTCGTAGATCGTCATCTTCGCTCCGACGTCGACCCCCCTGGTGGGCTCGTCGAGGATGAGTACTTTGGGCTCGTTCACCAGCCACTTCGCCAGCAGGACCTTCTGCTGATTTCCGCCCGAGAGAGAGCCCACGGGAATGTCGAGCCGTCCGCGGATGTCAAGGAAATCCCGCAGCTTGTTCGCGGTTGCTGTCACCTTCTTCTTGGTGATGATTCCGGCTGAGCTCAGCTTTTTTTCCCACGGAAGGGTGATGTTTTCGGCACCGGTTCGGTCCAGGTTGAGTCCTTGGCCCTTCCGGTCTTCGGGAACCATCGCGATCCCAGCGTCGATTCCCGACCGTGGGTTCCTGATCTGAACGACCTCGCCGTGCACCTTGATTTCCCCGGCGTCGGCTACATCCGCTCCGGCGATGGTTCGCACAACCTCGGTTCGGCCAGCTCCCACGAGCCCAGCGAAACCGAAGATTTCGCCCCGGTGAACATCGAAGTCGATGCCCGCGAATACTCCAGTCTTGCTCAATCCTGTGACGGAGAGTGCAATCTCGCTGGTAGCGGGCTGTGGCGCCCGGTGGGAAAAAACGAAGTCGCGGCCGACCATCGCCTTGACCATTTCATCTTTCGTGATCTCACTTGCCGGCCAATTTCCTACCAACGCGCCGTCCCTAAGGCACACGATCGTATCCGCGACTTCTTTGATCTCTTCCAGGCGGTGGGAAATGTACACGATTCCTACACCACGTTGTCTCAACGCCGCGATCTGAGCGAAAACATGTTGAGTTTCGGACTGGCCGAGTGAGGCCGAGGGCTCATCGAAAATGATGTATTTCGGTTCGCGGGAGAGAGCGCGTGCGATCTCGATTTCCTGCTGCGCCGCGATGGAAAGTCCTGCAACGGGACGGCGCGGATCAGTCTGTGAACCGACAAGCTCGAGGTATTCCCTCGCCTCGTCGTTGATGCGATTGCGATCGATCACTCCTCGCCGACGAGGCAGCCTCCCGATAAAGATGTTCTCCGCTACCGACAACTCCGGAACCATACGAATCTCTTGATGAATAAGCGCGACGCCATTCTTTAATGCGTCTGAAGGCCGAGTTGGTTCGTAAGGGACGCCGTCAATGGTCATCGAGCCGCCGTTGGCTTCAACTATGCCCGCGATAATCGACGACGTTGTCGACTTTCCAGCCCCGTTCTCGCCGATGAGTCCAATGACGTTCCCGGGCCGGAGCGTAATGTCAACGCCCTTGAGTACGGGAACTCCCCAGTAGCTTTTGGAAAGCCCCGTGCAAATAAGGCCCGAAGAATCTCCGTCTGCCGGGCCTTCGTGAATTGTGTGTGCGAGTGTCTGTACCACTGTCATCCATTCATTGCGATCGCAATAGAACCGGTGGAAGACGGTCTAACGCAGTTAACACGTCTCCCACCGGCAGCTGTTCGATTACTTGAAGTCAGGACCGTAGAACTTCGCGGGATCGTTGTCAGCGACGTTCTCACCGGTGACGAGCACAGTGTCCTGGTACTGGAGTTCGGGAATGTCGCCGCCGTTTCCCTCGGCAATCTTCACCGCGTCCTGCACCGACAGTTGCCCCATAAGGTACGGCTGCTGCGCCATCGTGGCCTGGGTGAGTCCGTCTGCGACCGCCGTGAACATCGTCGGGAATCCGTCGATACCGACGAAGACCAAGCCGTTGCGGCCTTCCTGCTGCGCCGCCTTAGCTGCGCCCAGAGCCATGGCGTCACTTTCGCCGAAAATTGCCTTCAAGTCGGGATTTGCCGTCAGGATATTCTGCGCGGCGGTGAATGCCTTGGTCTCGTCCCAACCGGCTGATTCCTGAGCGACGACTGTGACGTCGGGATAGTTGGCCAGTGCGTTTGCACAACCTTCGCTGCGCTGCAACTCCGCGGTGGAGCCAAGCGGGCCTTGGAGGATCGCTATGTCGCCGGCGCCACCGAACTGGTCAAACATCCAGGTGCACAGCTTCTCGGCTGCCGCGACACTGTCCGTCGCGATGTAGGTCGCAAGTTTGCCCTTACCCGACTCGGGCTTTTGGTCGACGGCAATGATCGGAATACCGGCGTCATTGGCCAGCTTGACGCCGGCTGCTGCCGACGTTGCGTCCTGGGCGATGAAAATGATCACGTCGACCTGCTGGGTGATCAAATCCTGAACCTGGTTGACCTGCTGACCGGAATTGTTATTGGCGGAGAGCGTGACGAGTTTATAGCCGGCTTCGTCTGCAGCCTGCTCCATTCCGTCCACGGCTGCAACGTAGAACAGTGACTTTTGGTCAGCGACTGCAATCCCAATCGTTTTGCCATTAGCGCTGCCGCTTCCGGACGCGCCTGTCGGGGAGATAGTCGGGCTGCAGCCGGTAAAGAGCAGAGCGGCCGATAAGGCGGCTGCGGTCGCGATCATACGTTTTGGGCGAAATTTCATACTCTGCATGCGTTTCTCCTTTGAAACAGTTCACGGCTTGGTGCATATTTATTCATAAGCTGATCGACCATGCGGCCTTGGTCGAGTGTGGCACGCCCTCCAAAGGTCTGTCAAGAACCTGCCCTGCTCCGAACCCATTGGCCTACCCGACTGAGCACGCAGGCCGGGAAGAATTCGACGGCGGCGCTAAGTCCAATGACCGCGTGGTGCTGTTCGAAGAAGTCGAGGATGATGATCGGCGAACGTGGTCGGCGAACTTGGCAAATATCGCCGGCCATCTTCGGGGGAATGAACGCGATTAGTGCGGCCGATACCGTCGCCGAGCGGGTCGCCCAGCGCGGCCGAGAACGCTTGGCCGGGATCACGACCCAGAGCGGCTGGCTGATCGTTCCGCTGACGGTGACAACGTCGCTGAAGGTGAGAACGTCGCTGACCAACAGCAGGATAGTGACGGGAAGGAAGACGCCTTCCTCCCAAAATACTGAGATTCGGGCGGAGCTCGTTACCAATTGTGGGAAGGAGTCCAGAATGATACGTATGACGAATCTGTCTCGCGCCTCGCTGGTGAGCGGAGCATTTGTGCAACTGGCTGACGCGCTGGTGGGAGAGTACGACTCTGCTGATCTCCTGCGTACTTTGGTCGATCAGTGTGTTGTGTTGCTCGACGCCACGGCAGCGGGTCTTCTCCTGGCAGATCAACAGGGCAATCTTCAGGTCATCGCCTCCACGAGTGAGGAAAGCCGTCGGGTCGAGGTGCTGCAACACGAGGCCGGCGCCGGTCCATGCGTTGACGCCTATCATTCCGGCACGGTCGTCACCCTGAGCGATATTGCAACGGATGGTAACGACTATCCCGTTTTTCAGGCAGCAGCGCTGGCCCAAGGTTTTCAATCCGTACACGCCATTCCGATGCGCTTTCGTCCAAATACAATCGGCGCACTGAACCTGTTTCGAAGTCACAAAGGTGCGTTGAGTGATGAGGATGCGGTCATCGGGCAGGCCCTGGCCGACGTGGCGACCATCACTCTCCTTCACGAACGCACAGCTCGAAAAAACGCGACGGTGAACGCTCAGCTTCAACACGCACTGAACAGCCGAGTTTTCATCGAGCAGGCAAAGGGCGTCATCGCGGCACGCAACAACATCAATATGGATGAGGCCTTCAAGCGTCTCCGCGCGCACGCCCGTTCGCGCCAGGAGCCTATGCACAGAAGTGCCGCTGACGTGATCAACAATCTGATTCTGATCTAGACGGTGTATCCCTGCGGCGCCGGCTGAACCGGTGGTCGAAAGAATCCCCGACACGGAACTGCCCGAGCCGCCGCTACTCGGGAGACACCACAAACCGACAGCTTGAACCGTTGCACCTCGTGCATACGATGGGCCACTGGTACCTCCTCGCCTACAGCCTCGATGCTGCCGACTGGCGAACCTTTCGCGTTGACCGCCTCAGCGAGGCGCAGGTCACCGACAAGCCCGGCTACCCCCGAAAACCTCCAGCCGACGACCTGCACGAAGATGTGACGATGCACGTAGCAAGCGGATGGCGCCTGGTGACCGGGACCGTTCGCGTGCACGCTCCGCGCGCCACGGTCGCCCCTGGATCACACCGCCTGGGGAACAGTCCCGCTTCTGGCAGTCCTTCGGGTGCCTTGAGCATGCGGGCACGTTTCCCGGCTCGGGAGGTCGAAGCCCCAGATTCGAAGGTGCAGACTCTTTGCTCAAAATGAGCGCAAAAAAACGGCCGGACCTGCGCAAACAGGCCCGGCCACATCCATCTAACAAATTTTGAGTTTACACATCACACACGCACTAGCTGCCGTAATACTGGCAAGGATCCAGCGCCATGACAGCGATCAGAACTACCCTTTTCTGATCGTGACGAGGGTGTCGTCGGGTACGTAGTAGTTATTCGCAAAGTCGATCTTGGTGGTCGTCGGGGCGATCACGGCGCAGTTGGAAAGGCGAGAATCACGACCGAAAGTGTTGTCGGTAATGGTCGCTCCCCTGATCGGACCGTGTGACTTTTCCGCAATGTTCACGGTGCAGGCTCCACCGTTCGCGAAGTTGTCGCTAAAAGTGAAGTTGGAGACCGGTCCCCGGTCCTGCGTGATCTGCACGGCAGCGCTGTGCGAATCGGTGAGCCGGTTGCCGGTTACGCTCACGTTGTTTCCAGCCTGAATCTGAATGCCATCGTCGTGACTGGGGGAACCGCCCTGATTCGGGTCATTGCTGTAATGCATGTGATCGTGGATCCAGGAATCCTGCAGACTCACGTTGCTTCCGGTGATGTGAATGCCATCGATGACGTTATTGATGTTCAAGCGTGTCGCCGTGAAGTTATAGCCGTAGATTCCATTGGCGTGGGGCGAAGCGGTGCTTGGGGACAGTTCGGTGTCGGTGACAACCAGGTTTCGGTGTCCGCCGAGGTTATTGATTAGCGCCCCTGGACCGTTCATGGTGCCACCCCGAATGATGGAATTCTTGATGGTCACATCGGGGGCGCTGATCTTGATCAGGCCGCGAATATCAAGGCCATCCAACACTGTGCCCGGTTTGGTCACGTTGATGTCACCATTGTGCACGGTTAAAGCAGTTCCAGAGGGAACGCCCGTGTTGGAAGCACCGGGCGTTCCACTCGTCACCGGCGAAGGCTCCGGAGTGGGACTCGGTACGGGAACCGGTGCCGGCGCGGGAGCCGGTGTCGGAGCCGGTGTCGGAGTGGGAGTGGGAGTGGGAGTGGGAGTCGGTGTGGGAGTGGGAGTGGGAGTCGGTGTGGGAGTGGGAGTCGGTGTGGGAGTGGGAGTCGGTGTGGGAGTGGGAGTCGGTGTGGGAGCCAGAGCACGAATGGGCTCCGGAGCCGGTGCAGGTGCCGGGCTGCCGTCGGCGCGCTCAAAGCCGTCGACCGAAAGGTTCAGCGTGACGTCGGCGACGCTACTGACGGCGGTGACCGTGCCGTCCATCTCCGGCGTCACGGGAACCGTTATGGTCTTGGTTGGGCTGGTACCAGCCGGCGCGGTAAACGAGTACGCTTTGGAGCCCTCTGGACCAAGTGCAATTTTTACCTGAGTTTGCGAAGCGACCTCAGAGGTGAAGAACTTCACCTCGACAGATTTCAGGCCGGACGGTACCGTACCCAAGTCGGTGGTGGCTCTTCCGCGCTCGGGAATCACAATTGATGCGCTCAGTGTCTCGGCGTTGCTGTTTTCAGCTTGAGCCGGACTGACGACGAGACCGGACAGGGCGACGACGGAGACTGCCAGAACCGAAAGAGCGGCCTTCCGTGGAGCCGTGTGGGTGGAGACAGTCGGGGTGGTACCAGTTGAAAATTGATTCGAAAAAGATGTGCGGGTATTTCTGAATGCCATTGGTTAGTTACGTATATTCTTTGTCGCGCACAAGTCCGGGAACGTGCGGTTGATCGGCCGTAGGGGGCCACAATGTACTCCATGAGCATTGCCCACTTAGGGTGCACACGCAAATCGAGTGAGGTCACTTACGCTGCCGCGACGCACACTCGGCACGCAAAAAAAGCGGCCGGACCTGCGCTAACAGGGCCGACCGCTTGAAGTCTGCGAATTTAGCGTTTGCGCTTTTCACGCACGCGCATGCTGAGGTTGATCGGGCTGCCCTCGAAGCCGTAGATCTCGCGCAGGCGACGCTGAATGTAGCGGCGGTAGCCCGGGTCAAGGAATCCGGTGGTGAATACCACAAACGTCGGCGGGCGGCTCGAGGCCTGTGTACCGAACAGAATCCGAGGCTGCTTGCCGCTGCGCACGGGGTGCGGGTGGGCAGCAGCGAGCTCGGCCAGGAAGGCGTTGAACTTACCCGTGGCGATGCGGGTGTCCCACGATTCGAGCGCGAGCTCAAGCGCCGGAACCAGCTTTTCCATATGACGACCGGTTTTGGCCGAGATGTTCACGCGCGGAGCCCACGCCACGTGCGCCAGGTCCTGCTCGATCTCCCGCTCCAGGTATCGCCGACGGTCGTCGTCGATCTGGTCCCACTTGTTGAACGCCAGAACGAGTGCGCGGCCCGACTCGATGACGAGGTCGATGACCCGAATATCCTGCTCGCTGATGACCTCGGTCACGTCGAGCAACACAACGGCAACCTCGGCCTTTTCCAAAGCCGCGCTGGTACGCAGGGAGGCGTAGAAGTCGGCGCCCTGCGAGAGGTGCACACGACGGCGAATGCCGGCGGTGTCGACGAAACGCCACACCTTGCCGCCGAGCTCAACCTGCTCATCGACCGGGTCGCGGGTCGTGCCGGCGAGCTCGTTGACAACAACGCGCTCCTCCCCCACGACCTTATTGAGCAGGCTGGACTTGCCGACGTTCGGGCGACCGAGGATGGCCACGCGGCGCGGACCGCCGACCTCCTGCTTGGCAACGTTGGAAATTTCGGGCAGCACGAGCAGAATCGCATCGAGCAGGTCGGCAACACCACGACCGTGCAGGGCAGAAACCGGCCACGGCTGGCCGAGGCCGAGCGACCACAGGCTGGCCGCTTCGGGCTCCTGGCGCACGTCATCGACCTTGTTGGCGATCAGAAAGACCGGTTTGCCGCTCTTACGCAGCATTCGCACGACGGCCTCATCGGTCGAGGTCGGGCCCACGTTGGAGTCCACGACGAACATGACCAGGTCGGACAGGTCGATGGCGATCTCGGCCTGGGCAGCGACGGAGGCGTCGATACCCTTAGCGTCGGGCTCCCATCCGCCGGTGTCGACGAGGCTGAACTTGCGCTCGTGCCATTCGCCCTTGTACGCGACACGGTCACGCGTCACACCGGGGGTATCCTCGACGACGGCCTCGCGGCGACCGAGGATACGGTTGACCAGCGCTGATTTTCCCACGTTCGGGCGCCCGACAATGGCGATCACCGGAACCGCCGGCAGGTACTGAATCGCGTCGGGGTCGTCGGTGACGGCCTGCAGTACGTCGAGGTCTTCCTCATCGAGGTCATAGTTGTCGAGGTCCGTGCGCAGCGCGACGGAACGCCGCGTGGCAAGTTCCTCATCGAGATTGGCGAGTCGTTCCGCCAGCTCGGTGTCGAGCGCTGCGCTCGTGTCGTCGTATTCGTTACTCATTCAAAGCCCGCTTCGTGCGTGTGTGGTAGACGTCGATGACCGCTTCAACGGTCTGCTCGAAGTCGAGATGGGTGGAGTCGACGGTTATCACACCGTCAGCCGCGCTCATGAAATCGACAACCTGTGAGTCAGCGCGATCACGTGATCGCAACTGTTCTGCCACGGTTTCAGCCGATTGGGTCGTTATTTCCGCAGAGCGTCTTCTCATTCTAGCCTCCTCGGATGCCGTGAGTAGAATGCGCACCTCGGCTTCCGGGGCCACGATGGTTGTGATGTCGCGTCCTTCGACGATGACTCCGGGTCGATCCACGTTCTCGGCGATGCTGCGAAACAGCTCGGTGAGCGCGCCTCGCACCGCGGGAAGGCGGGCGACAGCGCTGACCGCTGCACTGACCTCCGGTGAGCGGATGGCGTCGGTCACGTCGGTCTGCCCCACCGTGACGAAGTAGTCGTCTGGGTCGGTACCGATCGCATAGTCGAAGTCTTTGAGGAGCGCGGAGACGGCATCCGTTTGGGTGTTGTCTGTATTGCGCTCAAGCGCCAGCCAGGCCAGCGCGCGGTAGGCGGCGCCGGTGTCGAGGTAGGCGAAGCCGAGACGACGTGCGGCGGCACGGCTCACGCTCGATTTGCCGCTGCCGGCCGGCCCATCGATAGCGACGAGGGTTGGAAGGGTGTGACGTGCCATGTACGTTAACCAGCAATCCGCCAGCCGCGCGCGGCCAGCTCTTCGGTGAGGCGAGTGACGGCGCCGGGCAGTACAGAGATTTCGGCGAGACCGATCTGGGCGCCGGGCGAGTGTTCCAAGCGTAAGTCTTCGAGGTTGACTCCGAGCTCCCCGATGTCGTTGAGCAGGCGAGCGATCTGGCCGGGCTGGTCGTTGACCATGACGATCATCGAGGAGAACCGTCGGTCCTGCCCGTGTTTGCCGGGCAGACGGGCCACTCCGACGTTTCCGCCGGCGAGTTCCTCGGCGACCTGGCGCTGCGCTCCGGGCGCGTCTGGATCTTCGAGGGCATCGATGAACCGGTCGAGGTCGTCTCGGTAAGCCAGCAGCACATCACGCACCGGGCCGGCGTTGGCGCCGAGAATCTGCACCCACAGGTCGGGGTCGCTCGCCGCGACCCGGGTCACGTCGCGCAGGCCCTGGCCGGCCAGGTTGAGCGAAGAGTGCGCTGCCCCGGTGAGGCGACGGGCCATCAGGGTGGAGATGACCTGCGGCACGTGCGAAACCAGAGCGACGCCGAGGTCGTGCTCTTCCGGCGTCATCTCGACCAGGATCGCGCCGAGGTCGAGAATGAGATCGTCGATAGCACCGGCCTGCTGGTAGCTGATCGCGTCGTGTGCGGCGACCACCCAGGGGCGACCGATGAACAAATCAGCGCGGCCGGAGAGCGGGCCGCCCTTCTCCCGACCGGCGAGCGGATGCGACCCGATATAGCGGCTGATATCGGCTCCGCGCTCGCGCAGCTCGGCGAGCGGCGCGAGTTTGACACTCGCGACATCCGTCACGATCGCTCCCGGGTAAGCCTCGAGCTCGCGGGCGACGATCTCGGCGGTGACGTCGGGAGGCACGCACACGACGATGAGTTGCGGGAGATCGCCCGGCTTTGCAGCGCGGCCGGCACCGTAGTCGATGGCGATGCGCAGGTTGGTCGGTGACGCGTCGGCGAGGATCGTCTCGATCTTGCGGTCCCGCAGGCCGAGGCCCACGCTGGTTCCGAGCAGGCCGACGCCGACGATGCGCACCGGACCGACGAGGCGGCTTTCAGCCATGGTTGTGTCCCCTACCATTGCTGCTGTTAGTTCGCGTCAGGGCGCGCACTCGGCGCCTGGCGGGACACGGTGAGCAGTTGGCCGAGTTCTTCGCGGGTGAGTTCGCGCACGGCGCCCTGCTGCAGGGTGCCCAGGTTCAGCGGCCCGAATTGGCGACGCACAAGGTCGACCACGGGGTGACCGACGGCGTCGAGCATCCGTCGCACGATGCGGTTGCGGCCGGAGTGCAAGGTGAGCTCGACCATGCTGAACCCGCCGCCGGGAGGGCTCGTGAGGATGCGTGCCTTGTCGGCGTGGATGGGGCCGTCGTCGAGTTCGATGCCGCTTTGCAGCTGGCCGATGGTCTGCGGCGAGACGCGCCCCTCGACCTTGGCGATGTAGGTCTTGGAGACGCCGAAGGAGGGATGGGCGAGCACGTGCGCGAGGTCACCGTCGTTGGTGAGAATGAGCAGGCCGCTGGTTTGGGCGTCGAGCCGGCCCACGTTGAACAGGCGTTCGTCGAACTGGTCGGTGAATTCGCGCAGGTCGGGTCGCCCGCTTTCATCCTGCATCGAGGAGACAACGCCGACCGGCTTGTTGAGCATGAGGTAACGGCGGGTGGTGTCGAGCTGCACGGCCACGTTGTCGACGGCGACCTGGTCGGTTTCGGGATGCACGCGGCGGCCGAGCTCGGTGACGACCTTGCCGTTCACCCGCACCCGCCCGGAGGTGATGAGGTCTTCCGAGACGCGCCGACTGGCGACGCCGGCCGAGGCAAGTACCTTCTGCAGGCGCACACCGTCAGCTGCTGCCTCTGGATTGAAGTTGGGGTCGCGGGGCGCTGCGTCGCTGGGCGTGTTGTCCTGGGTCAAAGTAGATCCTCGAATCCGTCGGTGCCGTCGTCGAGTAACGGCGATAGGTGGGGTAACTCGGCGAGCGAGTTGATTCCGAGCTGGGTGAGCAGCAAGTCTGTGGTGGCGTAAGCGATCGCGCCGGTTTCACTGTCGGTGAAGGCCTCGGTGATGAGGCCGCGACCGAGCAGGGTGCGCACGACGGAGTCGACGCTGACGGCGCGAATGCTCGCGACCTGCCCACGACTGATCGGCTGCTTGTACGCGATCACGGCGAGGGTTTCGAGTGCTGCCTGGCTGAGCCGGCTGGGATTCTGGGTCAGCACGAAGTCGGTCACGAGCTCGTCGTGCGTGGCGCGCACGTAAATGCGCCAACCGCCGGCGACCTCGCGCAATTCAAAACCGCGGCGCACCGTGGAGGTACCGTCCGGTGCCGTGACTCCATCGAAATCGGCGACCAGCCGGGCAACGGATTGCGCCACCTCGGTAATCGGCCGCCCCACGGCGGTCGCGAGGTGCACCAGGCCCTGGGGCTCATCGGCGATCATGAAAACGGCTTCGAGCTGGCGGTCGAGGACGTAGGATTCGCGCACAGCGAATGCTGCGGCATCCGTTTTCCCGGCGCGCGACCGGGTGTCGGTGGCCTGGTTCACCATATTGCCGACTTCAGTTGTCATAGTCGGCTCCAAGCGAGCCGAGATTTTCGTCAGACCATTCGCGCCCGTCGAGCGACGGGCTGCTCCAGCGCAGAATGAGCTCGCCGAGGGGCTCGATTTGGTCAAAGGACAGGGCGCCGTGGCGATACAGCTCGAGCACCGCGAGAAAGCGGGCGATGATGACACCCTTCAGATCAACGCCAGCGGTGAGCGCCCGGAATGAAACCGGCTCCCCCGGCTGCAGCATGGCGACGACGTAGGCGGCCTGCTCGCGGATACTGACCAGCGGCGCGTGCAGGTGTTCCAGGCCTACAACCGGCACCTCGCGCGGAGCGAGGGCAGCGGCGGCCAGCGCGGCGAAATCGGCGAGCGACAGCGTCCAGACCAGCTCCGGGGTCTTCTGACGGTACTTCTCCTCGAGCCGCACCGATCGCACGTGACGGCGGGTCTCAGTGTCGAGCTGGTCGGTGAACCAGGTCGCCGCTTCCTTGAAAGCGCGGTACTGCAGCAGGCGAGCGAACAGCAGGTCGCGGGCTTCGAGCAGGGCTACGTCTTCGGCGTCGACGAGTTCACCCTGAGGCAGCAGGCCGGCCACCTTGAGGTCGAGAAGCGTCGCGGCAACGACCAGAAACTCGGTGGCCTGGTCGAGTTCCTCGGCCGCGTCGAGGCCGCGCAGGTAGGAGATGAACTCGTCGGTCACCTGGCTGAGCGAAATCTCGGTGATGTCGAGTTCGTGCCGGGTGATGAGTTTCAACAGCAGATCGAACGGGCCCTCAAAGTTGCCGAGGGCGACCGAAAACGCGGGCTTCTCGGCCGCGCTAGGCGACTGCGCCACGGTGGATCAGTTCGCGGGCCACCTGCAGGTATGCCTTGGCGGCTGCGTGTTCGGGTGCGAAGTCGGTGATGGGTATCCCGGCCACGCTCGCGTCGGGAAATTTCACGGTGCGGCCGATGACGGTCTCCAGCACACTGTGGCCGAAGGCATCAACGACGCGCTCGAGGACTTCGCGGGAGTGCAGGGTGCGCGAGTCGTACATGGTGGCGAGAATGCCGTCGAGTTCGATGGCGGGGTTGAGCCTGTCGCGCACCTTATCGATGGTCTCGATGAGCAGGGCGACGCCGCGCAAGGCGAAGAATTCGCACTCGAGGGGAATCAGCACGCCGTGGCTGGCGGTGAGCGCGTTCACCGTGAGGATACCGAGCGAGGGCTGGCAGTCGATGAGGATGACGTCGTAGTCGCTCGAGACCTTACGCAGCACACGGGCCAGAATCTGCTCGCGGGCGACCTCGTTGACCAGGTGCACCTCGGCGGCGGAAAGGTCGATGTTGGCCGGGATGACATCGAGTCCCTCGACCGAGGTCGGCTGGATCGCGTCTTTCGGGTCGACCTTGCCGTCGAGCAGCAGGTCGTAGATAGTGGTGACGTCGTGGGTGGGCACGCCGAGGCCGGCTGAGAGTGCGCCCTGCGGGTCGAAGTCGATGGCGAGCACGCGACGCCCGTAGCTGGCCAGGGCCGCGCCGAGGTTGATGGTCGTCGTGGTCTTACCGACGCCACCTTTTTGGTTGCAGAGGGAGATGATGCGGGCGGGACCGTGGCCTTTGAGCGGCTCCGGATCGGCGAATTCGTGTTTTTCGCGTCCCGTCGGACCTACCGGAGTGTCGTCGAAACCGGGTAGCGAAATTCGCTCGCTCAACTTACGCGTCACTGGCCCGTCCTTGATTTGTCCTGCACCCATCACTTGCTTGATTGTAGCGAGTGGAACGACGCGTCGCCGCAAGGATCGCCGCGTGGCCCCGTCTCGGTGGCTCGGCCGGCAGCATCCGTCGCCGTTGTGGCGGGAGCGTGACCGCGACTATTTGAGCGATACGTTTCGAGACGCGAACCCGCCGAGGCTGCTTTTTACAAAGATGTTTCCCGGATTCACGGCCACGTTGCCGATCGTGGCGCAGTAGCGTCCGCCGCCCTGATTGATCAGGGTGCCGATCTGTACGTCGGTCGAAGTCTTGAACACGCGAGAGGAACCCTCGACCCGGAATCGGCCCGACGAGTCGGCGTTGCGGCTCGCGCTGGACAGATCACTGACGATACGCACCGGTTAGTGAATCTCGACGGGCACAGGGCACCGCCGGGACGCGACCACGCGTTGCGCACCGCGCTAACCGCGGGTAGCGTGACGGCACTGACAACTTTCACCGACCAGAGGACGAATCATGAGCATGAAGAAATCGGGCGGCCTGCGGACACTCGCGATAGTGGCGGCCGTCGCGGCTCTGACCGCGGCCAACACGGGTGTCGCCGTGGCCAGACCGGATGGCGGCCCCGCAATCCCGCTGAACAACGGTCAGGAAACGACTGGGGCAGACACTGGGGCGAGTGGTTTCTTTAGCTATGCCATCACCGGTGACCAGCTGTGCTACACCATGACGGCGCGAAACCTGTCAGTGCCGGCTGTGGCGGGCCACGTCCATCTGGCGCCTCGGACTGTCGCCGGCCCGGTGGTCATCCCCCTCATTGTCGGCTCCGGCACCAGCTGGACGGTGCAGAGTTGCGCAACCGCCGACCCCGCCCTGCTCCAAGCCATCAGCGCCAACCCCCGCGCGTACTACATCAACGTGCACACACCTACCTTCCCTGGCGGCGAAATTCGCGGCCAACTGAAGTAACCACGAGGTGACTAGCGCGCCCGCGGATGGGCGGTCGTGTACATGTCACGAAGGGTGTCGACGGTCACCAGCGTGTAGATCTGGGTGGTGGCGACCGAGGAATGGCCGAGCAGTTCCTGCACCACGCGTACATCGGCGCCACCGGCGAGCAGGTGCGTCGCGAACGAGTGGCGCAGGGTGTGCGGCGACACGGGCACGGTGAGCCCGGCACGCTCAGCGGCAGCACGAATGATCAGCCAGGCGTTCTGCCGGCTCACTCTTTGTCCGCGCAGGCCGAGGAACAGCGCCGGTGTCGAGCGTCCACGCGCTGACAGTATCGGCCGGGCCCGCACGAGATAGTCAGAGACAGCGGCGCGCGCAAAACTGCCGACCGGCACGATGCGCTGTTTATCCCCCTTACCGGTGAGCCGCACCGAGTCGAACACCTCCACGAGCACGTCGTCGACATTGAGATTGACCACCTCGCTCACCCGGGCTCCGGTCGCGTAGAGCAGTTCGAGCAAGGCCTTATCGCGCAGGCGCTGAACGTCGTCACCGTCGGTCGCCGCCAACAGCGCGCTGACCTGTTCGATTGAGATGGCCTTAGGCAGGCGCAGGGCGAGTTTAGGCGGTTTGGTGTCGTGCGCCACATCGGTTTCGACCACTCCCTCTTCGAGCAGAAAACGGTGGAACCCGCGCACGGTCGAGAGAACGCGGGCGATGGATGCCGCCGTCAACGGGGCTTCCGGGCGCAGGCCGAGATGCTGCACAAACGACGAGATGTGGTGCCGAGTGACCACTTGCAGGTCGGTGATCGGCCTGGGTGGGCCGTCGGGAGAATCAACCGCCAGCCACGCCGTGTACAGCCCCAGGTCGCGGCGGTAAGCGGCGACGGTGTTCACGGCGAGGCCGCGTTCGACCGCCACGTGCCGCAGGTAGGAATCCACCGCCGTCTCGACGGTCGTCATGCTCAGGACGTGATGTGCAGGCTGCGCGAACCACTGCTGCGCGGATGCCGCGGCCACGGCGAATCCGCGGGTGCAAGCGCGCTCCAGCCGCGTGAACGAGCCACCTGGGCGGCCAGAATGCCCACCATCAGGATCGGGTTGGAGACGCGCCTGGCCAGCACGGCGTCGACGCATGCGTCGAGCGATACCCAGCGTGGTTCGATATCGGCTTCTTCGTGGGTGCGGTCGAATGCGGCAATCGCCGAGACGCCCCGAGCGAGATAGATCCGAATGGCTTCGTTGCTGCCCCCGGGCGTGGTGTAGAACTCGGTGAGCAACGCCCACTCGGTGGCGACGACATCCGCTTCTTCAGCCAGCTCGCGCTGGGCGCCGACGACAGCGTTCTCACCGGCAATGTCAAGCAGCCCGGCCGGTAGTTCCCAGCCGCGCAAGCCGGTCGGGTGCCGGTACTGCTTGATCAGCAGCACGCGGTCCTGCTCGTCGAGGGCCAGCACAGCGACCGCGCCGGGGTGGTCGATGTACTCGCGGGTGATGCTCGCTCCGTTGTAGTCGAACGAGTCGCGGCGCACGTTCCAGATGGCTCCGTCGTAGACCACGTCGCTCGCTGAGACCTGCACCGGCATGACGTCGTCCTGCAGCACGTCGTCCTTCAGCAAATCGTCAGGCACTGAGCTCTTCCTTCACCTCGAACAAGCGGCTGGCCTCCTGGCGGTCGAGCGCAGCCTTGATCAGACCGCGAAACAGCGGATGCGCGTGGTTCGGCCGTGACCGCAGCTCTGGGTGGGCCTGGGTTCCCACGTAGAACGGGTGCTCCTCGCGCTTGAGCTCGACGTACTCGACCAGGTGACGGTCAGGGCTGGTGCCGGAGAACCACAGGCCGGCCTGTGCGATCTGGTCGCGGAAGGCGTTGTTGACCTCATAGCGGTGACGGTGGCGTTCGGACGCTTCGTTGGCGCCGTACAGCTCGGCGACCAGAGAGCCTTCAGCAAGGGTGGCCGGGTAGAGGCCAAGACGCATGGTTCCGCCGAGGTCACCGCCGGCGATGATCTCCACCTGCTCTTCCATGGTCGCGATGACCGGAAACTCGGTGTCCGGGTCGAACTCGCTGGAGGAGGCTCCCGGCAGGTCGGCCTTGTTGCGGGCGTACTCGATGACCATGCACTGCAAACCAAGACACAGGCCGAGCACGGGGATGCCGTTTTCCCGGGCGAACTTGAGGGCACCGAGCTTGCCCTCGATGCCGCGGATACCGAACCCCCCTGGCACGCAGATGCCATCGAGTTCGCCGAGCAGCCGCGCGGCTCCCTCGTCGGTTTCGCAATCGTCGGAGCCGATCCAGACGATTTTGACCTTGCTCTGGTTGGCGAATCCGCCAGCTCGCAGCGCCTCGGTGACCGAAAGGTAGGCATCCGGCAGGTCGATGTACTTGCCGACCAGGCCGATGGTGACCTCGTGCTTGGGGTGGCGCACGGCTTCGAGCAGGTTCTTCCAGCCGGTCCAGTCCACAACGTCGGCGGTGAGGCCGAGGGCGTTGACGATGTACTTATCGAGGCCCTGGTCGTGCAGCATGGTGGGGATCTCGTAGATCGAGGCGACGTCGACGGCGTTGACCACGGCATCCTCGTCGACGTCGCACATGAGCGCGATTTTGCGCTTGTTCGACTCGGAGACGGGCCGGTCGCTGCGCAGCACGAGGGCGTCGGGCTGGATTCCGATGGATCGCAGGGTGGCGACGGAATGTTGAGTGGGCTTGGTCTTCTGCTCGCCGGCAGCGCCGAGGAACGGCACGAGCGAGACGTGCACGAAGAACACGTTGCCGCGGCCGAGTTCGTGGCGCACCTGGCGGGCGGCCTCGAGGAATGGCTGGGATTCGATGTCACCGACCGTGCCGCCGACCTCGGTGATGATCACGTCGGGGCGCACATCGTCGCTGGCCTGCAGGCGCATGCGCCGCTTGATCTCATCGGTGATATGCGGAATGACCTGCACCGTGTCGCCGAGGTACTCGCCACGGCGTTCCTTGGCGATGACCTGCGAGTAGATCTGCCCGGTCGTCACATTGGCCGACTGGCCCAGGTTGATGTCGAGAAAACGTTCGTAGTGCCCGATGTCGAGGTCGGTTTCGGCGCCGTCATCGGTGACGAAGACCTCACCGTGCTGGAACGGATTCATCGTTCCCGGGTCGACGTTGAGGTAGGGGTCGAGCTTCTGCATGACGACGCGCAGGCCGCGTGCCGTAAGCAGGTTACCGAGGCTGGCCGCCGTCAAGCCCTTACCGAGCGAGGAGACCACACCCCCGGTCACGAAGATGTGCTTCACGGTGCCGTCTGAATT
Organism: Cryobacterium sp. M15; assembly: GCF_002929675.1. Classification (NCBI taxonomy): domain Bacteria; kingdom Bacillati; phylum Actinomycetota; class Actinomycetes; order Micrococcales; family Microbacteriaceae; genus Cryobacterium; species Cryobacterium sp. M15. The sequence goes on from NZ_PJJW01000031.1 coordinate 102,722, forward strand.
GCCCGGGCCGCCTATGCGCGTGTTGTCTGAACCGCGTGTAATTATATTTTCCACCACGGGCTTCAATGCTATCACCTGATTTTGATCGCTTATCTGTCAGAGGTGCGGGAGCCGGACTGCGCAAGGTCGAGCAGTTCCCTGGCATGTTCAAGACCGCTCTTCGAGTCGGGCAGGCCAGAAAGCAGGCGGGCCATTTCGGCGGCACGGTCGTCGCCGCGCAGCTGACGCACGCTCGATGCAGTGACGGATCCATCGCTGTCTTTGACGACGCTGAGGTGGTTGCCGGCAAACGCGGCGACCTGAGCGAGATGGGTGACCACGATTACCTGCGCGGTTTCGGCGAGTCGCGCGAGTCGCCGACCGATTTCGATCGCGGCGGCTCCGCCCACACCGGCATCGATCTCATCGAAGACAAAGGTAGGTACCGGGTCGGTCGCGTTGATGACGACCTCGATGGCAAGCATCACCCGAGAGAGTTCACCACCGGATGCCCCGCGCGCCAACGCCCGCGGCTCAGCGCCAGCGTGCGGCTGTAACAGCAGGCGCACGAGGTCGATACCAGTGACGGTGCACTCCAGACCGGCTTCAACCTCCACGAGCAGCACGGCGTCCGGCATCGCCAGCGCGCCGAGCTCGGTGGTCACCCGAATTCCGAGTTGCACCGCGGCTGCCTGGCGCAACGTTGTCAGGGCAGCGGCGAGATGGGTGACGAGCTTTCGGTCGGCATCCGCTTCGGCGCTGAGCTGCCCGATGCGGTCAGAGTCGGAATCAAGCTCGAGCAGCCGGGCACTGCCGGTATCGAGGAATCCAATGGCTTCCTCGAGGCCGCCCGGGTATTTGCGGGCGAGAATGCCGAGTATGGCCCGCCTCTCCTGCACGATTTCGAGTTCGCGGGCGCCATCGGCGTCGAGGCCGGCGAGGTAGCTCGAGAGCTCGGCGGCGATGTCGGCAACGACGAAACCAGCGTTGGCGATGGCGGTCACGAGCGGCGGCAGGGCCACGTCGTGGGCGGCGACCCGGTCAAGGGCGCGCCGGGCGGCTTCGAGCAGGGCGACGACGTCGGGCGCGTCGTCGGGGTTGTCTTCGGCGGAGACGAACTGGCGGGCCTGCTCTCCGGCCAGGCGGAGTTCTTCGAGGTTGCCAAGGCGTTCGGCGCGTTCCCCCAGCTCGGCGTCCTCGCCGGGTTGCGGGGCAACCGTTTCAATCTCGGTCAGCGCGGCGCGCAGTTCGTCGGCCTCGCGGGCTCGCAAATCTCGTTCGGTGACGAGCCGGTCGAGATCGACCTGGTTGGCCTGCCAGCGGTGGAAGGCATGCTGGTAGTCGCCGAGCACTGCGGCGAGTTCGGGGCCGGCGAAACGGTCGAGGGCGTCACGCTGGGCGGCGGCGGAGCGCAGGCGCACCTGATCGCTCTGGCCGTGCACGACGACGAGATCGTTGCGCAGGTCACCGAGCACGCTCGCCGGAGCGCCACGTCCGCCGACCATCGCGCGGCTGCGTCCCTCACTCGAGACGGAGCGTCCAAGGATGAGTTCGGGTCCATCGAGGTCTCCCCCAGCGTCACGGACCCGGTCGGCGACCGCGCTGGTGGGGTCGATGACCCAGCGACCCTGTACAAAACTCTGCGGCTGGCCCTGACGCACGGTTCCGGCATCCGCGCGATCGCCGAGCAGCAGTCCGAGCGCGGTGACCACCATGGTTTTGCCAGCACCGGTTTCTCCGGTCACGGCGGTGAAACCGGGGCCGAGCGGCAGCGTCGCCTCGGCGATGACGCCGAGGTCGCGAATGAACAGCTCGTCGATCACTCGCGGCCGACCGGACCGCGCCAGCCAGTGACCGGCAGGTTGAATTTGTTGACCAGGCGGTCGGTGAAGGGGCCGATGTGCAGGCGGGCCAGGCGCACGGGAACATCCGAGCGGCGGACGATCACACGGGCGCGGCTGGGAAGATCCTGGGTACGGCGACCGTCAGCGCAGAGCACTGCGCGGGCACCGGTGCGCGACAGCACCTCGACGGCCAGTGACGACTCCGGCCCGACCACGAGCGGCCTCGCGAACAGTGCGTGCGCGCTGAGCGGAACCAGCAACAGCGCTTCAACGCCGGGCCAGACGACGGGGCCGCCGGCCGAGAACGAGTACGCGGTCGAGCCGGTCGGGGTGGAGAGCACGACGCCGTCGCAGCCGAAGGATGACAGCGGGCGTCCGTCGACCTCGACGACGACCTCAATCATGCGTTCGCGACTGGCTTTTTCGACAGTGACCTCGTTCAGCGCCCAGGTTTCGTAAACGACCTCGTCAGCCACCTTGACCCGCACCGACAGGGCAAGCCGTTCCTCGACCTCGTAGTCGCCCTTGAGCGCGCGGCGCACGGCCTCGCCGAGGTCGTCCCGCTCACTTTCGGCGAGAAAACCGACGTGACCGAGATTGATGCCAAGCAGCGGTGCCGAGCATCCACGCACGAGTTCAGCCGAGCGCAAAATGGTACCGTCTCCGCCGAGCACGATGACAAGTTCAAGGTCGGACGTTCGCACCGTGTCACCGAGAATCGCGATATGACCGTTCAGCTCCGGGCAGGCGGCCAGAAGGTCAGCGCGTTCGTCCATGGCGAGCACCGGCACCGCCCCGGAGGCCAGAAGCTGCTTACACACCGTCGAGGCGGCTTCAACGGAGTCAGCGCGGCCGGTATGGGCGACGATGAGAAAATATCGCGGGGTGTCGCTCAACTCCTCACGCTCCAACCAGTGCTTCGATTCGGTCCATCCATTCTGTCGGATTCGTGCCGGTCGTGGCGCTCATCCAGCACAGATACTCGTGGTTTCCGGCCGCCCCGATGATGGGCGAGGCGATGACTCCACAGGTTCTCAGGCCGAGGTCCCAGCCGGCCCAGAGTACACCGGCCACGGAGTCGCTTCGGAGGCCCCTGTCGTGCACGATGCCCTCACGGATACCGCCGCGGCCTACCTCAAACTGCGGTTTGATCAGTAGCACGAAGTCGGCGCCCGCCGCGGCTGTGGCCACGAGAGCCGGCAACACGGTGGTGAGCGAGATGAACGACAGATCGGCCACGACGAGGTCGGGTCGGGTGTCGATTCCGGATGCCCCGGCGAGGGTTTCCGGGGTTGCATAGCGGATGTTGTACCCCTCGACCAGCTTCAGCCGCGGCTCGGTCTTCAGTTGCGCAGCAAGCTGCCCGTGGCCGACATCGGCGGCAATGACCGAGGCGGCGCCACGTTCGAGCAGTACCTGGCTGAAACCGCCGGTACTCGCCCCCGCGTCGAGCGCTGTACGGCCGGTGACGGTGAGGTTGAAGGCATCGAGTGCAGCGTTGAGTTTGTGGGCACCCCGGCTGACGTAGTGGTCGGTCGCGGCCACTTCGAGAACCGAGTCCGCCGAGACTTTTGTGCTGGCCTTCACGACGGGGACACCGTTCACCGTGACGAGGCCGTCGGCGATAAGTTTGGCCGCTACGGTTCGGGAGCGAACCAGCCCACGATCGGCCAGGGCGGCGTCCAGGCGGGAGTCGGGCATCCGTTCTGGAAGCCCGTCACGCGGGTCGGCGTAATTCAGTTCAAATTCAGCGTGGTGCTCAGGCATGGGTGTGTCTGTTTCATGATCGTGGGGGGCATCAGCGCCGGTCATGCCCGGCCCGCCAGGTCGGTATCAGCGTCTTCGAGTTCTATGCGCAGCTGCTCGTGTAGCGCACTGAACGCTTCGGCGCGCTGCGCGAGCGGCCGGGCCTCGATGCCAGCCAGCTGCGGCGCGAGATCGACCACTTCTTCTTCGGGCATGACGGGCTCGGGGTTCACAGTGTCTAGGCTACTGCGCGAGATACAGTCGCTCCGGAACGTTGAGCCCGTAGATCGCGCGTCCGGATCGGTAGATCGCGGCGCACGCGGCGCGCAGCAGGTCGATTCCGCCGTCGCCCTCCTTGACGATTTGGACGTCGTTGCCGTTGATGCGCACGCTTGCTCCATTCACCGTGGCGGTCGAGCCGTCCTTGGAGAACACCGTCTCGGGGTACGGCTCGTGCAGCTGTTGCAGGTTTTCAATGATGAACGTCGGCCGGGAGTCTTTGTCGGCGGCGAGGGCCTGTTTGGCCCGGTCGATGCCGGTGAGCACGAGCACGGCGGGGATTCCGGCCCGATTGGCGCCCAGAATATCGGTGTCGAGTCGGTCACCGATGAAGAGCGCATTCTGCGCACCGAAGCGCTGCGTGGCCTCCAGAAAGATGGCCGTTTCGGGTTTGCCAGCCACGAGTGGAAGTCGACCAACGGCCGTGTGCACGGCGGAGACGAGAGTGCCGTTGCCGGGGGCGATACCGCGGGCGACCGGAATGGTCCAGTCGGTGTTGGTGGCGATCCACGGAATGCCCGTGCCCACTCCGTCGGCGTTGAGCGCGAACGCCGCCTCGGCGAGATGCACCCAGCCGAGCTCTGGCGAGAAGCCCTGAATCACGGCGGCGGGCTTGTCGTCTGCCGATCGGGTCACGACGAACCCGGCCTTGAGGACCTCGTCGACGAGCCCGTCGCCACCAATGACGAGGATGCTCGCGCCGGGTTCCACCTGCTCTGCCAGTAACCGCACCGCAGCCTGGGGTGAGGTGACAACATCCGCTGCCGCCACGCTCAACCCGAGCTGGGTGAGGTGGTCCGCGACCGACTGGTCGGTGCGCGCAGCATTATTGGTGATGTAGCCCACACGGATGGTCTCGGCGGCACGGTTCAGGCTCTCGACGGCAAGGGGAATCGCCGCCGGTCCGGTGTACACCACACCGTCAAGGTCTGCCAGAAGTACGTCTACACCGGCCAGCGGTGTTGCCAATTCAGGCTTTCGGCGATGTAACATCCGGCTCCGTCTCGTCATCAGTTTCAGCCGTGTCCGCAGCTTCAGCAACGACGTTGTCGTTGACGTCGACGTCGACGACCTCAGCGTGGTCATCGTCGCCGTTATTTTCTTCCTCAGCGACGAAGGACGCGAGGGCGTCGTCTTCGTCTTCTTCCATCTCTTCGATCTCGATGGTCTCGTCATCGTCACCGGAGGCTCCGAGGGCGGCATCGGCGCGCGAAGCACGTTCGAGCCACTCGTCGGCTTCGTTCTCCCTGCCGAGCTCGGTCAGCACTTCCGCGTAGGCGGCGAACAGCTCGGGGCTGTAGGAGAAGGCCGTGTTGGGATTGAGCTGCGGAATTTCGAGTTCGACGAGTGCGGCATCTGTTTCGCCGAGGTCGAGGCGTGCACCGGACATGGCGATGGCCAGGCCCACCTGGACAGATGGCGACAAAGTGGCACGGTCGACCGAACGACCCAGCTCGAGGGCACGGTCGGGACGACCGACGCCACGTTCACTGTCGACCATAAGGGGGAGCTGATCGTTGGAGCCCGAAATGCGACGGTAGGTGCGCAGCTCGCGCAGGGCCAGGGCAAAATCGCCCGTGGCATACGCGGTGATCGCCAGGCTTTCGCGCACCACACCGATGCGACCAGCCCGACGGGCAGCGCTCATCACGTGCAGGTGGGCGAGTTGGGGGTCTTCGTCGATGACGCGTGCGGCCATGGCCAGGTGACGCCCGACGGTCTCGGCATTCTCCTTCGTCAGGGTTTTGAGCTCGTTACGGGCAATGCGGTCCAGGTCGTTAGCCGAGATGTCGTCGGGAAGTTCCGGGTCGTCGTGGCGCGGACGCACCGAACGCAGCTCACGCTGCATGCGCTGCTCCTCGGTCATCTCCTCTTCGACGACGCGGGCATCGCGGTCGTTACGCGCCGGCGCACCGTCGCGAGTCCACAGTTTCTTGCCGGCATCGACACGCGGGGCGCCGGCACGGTTCGGCGAACCGCCGCGCTGGGTCCACGGCTTGCTGTCATTGTCCGAACGCGGACGGTCGCTGCTGGGTCGTTCCGAGTTCCCGCGGTACGGCGCGCGGTCGCTACCGCCGGAAGGGCGGTCGGAGTTGCCCCGGTACGGCGGACGCTCACCCTGAGCCGGACGATCCGAATTGCCCCGGTACGGCGGACGCTCGCTACCACCGGAAGGGCGATCCGAGTTACCCCGGTACGGCGGACGCTCACCCTGCGAGGGACGGTCAGAGTTGCCGCGGTACGGCGGACGCTCGCTACCGCCGGAAGGGCGATCCGAATTGCCACGGTACGGCGGACGCTCACCCTGCGACGGACGATCCGAATTACCCCGGTACGGCGGACGCTCACTACCGCCGGAAGGGCGGTCGGAGTTACCCCGGTACGGCGGACGCTCACCCTGCGAGGGACGGTCAGAGTTGCCGCGGTACGGCGGACGCTCGCTACCGCCGGAAGGGCGATCCGAGTTACCCCGGTACGGCGGACGCTCACCCTGCGAGGGACGGTCAGAGTTGCCGCGGTACGGCGGACGCTCGCTACCGCCGGAAGGGCGATCCGAGTTACCCCGGTACGGCGGACGCTCACCCTGCGACGGACGATCCGAGTTACCCCGATACGGAGCGCGATCGCTACTACCGGAAGGGCGGTCGGAGTTACCCCGGTACGGAGGACGCTCACCCTGCGAGGGACGATCAGAGTTACCCCGGTACGGCGGTCGCTCACCCTGAGCCGGACGATCAGAGCTACCCCGGTATGGAGCGCGGTCATTACCACCGTATGCGGGTCGATCAGAATTGCCACGGTACGGTGGTCGCTCGCCACCCTGGGCGGGGCGTTCGTTGTTACCGCGATACGGAGGACGTTCACCATCGCGCTGCGGGCGCTCGGAGTTGGCGCGGTACGGCGGCTTGGCGCCATCGCGACCACTTGAAGGTCGCCCGTTCGAGGGTCGGCCGCTCTGGTTCGAACGACGGTCATCCTGACCGTTGTTGCGGGAATCGCCGTCGCGGGGTCCTGAAGGGCTCACTGTATCTCCTGTGTAATTAGTCCGGCATTTCGACAGACGTACCAAGCCTAAGCCTTTACGCAAGACCTCGCTGAGTGCCCCATCCTAAGCGGATGCTTCCTGCTACTTCTAGCAACGTGTGCGGGGAATGGATTGCACCAACCGTGACGCAACGAATCTGTTCATGTTGTGGGCGGGGTGGCGGGATATTCGCGGGGTGTCGAGTTTTCGGGGTGTTCCGGCAGGCTCCGCACGTTCTTCGCGGAGCCTGCCGGAACACCCCGAATGTTTGAGCTGAGGAGCGAGTATCCCGCCACCCTGCCCTGCCCTGCCCTGCCCTGCCCTGCCCTGCGCTGCCCTGGGTTGGGCTAGGAGGGGCTTTCGTGAAGCGTGTGTTAACGCATAACAACCACCCGGGGTGGCTGTTAACGCAGAAAAGCCATCCCGTGAGGGATGGCTTTTCTGGTGTTTCCAAGTTAAGTCCGGCGGTGTCCTACTCTCCCACAGGGTCCCCCCTGCAGTACCATCGGCGCTGAGAGTCTTAGCTTCCGGGT